>CAYJUP010000072.1:0-9331 GCA_964373365.1 uncultured Nitrospiraceae bacterium
CTTCAATCCTAGAGAGATCCAGGAGTTCACTGAGCATCCGCGTGAGCCGCTCGGCGTTGTATTTGACTCGGTTCAGGTAATAGGACTGTCTCTCGGTGAGAGCCCCGGTCAGGCCGTCCAGCATGTTTTCCACATAGCCTTTGATCGAGGTCATCGGTGTTCGAAGCTCGTGTGACACGATCGACACGAACGCTGACTTCAGTCGGTCCAGTTCTTGGAGCCTCTCGTTGGCGGTCTGAAGCTCTTGCGTCCGTTCTTGGACTCGTTGCTCGAGGGTCTGCGTAAGCTGCTCGAGCTGCTGATACGCCAGGGCGTTATCGATCGCAACTCCAATGTTGCTGGCGATGGTCGTCAAGAGATCCAGGTCTTCCTGTGTGCACCGCTGAGCGCCCTTATCCGCTCCCACGAAGCCGAGGATGCGCTGTTTGCTCTTGAGCGGCGCGCAGACAAAGGAGGTGACCCTGACTTGTTGGGCCAGAGCCAGCAAAGGCGGATAAATCCTGGGCGCGGCAGCGGTAATGTCAGAAACGAGGACCGGCCTGCCGTGGAGGAGCAGCTCGGCGTGGACGCTGCCGTCATCCTGAACCGGAATCTCCACGTCGCGCGCCGCTCCTTCCACCTCTTCAGGGACACCGGCCACTCGGCCGCCGTACGCGATATTCCGATTGCTGTCATACAACATCAATAGCATGCGGGTGAAGCCCACGTTCTCGACCAGCAGATGCAGGACGGTCGTCAAGAGCTTGTCAAGGTCCAGGGTCGAGGTGATTGCGGCGCCGGTCTGGTTCAAGGTGGTCAATTGCTTGACCTGCTTCGTAATGGTCTCGATCTGGACTGAAATAGCGAGATCCCGTTCTTTCAATGACCGGGTCATCTGGTTGAAAATGTCCGTCAATTGCCCCACCTCGTCGTGAGTCGTCGGCTCGACCGAGGCGGAGAGGTCGCCTTCCGCAACCCGCTTCGCGACCGAGGCCAGGTTCCGGACAGGTGTGACGATCCGGCCGGCCAGCACAATTGTGGCTGCGATCCCGGCCAGAATGATGAGAAGAGTGAGCAGAGCAATGTTCCGGATCACCGTGTTCAAGGCCTGGAGCATATGCGCCTTGGTTAGCCCGATCTGCACGACCCCGTACACTTTGGCGGCAGATTCGGCGGTGAACTCTGGCTCCTGGCCTGCTGCTTGGGATTCAAGTGAGAACGGCTCGAAGAGAGACTCTGGTTGAGACCGGCGGCGGATCGGCACCGCAAAGTCATAGACTGTTTCGCCGCCGGCTGTGATGAACGGAGTGATCACAGGCTCGGTGGAGGCCGATTTAAACACGGCGTCGGCTCTGGCGGGGTCTGGGTACAAGGGACTCCCGCGAGAACGATCAAGCGTCGTGTTCCCTGTCAACATGCCCTTGCTCCTGGTGACTACCGGCTTTCCCTCGGGGCCGGTCATGACGACGTATACCACCTCGTCCACCTCCATCGTGCCGTCAATAAGCCGCTGAAGAGCTGGCGTGTCTTCCGTGATCAGACTGTACCGGCTGGTGTGGGCGAGGTTCTTCACTAAAATGGAACCCAAGCTGACCAACTGGCTGTTCATAGCGTCGGTCTTGTTCTGGATGAAATACAAGCTCAGGCCGGAGCAGACGGCAATAATGATCAGACTGATGAACAGGACGAACTTGGTCCTCAGGCTCATGAACCGACGCTCTTCGCGACCGCCGCTCTGTCCGTTCTTCGCACTCATGGCCATCCCAATAGGCTTACGCTGCTCCGACTATCCTGCACTCGCCACTTCTCACCGGTCTCGCCTTTCCTCTTACCTCTCGCCCATTGCCCCTTGCCCATTGAGTTCAATAGACCGCATCAGCCCGATTCACCACATCCGGCGGAATCGAGATCCCAAGGAACCTGGCGGTCTTGAGATTCAGCGCGAACCGCAACCGCTCGGAAGGAACCACGGCTGAGAGGGGGATAGCCTGACCACTTAGAGCCTTCTTGGCAAGCTGGCCGGCCTGGCGTCCGACGTCGTCGTATTTCACATAGAGGCCGACGAGCGCGCCGCTGCGCACGAGGTCCGACGAGAACCCGATGACCGGTACGTTGGCATCCAGGGCGGTGCTGAGCAGAAACTTGAGGGAGTCCTCGTTCAAGACGGTGCTGTCCGGGAGGAGCCACAGGGCCTCGATCGAGGGCATGAGCGCTCGCAGCGTCGCCGGCACGTCCTTTTCGCTTGAGACTTGGCGTTCGACGAGTTCGAAGTCCAATCCCTTGGCCAGGCGGCGGGCTTCCTGCACCAGGGTGGCCGTTTTCTCCGGATCGTACAACACCCCAATCCGCTTTCGGTCCTGCAGGACCGACCGTATGGTGGCGAGCTGGCGGTCGATGGGCACCTCCAGCAGAATTCCAGTCATGTTCGGGGCAGTGAGGTCATGCTTGGCCGGATTCAGCACCATGCAGAATATGACCGGCACATCGAGCAGTTCAAGCTTGGCGACAAGCGCAGCCTTCACCCCGACGGCGAGCACGAGACTGGCATCGGTGGCGCGGATTTTGCGCGCCAGTTTCCGGCCCCTGGCCACATCACCTTGCAGGTCGTACTCAGTGATCGTAGTGCCGGCCGGTAGGTCGGCCTTAAAGGCGGCCACAGCCTGGTTGTAGGCCGCGATATCGGAGGACTTGAGAATGGCGATCTCGTGTCCGTAGACGGAGGCGGGAAGACCCAGCTCGAACAGACCGAGCAAGGTCAGCAGAAAGCAGACGATGATGGTCTTGAGTGTTGGCAGCGCTCTCACAGGACGCTGTTCCCCAAGGCATTCATAACTCAGAACTCACAACTCAGCACTCATGCGCCTACGCCTTTAAGCTTCGGCGCATGACCCGCCAAAGCCTTGCGGCGGCGGGTCAGAACTTCAGCGTCAGCCAGCCCATGACGTGGCTGCTCATCGTCTGGCCAACTGTGTCCTCCGGCTACACCTGTTTGCGCTCGGTGATGTCCTCCGCGATCCCGCAGATGCGGAACACCTGTCCTGACGCATCACGGATCGGAAAGGCCCGATCCCAGATCCACCGGACCGAGCCGTCGGGCCGTACGATTCGGTATTCCTCGTCGTACTCGCCGGCCACCTGTTTGGTCAGCGCCGCCTGGAGGACTCGGTCCCGGTCCTCTGGATGGATGACCTCAAGCCAGGCCCGCGGTGAACGATAAAGGCTTTCACAGGTTCGTCCCCAGATCTCCTCTTATCCGGGGCTGATGTAGATCATCCGGTTCTTTTCGGGATCGGTCATCCAGAAGACTTCCTTGATGTTCTCTGCCAACTGGCGAAACCGTTCCTGGCTCTCCCGCAGGTCTTCTTCAACCCGTTTACGTTCGGTGATGTCCTGGACTGTCCCCAGCATGCGGACCGCCTGGCCGGTGTTGTCGCGAAGCACCTGGCCTGAGCACGCCAGCCAGCGAATGGACCGATCGGGCCAAACGATACGGTGTTCGATGTCGTAGTCCGTTCCTTCCTCGACCGCACGCGTGATGGCCTGAGTCACAAGCTCACGATCATCGGGATGCACGCAGTCGAGAAAAGCTCCATACGTGCCGACAAAGGAGCCCTGTGGCAGGCCAAAGAGAGATTCAACATTCCCGGACCAGATCACCTGGCCGCTTTGGATCTGCCAATCCCACGTGCCGAGGTGGGCGGTCGTGAGAGCCAACCGGAGCCGCTCTTCGCTCTCCTTTAGGGCTTCCTGCGCCCGCTTGCGATCGGTGATGTCGCGAATGATGCCGCTGTAGAACGGCCCTGTGTTGGTCTTCCAGGTGCCGAGGGACAGCTCCAGCGGGAACTCGCTGCCGTCTTTCCGCAGGCCGTGCAGCTCCACCGTCTTCCCAATCAACCGCGCTTGACCGGTCTCCTTGACTCTTTGGAATCCCACCAGATGTTTCTCTCGGTAGCGAGCTGGCATGATGACGGTGAGCGGTTGGCCCATCACCTCTTCCTCGGAATAGCCGAGCAGTCGTTGGGCAGCCTGATTCCACGAAATGATGTTGCCATTCTGATCGGCCAAAATAATCGCGTCGGTGGCTGACTGCATGACGGAACGGAACCGGTCTTCACTCTCGCTCAAGGCGTGCTCGACATGTTCGGCTTTGACTGCCAGGGCCTTGACGCCAACCGCTCGGCGGAGCGTGGCTTTGAGTTCATCCCGGTTATAGGGCTTGGTCAGATAGGCAAAGGCTCCCTGGCCGAGGGCCCCGATCGTCTTCTCCTTTGTCGTGAACGCGGTGAGGATAATGACGGGCAACTTCGGATCCACCTCCTGAATAACCTTCAGGACCGACAGTCCATCAAGATCGGGCAGCCCAATATCCAAGACAACGGCACCAAAATGGTGTTGCTTAACCTGTGCAATAGCTTCCGCTCCGGTCCCCGCCACCTGCACGTGGTATCCCTCGTGTTCCAGAAAGTCGCTCAGCGCCTGACGGATGTCGAGGTCATCATCCACGATCAGCACTGTGGTAGAGGGGGAGCTGACAGTGTCGGTGCTCATGTCAGTACCTCGGTCGTCACAACCTAGACTCAAAATTCAGTATTTGATCGTCAGCCAGCCCATGACGTGGCTGCCGATGGTGTCGCCCAGCAGGTGCTCCTTGTGGCGATCGTTCAGCGAGTAAAACAGCGTTCGCAATGGTCCACGTGTTTCCCTTCTTTTCTCAGCGAGAGAGAAAACACGTGTGCAGGCACACACCTAGACGCGGGGTCCCGAACCTACGTGCGTGCCTGCAATTGTTTCCCCAGGCGGGAGACCGACTGAACCTAACTGGATGACGTTACCGTGCGATGCGCAACCTCATTGCCAAGTGTGAAGAGTCTAGTCCTCACAAGAATCTGATCGGATCCGCCGGGGTCTTCCGCCCTTAAGTTCCTCCATCCGTGGCTGGAACGGTTCGCTGTGTTGCTTCTCCATGTTGTCGAGCACTTCTGTTAAAGCCTGCTCGATCAGTCCGGCCATCGTGAGATCTGGCGTCCAATAGACGCCATTTCTGAGCCTCTCAAGTAATTCAACCGGCAGGGTGACGCTCAGGCGTTCCTTGGCTCTGTTCTGGAGGCTCTTGGGTTCCTCAGTCTTTGGCAAGGGTTCATGCGAAGCTCCTTGCGGCAGGATCGGCCCGTTGGATTCGTTCGACTTTCGCCTAGCCAGGTGCAAGAGCTCCTGGCTGGGTGTGTCCATGCCCTGGTTCGTCATGGCATTCACCATCAGGTTCAGCCACCCGTAGACAGTCTGTCCCATCTTGCTTTACTTTCCTGATTTTGACGCGCAGGGGTTAGGCGGCCTCTCTTTGCTCTTGCCCGTGGCCGGCCGATCCATGTTCAGACCCATTGTAGGAAAGATCAGGCGGTCTCTCGTGGGGCCGGTCATTCAGGATGGCCAGCACCATCATCCAGACCATGCCCACGATCCCGGTCAGCAGTCCCCAAGTGACTAGCTCCCACTCCATGGGCACCTCCCTTTGTCCCAAGATGGCTCTACGACTAACCTTAGGCTTGAGGACCAGCAACCCTTATGCCTCGTTTCCGGGTCCGATATTTAGTTAACCGCGACAACTGAATGCGTTGATTTTCTGATCAAAACTAGTTGCTTTTAGCCTTTACCAAGGAGCAGAGGCCACCTGAGGAGCCTTAAGGGTGGGGTCAAGCGTATCGAATCGAATACGTTAACTTATCCTGTCAGATACAACGGGCGAGCGAGACTGAGTTGTCAGGTTTGACTCTGAACATGAGCAACAGCCAGCAGAGAATATGGATCCCGATGGTGTCGCCGAGAGTACGCTCCGTATGATTATCGGTTAGCTCCTTAGAGGCTGTGATCGACACGTCCAGTTTTTTCCTGACAGGATGATAGGCGCAATACCAATTCAGTGGGAAGGCTTATTGCCGCGGGATAATCGCGGTTCCTGTGTGATCGGTCCAGTATTATCGCAGAGACCCCGCGGGGCAGACTCCTGGATCCATGTCAATCAGAGCTTATTGCGGTGGCTTGGTCAGCGCGGGAATCGGCATCGGTGTCAGTCGCTTAAAGGTATAGCTTCCTCCCCATTGACGCGGGGGAATGTTGGTCCGATCGCCGACGCGTGTGTACCACCAGACGCCTTGAGCCTGGGCGAGGTCCCCTGACAGAAGGACTTGGAATCCTCCCTCGCGATCGTTTCCAGGCTGATGCCAAGTCCCTTCCCAGCGTCGATCCGACACGCTGGTGGTGACGATTCTCCCGTCTTGCCAGGTATACGTCCCATTTCCCGATGCATCGAGCGTGGCCCGATAGGCTTTGTCCTCCTCCTCCTCCTCGATTTCCCACTCACCGCTCAGATCAGTATGGGCGGATAGGGGCTGGCGGCTTTTAGCATTGCTGTCATCGCGCGCGCCGGCCATGTGTTGCATGACCGGGTTTGGACTCTGAAGCGATTCATGCCAGTGGACCACCACCCATTGACCGTCACGGCGCTCCATCACGCCGGTTTCGCGCAAGGGCAGCACCGTCCGGGTCTCATCCTTGCCGCTTCCGAGATACCGGACATACGTGGCCTCCACCACGTACCAGGCAATATCTCCGCGTGTCCAGACATGTAACTCAGTGATCGGAAATTCGAGCCGCGTGACGGAGTCGAACTCCTCCTGTAGTGCGTGGGCAAGCTCGTTCCAGCCAACATACTTTCTTCCACCAATGGTGTACCCGACCATGTCGGCGTCTTTCGCGAGCAGCTTTTCCATAGTGGGCAGGTCCTTCTCAGCGTTGGCCCGGAACAGCGCACGGACGACCGCTTCAGGAGTGTTGAGATCAGCGGTGAGCGAGGGGGAAGCCCCGAAGAGGCATGGTGCAACAAGCGTATGGGAAGTGAACACAATCATTGCTGCAGTAATTGTATGAGCGGTCTGTTTCCATCCAGGAACACATTGCACGGGTATCCTCATGAGCTCTAGGCCTCCATGGTTTGTTGGCCAAATCCGTCGGTGGTGCGTGCGATCGTCAGGGCAGCACTTGCCTCAAAATGTGAGTGTCAGCCAGCCCATCACCCGGCTGCCGATCGTGTCGCCCAGCGGATGTTCCTTGTGCCGGTCATTTAGCGCGTTGAACGCCGTGACTGCGACTTCCGCCTTTTCTTGCCCATTCTCCTTCCAGAAGCGGTACGCGCCGCGCACGTTCAGGAGGTTGTAGCTCCCCACGCGTGTGTTTGGGGCGGGGATGGCACTCAGAGGAGGAGAAGAGAATGAGGTGAAGGCATTCCCAGGGGGATAACTGGCAGCGCCGTAATTATACAGACCCGCCTCCCCGCTCAACCCGTTCTCCCACTCGCCGCGGAGCCCCACGTTGAACTTGTACCGGGGTGCCCCCCGTTGGGTAATACTGGTGAAGGTCTGGCCGATCTCCTGGTAGGAGTAGTTCGCAAACCCTGTCAGCCAACTCGTCACCAGATACTCAGCGCCGGCTTCCCCCCCATAGATATCCGCTTCCCCTCCGTTGACGGCGGTGGTAGTCGTCGGGGAGACGTTTCGGAAGCTGATGAGGTCGGAGATATGGTTGAAGAAGAGGGCGGCGCGGGCTCGCAGGCGATGCCTGAGAAACCAGCCTTGGTAGCCCGCCTCGTAGGAGACGATCTGCTCAGGATCGAGGCGAGAGGAACCCTGCACAGTCGTGACGAAGCCTGGGGGGAAGGATGGGGGGCCCGAGCGCAAATCCGCGGTGGTTTCGAAGAGGGTTGGCGGCCGGTACGCCACGGATATTGATAACCGGAACGTGTGATCTTGGACAGGACGATACAACACTGCCACCCGGGGGCTGATAGTCCCGTGGATCTCGGTGTGGAGGTCGTACCGGGCTCCTGCCACGAAGGTCAGTGACTTGGTGGCCTTCCATTCGTCCTGGATGAAATAACCGAGCCGGTCCTCTCGGGCGAACTCGGCAATGAAATTGCCAGAGATCGTGTTGTGCCGGTAGTTTACTCCAAGGGTCAGGCGATTGGCCGCCCCCAATTCCATCGCATACTGCGCGTCAACGTTGTACGTGTCGGAGGACGTCGTCGCCTTGGGGCTCCCGCTCAAACTGCGATCGGTCACCGCAAAAAAGGAAGCGAGAAGCGGATTGGCTAGGGTGTCGGCGGAAGAATCGAACCGGTTCCAGAACGCACGAACAAAGAAGTTGGGCCGCTCGTAGGCCACGTTGGCGTACCCTTGTGACTGCTTGTGATTTCCATCAAACGTATCCTCAAACACCGGACCATCGAAGTTGTTCATGTCCACGAAACCGCCTGAAAACGAAAGCTTCGACAGACCGGAGAGCGCGTAGTCGGTCTGGACATTGAACTTGTGGGAGCGAAACGCCAACGTCTCGCGGCTCCGCCACTGGTTGTTCTGGTCCCGTCCGGCGGATAGGCGGTAGCCGAACTTACCCTGTGTTCCGGCATAGATGGCCGAACTCGTGATAGTCCCGAATTCGCCGCCTCCGAACTGGAGCGTGGCGCCTTTCATCTCCTCCGGCGACTTTGTAATGATATTGATGACGCCGTCAAAGGCGTTGAACCCCCACACCGCCGAAGCTGGCCCTTTCAGCACCTCGATCCGCTTGATCTCAGGTAACGTCACAGGCAGTGCTTTCCACAGGACTAACGCCTGCACGTCTACATAGATGGAGCGTCCGTCCACCATGACCAACATCTTGTTGGAGCCCAGTTGATTGTCGCCGCGGGCGCTCACATTGAAGTCCGCCCCGGTGACCTGCATCACTTCGAGGCCGGGGATGCGACGGAGGATGGTGGGGAGATCTGTCGCGCCCGACTGGCGAATGTCCTCGTCCGTGATGACGTAGACATTGGAGGGCGATTGCGAGATCGGCTGCTCGTGCCGCACCGCGATGCTGACGGTTTCTTCTTCTTTCAGCAGGCGGAGTTCTTCACTTGGTCCCGGCGTCCCCTCCGGCGGCTCCGCTGAGAGCGAGAGATCAGGTGTCGCGGCAACCACGAGGGTGGCCGCGGCCAGGGCGGCAAAGAAAAGACTCGGTTCCCTTGGCAATACAGTCCACTCGCAGTCCTGGGCGAGGTGTTGAGTGTTCCATGTCGGCTGCTGCATTGATGTCTGGCCTATTTACTGTCCCTTCTGGGCTGTTCCGGTGGGAGGATATTCAAACTCGGGGAGCGCCGGAGGAAGAATCCACAGCATCCAGCCAGTGAGACTCTTCAAAAAATCCAAGAGGTATTTCTGCTCGTTGTTGCTGAGGTTCAGCGGCGTTATCCTTTCAGTATCCTTCGTTTTGCAGGGGTCAACATCGCCCCCGCGGTTGTAAAACCGGATGACTTCCTCCA
>CAYJUP010000073.1:0-9246 GCA_964373365.1 uncultured Nitrospiraceae bacterium
AGAAATTCTTACGCGCCGTCCAACGGCTCGCTGGGGCTGCTTGTTCTCTCGGACTGTCTTTGTGACATGCGGCCGTGCCGTTTACAAGTCCTCGAAAATCCGCTATTATTATGCCCGATAGCGGATGGCCTGTTACCGAGGCACTGTTGCGCAAGATCCTGGATCAGTACATCTTCGCGGAGCTCCTCCCCCCCTTCTTCATCAGCCTCGCCGCGCTCTGTTTCGTCATGCTGACGAAGGAATTGCTCCGACTGGTTGAACTTCTGGTCTCGAAGGGGATCGGACTCATCGCCGTCATCAAGGTATTTCTCCACCTCCTGCCGTCCTTTTTAGTGCTCACGCTCCCGATCGCCGGCATCATCGCTTCGATCACCGCCTTCAGCCGGCTCTCCTATGACAAGGAACTCGTGGCCATGCGCGCGGTCGGCCTCAGCCTTCTCCGCCTCTCCCGTCCGGTCTTGGTGTTTTCCTGTCTGGTCTTCGGGTTGACACTGGTGCTCTCCCAGTGGGGCCAGCCATGGACAAGCGTTTCATTAAAAAAGCTGGCGCTGAACCTTCTTCGGGAAGAGCTGACGCTCACCCTGGATAAAGGGGTGTTCAATGAGCCGGTGCCTCACATGGTGATTTACATTTCGGACAGCCAGCAGGGAGACGATGTCGGGAGCATCTTCATTTCCGACGAGCGCAATGCGGCTGAGGCTCGCGTCATCGTCGCCGCTCAGTACACAATGCTGAACGATCCCGGCAGCAACCAGATCTGGATTCAGCTCCTCAACGGAACGATTCACACCAAACCGAATGATATCGAGCAGTACCAAAAAGTGGCCTTCTCCGGTTACAATCTACCGATCCCGCTCGACCAGACCCAGTATGCCTCACTTGAAGATCGCCCGTCGCGCGCCTCGGTGCTGGAACGACTCGATCGATCGAATTGGCAAGATACGGCCGCACTGCGACGACTGATGGAATACTACAAGGACCTGGCGTTTCCGACCGCCGCGCTCGTGTTCGGAATGTTGGGAGTCCCGGTGGGCATTGTGTCCAAGCGGTCGGGGCGCATGGGGGGGTTTGCCGTTGGCGTGATGGTCGTCATCCTCTACTATGTGATGAACGTCCTCTGCGAGTTTTTTGTGACGACGCTGGTGCTTCCCCCCTTTGCGGGGGCCTGGCTGCCCAACACCCTCTTTCTGGCGATCACGATCGTTCTGTTTTACCGGGTCAGCCAGCGATAACGAACATGACGATTCTGTTCCGCTACATTCTCCGCGAGTACGTCAAAGTGTTTGCGATGTGCTTTGCCGGTCTCATGACTGTCTATCTCGTAGTTGATTTTTTCGAGAAGGTTCGCAAATTCATCCGCTATGACGCCGAGTTCTCGATCATTCTCGGGTACTTCCTGCTCAGATCCCCCGGCATCTCGTTTCAGATCGCTCCGCTGGCGATCCTGATGGCCACGCTCCTGACCCTGGGTATGCTCTCAAAAAATCACGAGATCACCGCCATGCGGAGCTGCGGGATCAGCCTGTATCGAACAGCGTCGCCTTTTCTGGTCTTTTCGCTCGCGATCGCCCTGGTGCTGTTCAGTCTCAGCGCCGTGGTCATCCCGCTGTCCACAGCCCACGCCGAGCACGTCAAGACGGTGCTGATCGAAAAAAAGGTCAGTCCCGCCACGTTCAAGGCCGACCGCCCGTGGATCCAGGTGGGGAACCATACCCTCATGAACATTGAGGTTGTGGACCCGGGCGGAGCCACCCTGCGGGGGATCAGCCTCTATCAACTCGGACCCGATTTCAGCCTGGCCGAGATTACGGAGGCCAGGTTCGCACGCTACACGACACACGGCTGGGTCCTGCATCGGGGTGTACACAGAAGCCTACTCCCCAACGGGGGCTTGCGCATGGACGAGTTTGAGAGCAAGCCGATCGAACTGTCCCACACACCCGAGGATTTCAATTCCTGGCTCTCGGCTGAATCGGACGAGATGACGCTCATGGAGATCCGATCATACGTCGAGCGCCTGCGCAAGGACGGTTACAATTTCGCTCGTTTTCTGACTGACTATTACGGACGTATGGCATTCCCGTTCGTCAGTGTCATAATGACCATTGTCGGGATTGCGCTGAGCCTGCGGCGGAGCGGGGTCCGCGGTGGAGGGATGGCCATAGGCATCGGACAGGCTCTCCTGGTCGGATTTCTGTATTGGACGACCCACTCCGTCGCCATCGCGCTGGGTCGGAGCGGCGTGCTGGTGCCAATCATGGCGGGGTGGATCGCCAATTTACTGTTTCTCTCCTTTGGTTTGTATCTGTTTCTGCAGGTCAGACAATAAGTTGACTGCGCGGAAGGCTTGCGGTAAAAGAAGATCGTTTTCGGACCTTCGCGAAACGTGGATAAAGGATGAAGAACAGGGTCGTGATTACGGGTCTCGGCGTGGTCTCCCCGATCGGCATCGGGGTCGGGCAGTTTTGGAAAGCGGTCTTGGAAGGGCGTTCCGGCATCACCGCCATTCGGTCGTTCGATGCCTTTCCGATGGAGACCTATCGGTCGCGGGTCGCCGGCCAGGTGCTGGACTTCAATCCGGCCCAGTTTCTGGAAGCCGTCCATGCCGATCGAGTGGACCGGTACGCGCAGTTTGCCCTGGTGGCGGTCAAGGAGGCGCTGGCGGATGCCGGTCTCCGCATGGAGCACGAAGCCCCGTACCGAGTCGGCGTGATCGTAGGCGCCGGGATGGGCGGTATGGTGATGGGCGAACGAGAAATTACCACCCTGTACCGGAACCAGAAACCGCATCGCGTCCATCCCAATTTTATTCCCATGATCACGCTTAACTCTGCGTCCGGAATCGTGGCCATGGCGCATGGTGCCAAGGGACCGAATTTAACCATCTCGACCGCCTGTTCCTCCAGCGCGCATGCCATCGGTCAGGCGCTCACCTGCATCCGCACCGGACAGGCCGACGTCGTGATCACCGTGGGGGCCGACGCCAGCATCACGCCGTTGGTGTTTGCCGGCTTCTGCTCGCTGCGGGTGCTGTCCACGGGGTTTAACAACGACCCGGCCCGCGCCTCACGCCCCTTCGATCGGGCCCGCGATGGTTTCGTCATGGGAGAGGGCGCGGGGGCTCTGATTCTGGAGTCCCTGACCCATGCGCGAAAACGGAAGGCCCGGGTCTACGCCGAAGTGGCCGGCTATGCGGGGACAAGCGAGGCGTATCACATGGTGATCCCCCGTGAAGGCGGCGCCGACGTCGCCGCGACCATGTCGCTCGCGCTTCGTGATGCGGAGGTCCTCCCTGCGCAGGTGGACTATATCAATGCGCACGCGACGTCCACGCCGATCGGGGACGCCGTGGAGGTCAAGGCGATCCGGCGTACGTTCAAGTCTCGGGCGGAGCGGGTGTGGGTGAATGCCACCAAATCCATGATCGGCCACACGCTCGGAGCGGCCGGAGCGATCGGCGCCATCGTGTGCGCCTTGGCGCTCGAAACAGGTCTGGTGCATCCGACCGTCAACTATGACGATCCCGATCCGGCCTGCGCGCTTCGCGGGATTGCTCGCGAGACCCAGAAGCGGCCTCTGAAGGTGGCCTTGCTGAACGCATTCGGGTTTGGAAGCAACAACGCAGCGGTCGTGTTCAAGAAGTACCGGCGTTAGGCCCCGTTCGGTCGGTTTGGTCCGTTCACGGACACAACGGACAAAACGGACTCAACGCCTTATGCTGATCAGAGTATGAATGGCTACTGATTCGGCGATTGCCGGCCGCATTCGAACGGCTCTGGCAGACTACCTCAAGCGGGATCCAAAGATGATCGGGCAGGATTATAGCTTGCGCGATGATCTCGGTCTGGATTCTATGCAGATGATTGAGCTCCTCTACAGAATCGAGGAAGCGTTCGATTTTCAAATCCCGGACGAAGATCTTCAGAAACTCGTCACGGTGGCGGATGTGATCGGGTATGTGGAGGGACGGCTGCGACCGTCCTCCCCCTCACGACCCGCCAAGCGGTCCGGCAAACGACGCCCTGCCAAGAAAAAAGGATAGCGCCAGGCATGCCGTCGCCTAACCAACCGCGCGCCATCCGGCTGGATGAGATCGGTAAGGCCGTTGCCGGCCGGATCCTCGGAGCGGCCGACACGATCGTGGCCGGGGTCTCGAGTCTGTCGGAGGCCGGGCCAGGCGACCTCTCGTTCGTGACCGCTGATCGGTTCGTCAAAGCCGCGCTCGCATCGGAGGCGGCCGCATTTGTGGTCGGCCGGCCGATCGCGGAGCTGAATCGCCCTCAGATCGTCGTTTCGAATCCGGCGTATGCGTTTGCATGCGTCGTCCAGCAGTTCTTCGTCACGCCGTACCGGCCGCGCGGCATTGCAGAACAGATCGTCCGAGGGGCGGAGGTGCAGGTCGGGCCGGACGTGTCAATCTGGCCGTTTGTCACGTTGGGAGACCGGGTGAAAATCGGAGCTCGGGTGACGCTCTATCCCGGAGTCTTCATCGGGGAAGACGCGGTGGTGGGAGATGAGACCATCCTCTACCCCAACGTGACCGTGAGGGAGGGATGCGTCATCGGGCGCCGGGTGATCATCCACGGCGGCGCCGTGATCGGTAGCGACGGGTTTGGCTTTGTCCAATATGAGGGCCGCCATCACAAAATCCCCCAACTCGGAACTGTCACGATCGAAGACGACGTGGAGCTCGGTGCGAACGTCACGGTGGATCGAGCCACCTTTGGCCGCACGGTGATTAAGCGCGGGACCAAGGTGGACAACCTGGTTCAGATCGCTCACAACGTCTCGATCGGAGAGGACAGCATTCTGGTTGCTCAGGTCGGGATTGCCGGCAGCACGACGTTGGGGCATCATGTCGTGGTGGGAGGACAGGCCGGGCTGTCGGATCACATCGAAGTCGGAGACCGAGTCATGATTGCGGCGCGTTCAGGGGTCAACCGCACGCTGGCGCCGGACCAGATCGTGTCCGGCTCGCCGGTGATGCCGCATGAGATTTCGGTGAAAGCCCACGCCGTCATCCCCCGCCTCCCCGAACTTCGCCAGCAGGTGCGTGACCTGGAACATCGGGTTCGGGCTCTGGAAGCCCGAACAAGTAAAAAGGCAAAAGGTGAAAGTAAAAAGTAAGGAACGCTCCGCGCCACTTACCATTTCACTTTTGCCTTTTTACTTTTACCTTTTGCCTTCCTCCAGGACGCCTCGCCAACAGAACATCTTGGCCCAGAAAAACCCGGCCCACGGCAGCAAGAAAGCGGCCACGTAATAGACTTGGCCAAGAGTCGAACTCAGGGCCGAGACCCCCCACAGCGCTCCGATTCCCAGGACATAGAACAGGGGGACGAGGTTTCGCCACGGATGTACCAGTGGGGATGCCAGTGATTCCCTTTTCGAGCGCCTGAGCCCGGTCTGAGAGAAAATTTTCATTCGGCCGGCAAAATGTCCGGGATATTCTTGGAGCAGGTACTGGTGGTAGCGGGTCTGCACCCACCCAAGCAGGCCGCCGGCCAGCAGCAAGCCCGTGCTTTCGATGAACGTACGCCACCCATACGTCTCCACAAAAAGCTGGTAGACCAAGGCGGCTGTCCCCGACACCATGAACACCAGTCCGAGCAGTCCGGACGGGAACAGGATGTGAACCTTCACATACTCCCGCGCCTTCTCGGCTTCACCTTCACGTCGTCTCGCGGTGATGATCTTCGTCATGCACTGGCGCAGCGGCGCTCGGAGGAGTTAGGAGGCATCAGCCATTTGGCTCGGGCTCTGCCCGGTGGTTCAAGCACGGTGGACAGTTCCACCGTCGCAATACGGTCCTGCTCGGCAGCCTACGCGCCAGGGTCGGTCAGCTGATAACGCTCTGAGCGAAACAGCCACCATGGATTGGACTCCCACGCCAACTCTCGGTGACAGAGGGGGCACCTGCCGAACATGGACCGGATTATATCAACACGCTCCCATAATTTGAACTTCCAAACGGAAGACCGGCTCACCCGTCGCGCAGTGCTGTTTCACCAGTCAGTAGCGGGGATTGGATGGCTGAGCATCACGGAACGGCTTGCCGGCGGGAGTTTGAATCTGGCGTGTGGCCTTTTCCCAAGCCTAACGCGACGCCGGTACGTCGCGAGGCGGCAAAGTGGCTTGCAGCAACCTTCGTTGTCTACTTGAAGGCTGATCTCCGCATCCCATCGAGTGTCTGCCGAAGAAGCTCCGTGAAAACGAGGACATTCTATCCACAAAATTTGTGGATGGATTGTGGATAACCCTGTGAATTGACTTTTCTCGGTTAGACAATCAGCCCCTTGTAGCAAACTGCACATATTTTAGGCTGACAAAATATAGAGATTTCATTAACTTGTCCGGTCTTGTGATGAATGCTCCTGACTCCCCCTACAGAGTGGGCCGTTCAATCAGCGTGAGTCGAGAACCTTTTCGCAGTGACAACGAACATGGATGAATGGTGGTCGCGAAAAGAGTTCGTGGCCATCAACGAGGCAGGACCTGCTCAATCGCGGCTCTCTCAACACGGCCCATTTCGACCCATTGCTGCACCATGGGAATCACCGCCTCCAAACGGGATTTCACGGCCTCGAACCGTTGGGGCACAAGCGAGACACGCTTTCGCGCCAGAACCGAGAGGAAGATTTGCAGTCCGCGCAAGAACGGCATGACTGCTGTCGCATCCACATGCCGGGCCGTCTTGTGCAGGCTTTCGATTTCTTGGAGGATCTTCCCCACGTTGCCATTTCCCACCAGAGAGTCGGAACTCATCGATTGAAAATTCGACAAGGCTTCGGCGATCGGCGGCAACCGTCGCTGAAACTCCGCCAGGAACTGTTCATCGAGCACTTCAAGTTCTCGCAGGATGCGCATGATTGACGGGCCGTCCACCGGGGGAGATCCTTCACCCAAGTCGCTCTGGGCTTTTCGGATGACCACATCCACAGTATTCCTCGTCGGTTCCGACGATTGGGCCAGGACTTGCTGCAGGTCCGCAAGCGCGTCCATGATTGAGGATGATTTCAAGGGCTCCGATGTTTCTTGTTCCTCCACGGAGGCTGGGGATGTCGGGAGGGGCGCCTGAGCGGCCGGAGTCGGTGTACGGACCACGTCGGCGATTCGTCCCAAAATCCGGTCCAACTCAACGACCGCACCTGTTTTGGTCTCAGCCATGTTCTGGATCGCGGAGATGACCATATCAAGTCCTTCACGAAGTACCGCGAGGGGTTCCGACGAAGCGGTGACGCCCAGGTCACGCATGGTTTGGAGGAGAGGAAGCAAGGCAAAGCTCAGCTTTTCGATGGCCGGCAGCTCAACGGTCGCGGCCGATCCTCCAAGATTCGTGATCCCGCGTTGGATGATGTCGAACACTTTGGGGGCTCGTTCCGAGACAGGCCCGCGCTCTAATTCAAGAAGCGCCGACTTGATTTGGCTGACCCATTCTTGTGCTTCAAGGGCGAACAGCCCTCGCACTTCCTCCAAAAAATGATCTTCGCCTGGATTGGTGGGCATGAAATTGGGCCTGATTTCCAGGCGTCCCGACGCGGCAGCGGTCCGCCTTCCGAAAGTTACTTGGTTCGGATCGGCAGCTCGGTCTCTCTGGATGGGGCGGCCGACGGGCGATTTCGGTCAGCACGCGCGTCATTCCGCCGATCTGTCCGAGCAGGATAGGACTAAACTGGCAGGTTTTTCAAGATTTTCTTGGAAACGCGTTGGCCGAAAGCCCCGCACAAATGGTTGGACCAGAGAATGTGGAAGACGGACGATCGTGTTAGCGTCTTTCTCCTATTCCTGTTCACTCCCTCTCCCAGAGGAATTCCTTCTCACCCTTCTTCTTTGCAACCCAGCGGGCCAGGACGAACAGCGCATCGCTCAAGCGATTAAGAAATTTAACAATGCGAGAGTCCACTGCTTCTTCCCGCGCAAGGCGTACACAGACTCGTTCTGCCCGGCGGCAGATCGTCCTGGTCTGATGCAGCAGGCCGGGGACCCTCCCGCCACCCGGCAGGATAAATTCCTTGAGCGGGGCAAGATCCTTTTGGCAATCATCAATCAGTTTCTCCAGCCGCGTCACGTCCTTGTCCGTGACTGTTGGCATGTTCTTAAATTCCTGACCAGGCGCCGTGGCCAGGATCCCGCCCACGTCAAACAGTTTATTTTGGACCCAGCGCAGTTCCGTCTCCAGGCGCGTCGCATGGGCGTGTGCGCCGACCATGTCGGCGTTGAACACCCGCACCACCCCGACCGACGAGTTCAGCTCATCAACCGTCCCGTACGCCTCAACCCGCGGGCTGTCCTTCCAGACCTGCTGCCCTCCGGCCAGCCGAGTCTTCCCCGCATCTCCGGTACGTGTGTAGACTTTGGTGATACGCATCGCCAAGCCCCTCCCCACAATATCGCGAGACGACTACCTCATCCCTACTACCCAGCCACCGTCTTTCTAAACTCAACCCATACGAGTTATCGCAGCACACCTTTCAGCTTCCTGACGGATGCCACGAGCCCTCGGGCTAACCTAGGTTGGCTGCCAAAATGAAGGTGTGTGTACAGCGCGAGCGTATTGCCAGCGATCAACCCGTCTTGTCCTTGTCTCTGACCTCGCGCATCGGTAACCGTGCACGCATATTTAAGGTAGCCGCTTGGCTCCAATGAAGAATAATGAAACTCATGCCCTTTGGCCTTGACCCCCGATTCCCCCAGCACGCACCGCCTCGTGATCTCAAGGTCACGGTAGCCGAGCGTCATCCTAGATCGGTGTATAACGGCTTCCGCCGGGAAGAGTCCGACCATCTCGTGCAAGTGGCCATCAAAATCCAGAATGCCTTCAGTCAAATACATCATGCCCCCGCATTCGGCATAGATGGCTCCTCCCTTCGCAGCGAACTCCCGAATGGCTGCCCGCATCGCCACATTGCTGGCCAGCTTCTGACCGTAAAGCTCCGGATATCCGCCGCCAAGATACAGCAAATCCACCTCAGGCAGCACCTGGTCACGGAGTGGCGAAAACATAACAAGCTCGGCCCCTTCAGCTTCTAACAGCTCAAGATTTTCGGTGTAGTAAAAACAGAAGGCAGAATCATGGGCTACACCGACCCGAACCAGTGGACTGGCACTCGAGTCGATGGTCACGGTCGAAGTCGATGACGCTCCCTCCAAGTTTCCACCCGAGCAGGCCAGTGCTTCGATCTGGTCCAGATCCACCGTTTTGGCTGCTGCTTGCCCAAGTCTGGCATAGAGGTCATGTGAGCTCTG
>CAYJUP010000074.1:0-9174 GCA_964373365.1 uncultured Nitrospiraceae bacterium
CCACGACGGCCGCATCGGGACGGAATCCGGAGACCCGACACTTGATATTAAAAAATTTCTCCGCCCCGAGCTCGCTCCCGAACCCCGCCTCGGTCACCACGTAGTCCGCGCAACGCAGCGCGATTGCGTCGGCCAGGATCGAGCTGTTTCCGTGGGCGATGTTGGCGAAGGGCCCCGTGTGCACAAACGCCGGCGTCCCCTCCAAGGTCTGCACAAGGTTAGGGCAGAGCGCATCCTTCAACAGCGCGGCCATCGCGCCCGCGCAGTTCAGTTCTTCCGCCGCGACGGGACGACCGTCCCGAGTTACGCCCACCACAATGCGGCCGAGGCGACGACGAAGGTCAGCCGGGTTCGTCGCCAGAGCCAGAATGGCCATGACTTCGGACGCCTCCGTGATGACGAATGGCACCTGCCTGGGAGAGGTCGCCTCTGAAGATCCTGTCTTGACCCGCCGCAGGGCCCGGTCGCTGACACCCATCGCCCGGGGCCAGACGATCCGATCGGGATTCAGGTTCAGCGCATTGCCATGGAAGAGATGGTTGTCCAGAAACGCCGAGAGCAGGTTATGGCTGGCCGCCACCGCGTGGGCGTCTCCCGTCAGGTGCAGGTTGATCTCCTCCCTCGGGATTACCTGGGCTCTCCCTCCGCCAGCCCCCCCGCCCTTGATACCGAACACAGGCCCGAGTGACGGCTGGCGCAGCGTGACCACCGCGCGGTGCCCTCGCCGGCACAGCCCCATAGCCAGCCCAATTGCGGTGGTCGTCTTCCCCTCGCCCAGCGGCGTCGGGTTGATGGCCGTCACCAGCACATAGCGCCCTCGCGGACGGTCCGCCAGCCGTTCGAGGGCGGCTAAGGACACCTTGGCCTTCAACTGACCGTAAGGGATCAGTTCCTCAGCGCGGAGACCGAGCTCCTGTCCAACCTGACTGATCGGGAGAGGCGTCACCGAGCGGGAGATGTCGTGATCGTTCAGGGTTCACCCTCATTCACAGTTCGCCGACGGGCGACGACGCATAACACAAGCTCCTCAACCATCGAGGCGTCAGCGGGTCAGAAGTTGAATAGTCGGCACGCTGAGAACACGCGTCGTAAGGGGACAAACGGTGACTCAACCGAAAGCGTGCAAAAAGGAGAAACGCGCAGGAGGCACTCAAGGTGGGGCAGAACTAGTTCAGGATATAGAATTGCGGATTCACCGGTTGGTTATTCACTTTTACAAGGTAGTGGAGGTGAGGGCCCGTCGCGAAGCCGGTGCTGCCGACCAGCCCGATCACGTCTCCGCGTTTCACTTTCTGTCCTTTCTTTACCAGAACTTTGGCCAGATGGCCGTATTGGGTCTGGAACCCGTACCCATGTTCGAGATTGACGATGTTCCCCATCTTGGCGTCGAAGCCGACCGCTGCGACCGTGCCCGCTGCCGGCGCCTGAACAGGAGTGTTGGGCGCGGTGCCGATATCAAGCCCATCGTGCAAGGCCTCTTCGCCGGTAAACGGTGAGATCCTGGGGCCGAAATGGGAGGTCACCCAACCTTTCACCGGCCAGATGGAAGGCGTGGACGCCCACCGAGCCCGCTTTTCGTTCGCTGCCACGGTCAGTTCTTGGAGAGTGCGCTCCTGGAAGACGGTCTCGGTCTGTAACTGAGCTATTTCATGCTTCACATGGGATGCCAGATCCTTGTCCTGCTCCTCAGACTGTCCGGCCTCTGAGCGCCTGCCGTCGGGTACCTGCGCGCCTTCCTCTAATGCGCCCGCAGCGCCCCCTTTTTCCCCCCCGACAAGAGGCCTCTCGCCCCCGCCCCGACCGTTGAACAAGTCCTCGGGCTTCTGCGTCGGAATCCCCAACATCACGCGTAGCTTTTGGTTGATCTCTTGCATCGCCAGGAGTCGCTGCTTCAGGTCCCGCACCGCGTTCGAGAAGACGGTCGTTTGCTCGCGGGCGCTGAGGATTTCCTCGCGAAGCGCGTCCAACTCCCACATCTGGCCGGTTCGAACCACGTACTGGGAGAGGAAAAGCAATTCGGCCAGGATCAAACACGCTCCCAACACCATCGCTCTGCGTACGAGAGTCCGCGGGAAGCTAAATCGCAACGGACTCGACGTGGCCCCCCTGAAGATCACGATCGTATAACTATCTTTATCTTTCGGTTCGCTCATGGTCTCGCTCCCAGAACAGATCACCTCTCCCTTGAAAGCCCAAAGTGTACCCGAAGCTCCTAAACGGGTCAATAATTTTATTGGGTGTTGTGTAACATTCGTAATAATTACTTCTGCTTACGAGTCACATTTCTGATCCAGGCTAAATAGTCAGCCGATCCTCTGGTGATGGGCACGGCGATGATCTCGGGCACGCTGTAGCTATGGAGTTTCTTGACCGTCGCCGCCAAGTCCTCGAACAGGTCTGCCCGAGTCTTGAGGACCATCAAGGATTCCTGCTCCTCCGAGACCTTCCCTTCCCAACTGAAGATCGAACGGACTCGGGGCAGGACATTTGCGCAGGCGGCCAGCCCGGCCTCGACCAGCGCCCGACCGATCCGGGCAGCCTCCTCTTCAGAAGACGTGGTCACGAACACCACGATCTCAACCTTCGGATCAGCCACTAGGAAGTTTTCGTCCTCGAAGTCTCATTCCTGGCATATCGTCTACAGGTGGCCAGCCGGCTCGTTCACCGTCCTTCTTTCCTCCTCTATCTCGATGGGAAAGTAGCCCTCATGATCCAGTTGAGCCACAGCCGCCTCTCGTCCATCCGACTCCAGGAAGCCGCTCTGTAACACTCCGAATTGATCCCGCGCCAGATACCGAAACGATGGCATCGCCTTACCCTTAAACTTAGATGGAGAGGTCAAATAAACACGAGTAAAGCAACATCCATGCCTTCCGGCTATACGAGAGTAGCTGAGACAGTCAAATAATTCAATGAATTATAAAATGAATCGAGGTTACAGCTACGGGGATTGATAGCCCGCAAGACCCAATACGTTCAAATTTGTCCGAGCCTATTAACATTCCGTTCCGGTCATATTATCGAAGAAGGCCGTCATCGCGGCTTCTCAGGATACGATCACTGGCACACACCGCCTTGACATGGTGCCCCCTTTCGCTCGCATCTGATGTGTTCGGAAGCTGAACCTGGACGCCCGTTGACAGGCTTTGAATTGGGGGCTTATGATGCATTCCCGCGTAAGGAGGAACCGTGATGGGGTTTACGATTACACCCCGTGAGTTGAAGGATCGCCTGGACAAAGGGGACAAGCTGTTCATCCTAGATGTCCGTGAACCTTGGGAATATTCAATGGCGAAGATCGAGGGGTCTGTGCTCATCCCGTTGGGTACCCTCCCGCAATCCCTGGACAAGCTGGACCGCAATACCGAGATTGTGGCCCACTGCCACCACGGCATGCGGAGCGCCGATGCCGTGGGATTTCTGCTCCAACAAGGGTTCACAAACGTGAAAAACCTGGTCGGGGGCATCGACGCCTGGTCGATTCAAGTCGACTCAACTGTCCCGCGATACCGCTGACCCGCATTCCAAGGCATCCCGCAAGCGGTCACGATTCGGTTCAGGTGACCCGCTCGCGAAAGAACTCAACGGTTCGCCGAAGCCCCTCCCGCAGGGACACCCTTGGTTCCCACCCCACTTCATGCCGCAGCGTGCTGATATCCACCACGCTGCGGGCCTGCTCTCCTTTCATGGCAGGTCCATGGAGTTCCTTGCATCCGGCTTTCGTCAACTCTACCAGGATACGGAACAGATCATTGATGGTGGTCTCCTCGGCCGTTCCCACGTTATAAATGCCCTGGACTTCTTTCCCCATCACGGCGAGGTTTGCCTCCACTATATCGTCTACGAACACAAAGTCTCGAGTCTGGCGGCCGTTCCCGTTAATGATCGGCTGTTCGCCGTCCAGCATCTTCCGCGTAAAAATTGCGACGACCCCGGCCTCCCCCTCGGGGTCCTGACGGGGGCCGAAGACATTACTGTATCGAAGGATCACGTACTGGATCCCGCTGACCCGTTGGTAGTAAGCCAGGTAATGTTCACCGCTCAACTTACTGATGCCGTAGGGCGAGAGCGGCTGGGTAGGGTGAAGTTCGGAGGCGGGAAAGACCTCCTGCTCTCCATAGATCGCCCCTCCCGAAGAGGCAAAGATTATCTTCCTGGTTCCATATTTGACGGCCTGTTCCAGAAGGTTCAACGTACCGAGGATATTCACCTGCGCATCAAAGATGGGATCCTCCACCGAACGACGCACAGCCACCTGGGCCGCGAGATGTATCACGAGCAAGGGCCGCTCTCTTCTGAACACCCGTTCTAGGCGAGAGCTCTGAATGTCCAGCTTGTAAAACCGTGCCGACTTGTTCAGATTCCTGCGCTTGCCGGTGGAGAGATTATCCACCACCGCCACCTCGTGTCCTTCCTGAATCAGACGGTCCACGAGATGCGACCCGATGAACCCCGCACCTCCCGTTACCACAATCTTCATGCCATCCCTCGTTGGGTCACCCGGCACTCTTCCACGAACCTTCGAAGCCCACCACAGAGACCATCGGGTGGTCAGCCGATCGAGCCCCTGGCGGTTCGACGCCACCCGACCAACACTTCACGGTTGCCCTTCTGTCCAGGCACCGGCGAGTCCAGCACACCCAGGCGCGTCAGACCCAACCCGGCGGCGCAGGTGAGGATGATGTCGGTCACGGCGCGGCGCTGCCGCTCATCCCGCACGATCCCTCCGCGACCCACCTGCCCGCGTCCTACTTCAAACTGGGGCTTGACCAAGGCAATGACTGAGGCCTCTTCCTCGAGAAAGCGCATCACGCACGGCAGCACGATCGTGAGCGAAATGAAGGACACATCAATCACCGCCAGCTCGACACGGTCAGGCACGGATGAGGCGTCAAGGTACCTGATGTTGCGGCGCTCCAGCACGACCACCCGGGGGTCCTGGCGGAGCCGCCAATCCAATTGTCCGTATCCGACATCTACCGCATACACTCGGCGCGCGCCTCGCTGGAGGAGGCAGTCCGTGAACCCGCCGGTGGACGAGCCGACGTCCATCGCGACCAGCCCGCTGGGATTCACCCCGAAGGCCACAAGCGCCGCGTCCAGCTTCCCGCCGCCTCGGCTCACGAACGGAGCCGCCCGAGGCGCCACGTCGATCTTCGCATCCACGGACACGAGCTTCGCCTGCTTGTCGGCAAGCACCCCATCTACGCTGACGGCGCCAGCCAGAATCAGCCGACTGGCCTGCCCGCGGCTCTTCACCAATCCGCGGGCGACCAGCATGCAATCCAACCGTTCACGAACCGACGACACCTTGCGGGCCGACACCTTGCGGGCCATGGAATACCGGGAAGAAGAGACCGACGAGAGTGCAGACGGTGGAATCGCGGAGGCTCAGGTAGAAGAGGACGAGCCATCGGCGTCTTCGGCGTCGGGAGTATAGGCGCGAAGCCGCTTCTTCCCTTCCTTGTCCTGAATCAGAATCTCGACTTTCCGTTCCGCGTCGTCGAGCATCTTGAGACAGGTCTTCGACAGCCTGATCCCCTCCTCAAAGATCTTCAGTGACTCGTCGAGCGGCAGATCTCCATTTTCCAACTCTGAGACAATCGTTTCGAGCCTGGTCATGGCATCTTCAAATTTCAGTGCCGCCACCGGAAACTCCTCTTTGGTGCGTCAAACGCAAGCTATTATACCCAGGTGAACCGAGAGGTCAAGCGCTTACGGATCGGACACGATCTTGCGCACGTCGCACAGCAGTTGGCCCTCCGCCAGCCTAGCGCGGACTTCATCGCCCACGGAGACGTCCCGCGCGCGTCTGACGATCGCACCTTCAGGGACGGTCTGCACGATGCTGTACCCTCGGGCGAGGATGGCTAGCGGGCTGAGGGTGTCCAGCGTGGCGGCGAGCGACCGCACCGCCTGACGCCTGAAGACCAGCACGGTAAGCATGCGCTGCTCCACGCGTTTGAAAAGCTGCGGCACCAGGACCAATGCCCGTCTGACTCGGGCTAAGGGGCTGTGGACTCCCAGCGCGTGCCGGCAGGCTGTCACACGCTGCTGCAGGGTCGAGAAAGAGTCTCTCACCAACAACCCGAGTCGGCCGGCCAGTTCGTCCAGACGCTGCGCATGACGCTGGACCCGCAGCCTCAGAGCCGGCATCGCTCCGTACTGATCCTGCGCTCGATGACGGACGAGGGTGATCTGCGTCCGTATTGCCCGCTCCTGGCGGACTCGCAGATCCAGGAGCGTTCGAATGAGATCGTCGAGGACCGGCGCGACAGCCTCGGCGGCCGCCGAGGGCGTCGAGGCACGGTGGTCCGCCGCAAAATCCGCCAGCGTGTAATCGATCTCATGGCCAACCGCTGACACTACCGGCACCGCCGAGTCCGCGATCGCCCGCACCACGACCTCTTCATTGAAGCACCAGAGATCCTCCAGAGACCCGCCTCCCCGGCCGACGATCATCACGTCCACCTTGCCGGACGCGCTGAGCGCCCGAATCGCTTCCGCAATCCGCGGCGCCGCACCCTCTCCCTGGACAGGCACGGGATAGATCAGCACGCCCAGGATCGGACACCGCCGCCGGAGCACCGCCAGGATGTCGCGGATGGCCGCCCCCGACTCGGAGGTAACGAGGCCGACCCTGCGCGGGAGAAAGGGCAGCGGCCGCTTCCTGGACCGATCAAAAAGACCTTCACGCGTGAGCTTCTCTTTCAACTGCTCGAACGCGATCTGGAGCGCGCCGATTCCTTTAGGTTCCAGGTAGTCGAGCACCACCTGATACTCTCCCCGCGGCTCGTAGACCGTCAGGCGCCCCCGCACGATCACCTGGAGACCTTCTCGCAGAGCGAACCGTAAGCGCTGCACACCGGTCCTGAACAGAACGGCCCTGATCTGGCTGGTTTGATCCTTGAGGGTGAAATACAGATGCCCCGACGACGGGGTCCGCAGGTTGGACACTTCACCCTCCACCCAGATGTCAGGGAACTCCTGCTCGAGTCGGTCCCTGACCAGGAGGGTCAGCTCGGAAACGGTCAGAATCCGTTGCGGGTGCGTGCCCACAAGTCTTCAGGAGTCTGAAGGAATGGGGAGACCGGATCGGCCTCCCGGCAGAGATCAGTCCGGAATCCGGAAACGCTGAATGCTGATTGCCTTCCCGACCGCGCCATCCAGTTCCACCAGCACGGCGCTCAGCACCGCCGGCCCTGAGGCAACCTCGAAGCGACGGGGCATACCCGTCAGAAACTTCTCGATGGCAATCTCCTTCTTGATCCCGATCACGGAATGAATCGGTCCGGTCATCCCGATATCGGTGATGTACGCGGTGCCTTTGGGAAGAATCTGCTCGTCCGCGGTCTGGACGTGCGTATGGGTCCCGACGACTGCCGCCACTTCTCCATCCAGGAAATGACCCATCGCCATCTTCTCCGACGTAGCCTCCGCATGCATGTCCACGATGATGGCGCGGGTTTCTGTTTTGAGCCGCGCGACCTCCCGGCGGGCCACCTGGAACGGACAGTCCAACGTCGGCATATAGACCCGTCCCATGACCTGGAGCACGCCGAGACGTTCTCCGCCTGGTGTTTCCACCACGATGCTGCCCCGCCCCGGCACGCCGTCGGGATAGTTGGCCGGCCGCAACAGCCGCGGCTCCTGCCGGATGAATTCGAGGATCTCCTTTTTGTCCCAGGCGTGGTTGCCGGTCGTGATCACCGCGAGTCCCATCTCATACAGTTCATGAGCCAGCTCCGGCGTGATCCCGAACCCCCCGGCCACGTTTTCCCCGTTCCCGATCACCAGATCCACGGCGTGCTGGGCCACCACCTTGTGGAGCGTTCGGGCGATCGCCCGGCGCCCGGGCTCGCCCATGATGTCGCCGATGTAGAGAACTTTCATCGCTTCCCCGCGCAGGCTCGAGGCTAGAGGCACGAGGCGATGGGACGGATATCTTTCCCTTTAGCCCCTTGCCTCTAGCCGCACGCCACCTATCATTTGGCAATATCCACAAACCGGCTTTCTCTGATCACGGTCACTTTGATCTGGCCGGGATAGGTCAGATCCTGCTCGATCTTCTTGGCCAACTCACGGGCGAGCTGGGCAGATTCCTCGTCACCGACCTCCTCCTGGCGGACGATCACGCGGATCTCGCGGCCGGCCTGGATCGCGTAGGCTTTCTGAACCCCCTTGAACCCGCTCGCCAACGACTCCAGCTTCTCCAGCCGCTTGACATACGATTCGAGCGCCTCTCGGCGGGCCCCCGGTCGGGCGGCCGATAAGGCCTCCGCCGACGCCACCAGCACGGTCTCTACACAGATCGGCTCCACCTGCTCGTGGTGGGCGGCGATCGCATTCACCACCTTGGGCGACTCGCCGTAGCGTTTGGCAATGTCGGCGCCCAGCAAGGCGTGAGGTCCTTCTTCCTCCTGGCTCACCGCCTTGCCGATGTCATGGAGCAGCGCGCCGCGTTTGGCCAGCTTCACATCCAACCCCAACTCCGCGGCCATGATGCCGCAGATATACGCGGCCTCCCGGGCATGGTACAGGTTGTTTTGACCGTAACTGGTTCGGTACTTCAGCCGCCCCAGGACCTTGACGAGCTCCGGTTGGAAATCCGACAGCCCGACCTCATAGATGACCTTTTCGGCCTCGTCCACCATCAACTTGTCGACGTCGGTCTTGACCTTCTCGACGATCTCCTCGATCCGGGTGGGGTGGATCCGGCCATCCTGCATCAATCGCTCCAGCGAGATCCTGGCCACCTCCCGGCGCAGCGGATCAAACCCTGAAATGACGACCGCCTCCGGGGTCTCGTCGATGATCAAATCGATCCCCGTGGCGGCCTCGATCGCACGAATGTTGCGGCCTTCGCGCCCGATGATGCGGCCTTTCATCGCGTCGTTGGGAATCGGCACAACGGAAATCGTGGCCTCTGACACATAATCTCTGGTAACCCGCTGGATCGATCTGGCGATGATCTCCCGAGCTTCCCGCTCGGCGTTTTCCTTTGCTTCATCGACAATGCGCTTCGAGACCCCCGCCGCTTCCAACCGGGCCTCGCTTTCGATTTCGCCGAGGAGCTGGCGCTTGGCCTCTTCGACCGTCAACCCGGCGACCCGTTCCAGCGCCTTCCGGTGCTCTTTGATGGCCTGACCGCAAGCAGCCTCCTTGGCGGCAAGC
>CAYJUP010000075.1:0-9156 GCA_964373365.1 uncultured Nitrospiraceae bacterium
CCCATTTGCGAACATAAGGCACTCCGAGTAGGATTCTCCCATGCGCGTGCTGATTCTTGGAGCCGGTTATGGCGGCATCAGGCTGACGATTGAACTGGAGCGGAGACTGCATCGAGGCCCTTGGAAAGGCCAAGTGGTCCTGGTGGATCAGTTTCCGCTGCACCAACTCGTGACCGAGATGCACCAGGTGGCGGCCGGGTCGGTGCTGTCCGACTTCGCTACGGTTCCTCTCGCAAAAATCCTGGGCGGGAAGCGCGTCGCCTTCCGCCAGGCCACCGTGACCGGTTTCGACCTCCCGCGGCATAAGGTGCGGACGACTCAAGGTGAGCTCATCTACGACGTGCTGGTGGTCGGGTTGGGGGGAGAGGTGGACTATGTTGATGTTCCGACGCCACGCATCCCTGGTCTCCGGCAGCACGCGGTGGGCATCCAGACGATGCAGCAGGCCAATACCGCCCAGGCCCGACTCCAGGAGGCGGTCTACCGATACTCCAAGGAGGCGCCCAAAGGCGCCAAGCTGCTGACGCTCGTGATCGGAGGCGGCGGGATGACCGGCGTGGAGATGGCCGGCCAGTTGGCGGACGAGGCGGCAGACTGGTGCCGGGAATACAGATTACCCCCCGGTTCCATTCACATACTGCTGATCGAGGCCCAAGAGCGGGTCTTGCCCGGGCTGCATCCGCAGATCGCGGAGTATGCCACCTCGGTGCTTCAGAAAAAGGGCGTGACGATCAGACTCAAGACCATGATCGCCGGCGTGGAGGGGGACCGGCTGGTGCTGGCATCAGGGGAAGAAGTCCCGATGGGGATGCTGATCTGGGCCGGAGGGGTGCGCGGCCCATCCGTGCTGGCCGATTCGGGCCTCAAGCTGGATCCGAAAGGACGGATCAGCGTGAACGGGTATCTGCAGGCTGAGGGGAACCCGGACATCTATGCGATCGGCGACTGCGCCTTGGTGCTCCACCCGCAGACCGGCCAACCGTGTCCGCCATCGGCGCGGCTGGCGGTCGACGAGGCGGTCTGGCTCTCCCGCTACCTGACCCAACAATGGAGCTTCCCGTTTATTCCGCACACGACCGGCGCCGTGATCTCGCTGGGCCGCGGGGCGGCTGCGGCGGTGGTCGGCCGATTGCGGTTCTTCGGGCGCATCGCCTATTGGCTCAAGTCGCTGATCACGATGAAATACCTCTATTCCATCGGCGGCCTGCGGCTCCTCTTCTACCAACTGCGGATCGGGGTGCTCGGCAAGATTTAGAAGTTCGAGGTTCAAGGTTCGAGGTTCAAGACTGACAGTTTCGAACTTCGAACCTCGAACGTCGAACCATGAGAGGAGTGTGAAGCATTCGATGACGCCAGCGCTGCGGGACAGTCCCGAGGGCGCCATCGTCACTGTGCACGTCCAGCCGAACGCGGCGCGCACCGAGTACGTCGGGGTGCATGGGAATGCGCTGAAGTTTCGGGTAGCCGCGCCACCGGTCGAAGGCGCAGCCAACGAGGCGCTGTGTGCTTTTCTGGCTGAGCGGTTTGGTTTGCCCAAGACAGCGGTGACGGTGCGCTCAGGCTGGGGGGCGCGGCGCAAACGGGTGTTGCTCGCAGGCGTACCCGGCCGTCGGGTGTGGGAGATTTTGCAAGATGGGACGGGCTAGATCAGAAAACAGCCGTAGAAATCGGCCACCAGGCACTGCAATCGGATCGAGATTTTCTCCAGTCTCTTGAGATCGTCCGACGTCGGAGCCGCCGAGTCCAGTTGTTTCAGCCACCGGTCGTCGAGTCTCAACCTGGCGAGTGAGAGGGGTGAGGTTCTCGGGATCCTCGTGTTCCAGTCGGCGGCCAGGGAGACGAGGGGACGCAGACTGGCCACCTCGTCCGCAAACTCCACGCGGTTCGCCTCGAACCGATAGGGCTCCCGGTCCTGATCAATCCGCCTCACCAGATCTTGGAACCATTCGACCGTCGACGCCATCCGCTCATAATGAAGCGTGTCGGGCAGGTCCGTGGGCTGATGGTAGCGGGGCGTCCGGCCGGCTGAGAGAAACAGGAAGGGGACCGAGGCGTTCCGGAACGCGTCGTAGTCGCTGAATGAAACTTGCCCCACGAGCGGAATTTCCTCGATCAGATGCATGCCAAGCGGAAGAACCGTGAGAGGTGAGGGAGCATGGCTAATGGCCGATGGCTGATGGCTAAGAGGGGCGTTCGCCTGACGCCTCACGCCTAACGCCTCACGACCGGCGGCTTCTTGTAGCCGCCGGTAAAGCCCGGGGCTCTTCTCGGCGCCGGCCGCGAAGATGACCTCCCGCAAGGGTGCCCAGTGCACCCCGCCCATGAGGTCCATAATGATAACCGCCTGCAGGCGCGAGACGGAACCGATCTCGCGCGGGAGATGGTCCACGAAATGCTGCGAGCCCATGAGCGAGGTGCGAATGTACGGCGGCTCTTCGGCATTGAAGGCCACGAACAGTGTGTGGTGATGCGTGAGCGAAGGGAAGGTTCGGGCTGTTTCGATGAGGATCGCCACTGCCGAGGCGTTGTCGTCGGCGCCGAGATAGTTCCCGCCCAGATGATCGAAGTGCGCGCCGATCAGGAGCCAGGGCGCGGCGGCGTTGGGCGTCGCCGCCGGCCGCACGCCGATCAGGTTGTCGCCCAATTCGGGCGTGATCCGCTGGCCATAGCCGCCGAGCGAGGGCAAGGATTCCAGGCCGATCTCGCGGAACCGTGCCGCGATGTAGTCCGCCGCCGCGCGATTGCCGGGCGTGCCCGGCTTGCGCCCGTTCAAGTCCGGGCTGGCGAGCGCCTGCACGTGGACCTGGAGCTGCTTGGCAAGGTGACTGGTGATCGGCAGGGTCTTCGGATCAACTGCGGTGGTCATTGGGATGAACTGTATGCCGAAAGCGACGAGAAGAATACACGCGGCGGTCCCGAGGAAGAGCGTCCACCGGCCGTTCACAAAGAAGGATGCCGTGATCAACGGGTGGGCGTCTGCTGCGGTTCAGCCGTCGCCCGGTTCTGATCGGACGTCGCAGGCGTCGCGGCTCTATGGCGGAGGGCTCGCCCCTTGTCCGGGGTCGGGTCGGTGACCAGCCCGTAGACCTGCCGACCTTCGTGGTCCTCCGGCAGGTACTCGGTGATCGGCAACCCGTCTTCTCGCACGAACAGCAGGCAATGGCAGTACTTGTAGATCTGCATCTCGTCGCAGGCGCAGATCCAGCGGCGGAGCTTGGCCTCGGCCTGCTTGTCGGGGTAGAAGTTGCAGGGACACAGCGGTTTGCCCAACTCATCCACGTTGGCGGCGAGCCCGTTCACTACCGCTTCGGTCACGGCCGGGGTTGGATGAAACGTGGTCCCGCTTTTCTCGGCAAAGCCCTTCACGAACTTCCACATCTTGTCCAGGCTGTCTTTGCTCGGCACGTCCACGCTGATGTTCCTTTTGGCAATAGGCTAGAGGCCATCTTTACTCTCGCCCCTCGCCTCGTGCCCATAGCCTTCTTCCGCGTGCTAGTTTACAAGAGCCCACGCCTCCTTTACAATCCGCACATTGCACGAATAGGCAATAGGCGAGGGGCAATGGGCAATGGGGCGGAACATCTTGCCCCTAGCCTCGTGCCTCTAGCCCGAGCGGAAGTTTCGAGATGACATTGGAAGAAAAATTGATCGCCCGTTTAGCTGACGCAATTGGCCAGGCAGCCGCGGTCGCACTGGTCGGCGAATTGGTCCAGGCCGGAACAGCCGAGACAGTCCTTGCACTGCTCGACGAGCTGCAACAGGCGTCTTCGAAGGTCGCGCAGGCCGCGGTTGAGGCCTTACCGGAACTGCGGCGACGGGGCGGATTCGATGTGGTGGTCTCCTGGCTGGACCTCGGAGTGGCGCTGGCCGGGTCCTCCGGCGCGGCGGCCATGAAATATTTCAAGGAAAGCCTCCTGATCATCGGATTGATCGAGCCGATGCCGGCTCGCCGCCAGGTATTGGCGCTGGCGCTGGAACTGGCGGACAGCGCCCCCCAACATCCGAACGTGGCGCTCGATTTCTTCCGGAAGGCGCCGGAGCTACTCGCGGTGCTGAACGCGAACGAGTTGGGAGCCTGGGCCGAGGTGGGAATCGAGCTGGCGCGCTGGGATTACGTGTTGGGGATCGAGTTCTTCCGTCAGAGTCCCGCCGTCGCGCGGGTGATTCCGCTGGAACAGGTCCGCGCCTGGATCGGGTTCGGGATGAAGCTGGTCACCCAAAATAACTTGGGCAAGACCGACTATCTCGGCACCCTCGAGTTCTTCCGGACCAGCCCGGCCATCCTGGGCGATATCGAAGGGGCCGAGGTCAGAAAGTACGTGGTGGAGCTGGGATCTGTGCTGGCCGACCGCGCGCCGCAGCATGCCATCTCGTTCCTGGCGGAATCCACGTCGCTCCTGCGTCGGATGCCGACCGAAGACTGGCGGACCAAGGTATTGCAGTACGGCGTATTGATCGCCGAGCGGGATGCGGAATCGGCGCTGGCCTATGTGCGCCGCTGCCCGGAGATCCTGGGGTTGATTGGACACGCTGCCGACGCCCGGGACAAGTTTGAAGACTGGTTCAAGGGCGGGATGGAGGTGCTGCAGTACAGCGCCGAAGGTGCGCGAGCTTATTTCTCGCTGGAGACGAAGAAGGCCATGGCCTCGGTGGAGCAGGCGATGAGCGGCGTGCCGCTCAGACAGATTGCCCGGTCGCTGAAACTGTTCGCGCAAGGCTTGTGCGGGACCGATCTGACGATTCGATCGTTACCGGATCTGACGGCAGCGTCGGACAAAGAGCCGGCCAGGGCGACCGTCAGCCCGGACGGACGGACGATTGCGCTGCCGGCGATCCTGCGACATTACGCCACCCGCGAGGAGAACATCCGGCTCTATACGGTCATGACGGCCCACGAGGCGGGGCATCTGGAATTCGGCACCTACAGCCTGCCGCTCGGCCGACTGGCCGACCTGATCGCGGAGGTCCACCGTCGGTATGGCCGGCCCGACAGACAGACGGTCGACGTTCAAACGTTAGACCAGGTGTTTGCGCTCTACCCTCAGCCGGGCCTGATCCGGGACCTGTGGACGGTGCTGGAAGATGCCAGGGTCGAGTATCGGCTTCGGCATGAATACCCCGGCCTCCAACGTGATCTGGCGGTGCTGGCGCGGGAAGCGGTCACGACCCGCTCGCTGCTGCACGGGATGTCGGTTCGCGAGATGGTGGTGGACTGCTTGTTGCTGCTCTCCACCGCCGAGCCGGGAACGATCCGGATTCCGGACTCGATCGCCGATGTCGTGGAACGGGTGTGGGCGCTTTGCCAAACCATCCTGACACCGATTGCAACGGCGGAGGATGCGATCAGGCTGGCGGATCGTGTCTATGTATCGCTGGATGAGATGCTGGGTTCCGCCGTTCACGATGCCGAGGCGCAGGGGGAAGCGGCGCCGGACGTGGATCTGGGGGCAGGGGCCAAGGCGTCCGAGGAGATCACAGGACAATATCGGCCGGTCACGAACTGGGCTTATCGTGGAACCATGAACCCAGAGATGGTCACGGATCGTGGCGGGTCCAGGGACGAGCGTGAGGGCGGTGCGGCGGGGGGAACCCGTGAGGCGTCAGGCGTGATGCGTGAAGGGACCGGCGACTCATCACTCATCGCGGATCACTCATCACACCTCACTGATGAGCCCCGTGGCGCGCTGGCAGGTGACGCATTGGTCCCAGGCGCGCCGCCTGCCTCGGTGGTTGAGCAGATGCTGATGGTCGGCGATGACCGGCAGGGGAGGTACGAGGTCAGCCGGTCTGAGGACCGGGCCTTCCTCTACGATGAATGGGACGGCCTGATTCAGGACTACCGGTCCGGGTGGTGCAGGGTGGTCGAGCGGGTGGCGCCGGAAGGCACCGCCGACTTCGCCGAGGCCACGCTGGCCGCGCACGGGCCGGCGGTCAGGCTGCTTCGTCGGTATTTTGAGAGCATCCGTCCTCCAAGCCTGCGCCGCGTCCCTGGGCAAACGGACGGCGAGGATGTGGATCTGGATGCCGCAATCCAGCGAACGGCGGATCGGCTGGCCGGGGCTGAGCCTTCCGACCGGATCTACGTCCGGCGCGAGAAGCGGGAGCGGCAAGTGGCAGCGGTATTTCTCGTGGACCTGAGCGGATCCACCAGCCGGCAGATCGAGTCCCAAACCGGTTTTGATGTACGTCGAGTGATCGATGTCGAGAAAGAAGGGCTGGTGCTGCTGTGCGAAGCTCTGGACGCGATCGGCGATCAGTACGCGGTCTACGGATATTCCGGACAGGGGCGGAACCGGGTGGACTTCGTCGTCTTGAAAGAGTTTGACGAGCCGGCCGGGGGGCGGGCCGCGTGTCGCATCGGCGCGGTGACCCCGCTTCACCAGAACCGGGATGGCGCAGCGATCCGCCACGCCGCGCACAAACTGCTGTCGAGAAACGCCCGCGTCAGATTGTTGGTGTTGATCAGCGACGGCAGGCCGCTCGATGACGGGTACGCGGACGAATACTCGCTGGAGGATACCAAGATGGCGTTGCGGGAGGCCCGCATGCGCGGCATTGATCCGTTCTGCATCACGGTGGACCGCGACGCCGGCGACTATCTCCGGCGGATGTACGGGGATGTCCGATTTCTGATCATTGATCAGGCCGAGGCGCTGCCTGAACGGCTGCCGAGGGTGTACCATCGGTTAACGAGAAGCTAACAGCGAACAGCAAGTCGCTAGCAGCTCAGAAGGCAGCATGCAGCCTAGACTCCGAGATACAGACGCTTCGCCCTCAGCTTCGTGCTATGCGCTACTCGCTATTATCTATTCGCTATGACTGAAGGAACCGTGCCGCCGTGGCTGTACAAGCTGTTCACGGGCCACCAGTATCCGTACGTGCGGCGGCAGGCGAAATTTGCCAACAGGGAGGTCAAGCCGGGGGAGGGGCGCGCTGAGCCGACCCGTGAGGCGGTTGATGCAAAATTCTGGGAGATTTTCCCCCGCTGTTGGGTCAAGATTCTGGAAGAGGTCAAGACCGGGATGATCGTGAAATTTGTGGAGTTGGGCACGTACCCGGCGGGGCAGTACCAGGAACTGGTGGACCATCCGGAGGAGTTCCTGGCCCAGACCTATGGCAAGAAGAAAATCAAGGTCAACTTCTACGACGGCGACAATTTTGTCTGCACGATCAACTTCAAGGTTGGAGGGTGGACGGCGCATGAAGGACACTAAGAGACGTTATTCGTTAACCGTTAAACGTTAATCGGGAAGAAAGGCGCTCGTTCAAGCCAACTTCGCGTGTAACGAATAACGTTTAACGATTAACGGGGAGTGAGAGATGGGGCGACCGAAGATTACCGTCGTAGGAGCGGGCAACGTCGGCGGGACAGTGGCCCAGCGGCTGGTCGAGAAGAACTGCTATGACGTGGTGCTGGTGGATATCCTCGAAGGGATTCCGCAGGGCAAAGCATTGGACCTGACCCAGGCAGGGCCGATCTGCGGCTATGACTCGCGGGTGGTGGGTGCCCATGGATACGAGGAGTCGGGTGGCTCGTCCTTGGTGGTGATTACCTCGGGGGTGCCGCGCAAGCCAGGGATGAGCCGAGACGAACTGCTGGCGACGAACGCCAGGATTGTGCAGGGCGTGGTGCGCGAGGTCGCAGCACGGTCTCCGGAGGCCATCCTGCTCGTGGTTACGAATCCCCTGGATGCGATGGCGCATGTGGCGCACCGGGTGAGCGGGTTCCCGAAGGCGCGGGTGCTGGGGATGGCTGGGGTGCTGGACTCCGCTCGGCTGCGAGCCTTCATTGCCACGGAGTTGGGTGTTTCGGTGGAGAACGTGCAGGCGATGGTGCTGGGCGGCCATGGCGACACGATGGTGCCGCTGCTCCGGTACACGACCGTGGCGGGGCGACCGATCGAGGAGTGGCTTCCGAAAGAGCGGCTGGCGGCGTTGATACAACGCACGCGGGATGGCGGCGCGGAGGTTGTCAACCTTCTCAAGGCCGGCAGCGCCTATTACGCGCCGGCGGCGGCGGTGGTGGAGATGGTGGAGGCGATCCTGAAGGATCAGAAGAAGGTCCTGCCGTGCGCGGCGCGGTGTGACGGCGAGTATGGCGTTCGAGGACTGTTTGTCGGAGTACCGGTGAAATTGGGGCGGGGCGGGGTGGAGGCGATCATCGAATACGCGCTCACGCCGGCGGAGCGGGCGGCACTGACGGCCTCGGCTGCAGCAGTCAAAGAACTGTGCGACGTGGTGGATCGGATGCTGGCGGAGTGAGCGAGGACGCGCAAGAACCGGCCGCCTCACCGGCTCATCACCCATTGCACGAAGCCAGGCAATGGGTCCCCGGTGCGCATACCGGGTACCCGCTTGCGGGTGAATCGTTATTCCTCGCATCGCGCACCCTTGACAATCGACGCCGCCGCCTTGTAATACTCTCAGCCGGAGTGAAGTCCCCAGAGACGCGCACCGAATCCTCAGCCCAGGAGCGGATATGGAGTTCCAAGCCGACGAGTTCCTCATTCTGCTGATGCGGTGGATACACTTTGTCTCGGGCGTGACCTGGATCGGGCTCCTCTACTACTTCAACATCGTCCAGGTGCCGTTTATGAAAGAGACCGATGCGGGCACGAAGAGCGGCGTCGTGCAGAAACTCGTGCCGCGGGCGCTCTGGTGGTTCCGGTACTCGGCGCTGGTGACCGTGCTGTCCGGGCTCATCATCATCTCGTCGCATGTCATGCACGGCCACGGCCACGGGATGTTCTCGACCTCCTGGGGAATCTCCATCGCCATCGGGGGAGGGCTCGGGATCATCATGTTCCTGAACGTGTGGCTGCTGATCTGGCCGAATCAGAAAGTGGTGATCCGGATGACCACGGAGGCCGCTGCGTCCAAAACGTCGCCGCCTCCGGAAATGGCGAAACATGCGCGGATCGCGTTTCTGGCGTCACGGACTAATTTCTACCTGTCCTTCCCGATGCTCTTTTTCATGGCGACCGCGAGCCATTACCCACTGTTCTAAGGGGTCCCGCCGACGATTGCGGTCAGTGGAAATCCCTTGGCGGTGTTGCCGTCAAGGAGGGGAGCTCGCCAACTGGTCCTCGAAAGCCGTCGCGAGCCACCTGAAGTAGAGCCGAGTTCACAAAAGGCCGCGCCTTCTCTGTCATGGCT
>CAYJUP010000076.1:0-9083 GCA_964373365.1 uncultured Nitrospiraceae bacterium
ACAGCGTTTGCTATTGACCCAGTCACTGGAGCACTGACCAAGATCTTGCCCACACTCTCTGAGTCTGGCCATGGGGCAGTGTCGGCGGCGGTAGATCCCTCCGGGCGATTCGTCTATGTGGCCAATGCGTCCTTAAATAGTGTCTCGGCCTATTCGATCGATGGAAGATCAGGTGTACTCACCTCCGTGGCTGGATCGCCCTATCCTGCCGGAACGGTTCCCTTGTCTGTTACCGTGGACCCCATCGGACAATTCGTGTACGTCGCCAACGAAACGTCCAAAGATATCTCGGCCTTCTTACGAGACCCACTTTCCGGAGGATTAATCCCGATTGCTGGGTCACCGTTCGCCGCTGGGCCGAATCAGGATTCGGTCACTGTCGATCTATCTAGCCAGTTCGTGTATGCGGGGAATGGAAATCCCCCACTGACCATCTCAGGGTATGGACTGAACCCTGCGACTGGAGGTCTCACCCCCTTACCTGGCACCCCGTTTTCAGCTCCTGGGCGAACGGAATCGATCACGACCATCGGAGTCATTCAATAAACCTGGCGAGACACTACATAGGGCTTTCCTATAGAGCCTTAAACTGCGACATCCGTTAGTGTAGAGGGGTCTCTTTTCCTTCCGTCTAGAGATTAAACTAGATGACAGCACTGTGGCTGAATTGTGGCTGAACTATCGAGAGGGGAGGGGGACTATCGCACATAGCGGTCACTCCTCCAAGTCCAAAATAGCTTGATTTTGTGCCGCTATCTCCTTATCGTCCCCTATAGTCTCTTGGTCTGGAGAGAGCTTAAAATCCCTTCCCCCGAAAGGGGGGTCCCGGTTCGAGCCCGGGCTCCGGCACCACTCATCTCACGTCACTCTCGCATTGGTGGACCTGCTCCAGCCGGAAAGACTTGTCAGCGGAATTCTCAAGAGCGGGCAAGTCAACGCTCATGCCTCGAACCTTTTTCGTGCTGGGAGCTCTCTTCGCGTTTCTCGGCGTCGCAGCCGGCGCGTTCGGAGCCCATTCCCTCAAAGCCACCCTCTCCGTGGAGATGCTGGCCGTCTTTGAAACCGCCGTTCGCTATCAGATGTACCATGCGTTCGCGCTGTTCGTCGTCGGATGGGCAGGCACCCGGTCTCAGCGCGCCTCAGTCCGTTTGGCCGGATGGATGTTTGTGCTTGGCATTGTGCTGTTTTCCGGAAGCCTCTATGCGCTGACGTTTTTCGGTGTTCGCTGGCTTGGTGCACTCACGCCTTTAGGCGGGGTGGCGTTCCTCGCCGGATGGGCACTGTTGGCATGGGGGCTCTGGAAGCTAATGAAAAATTAAAAATGCAAAAGGCGAAATGGGGAATACTCCTCGCTTTTGACTTTTACATTTTTCATTTTGCATTACTAGCAGGGCATGGCGCGGCCCGCTTGCCTGTAATAGATCCCCACGCGCCGGCTGAGTTGATGAACGATCCCTCCAAGTGCCGGCCCTCCCTGGTAAACAGCAGGCTGTCCTCCTGGTAGCCTCCCTGGAAGTCCCACCGCAAGTACACCACGTCTCCCAGCACCACGATTTTTGAGGGACGTGTTCCCGATGAGGGGAGCGCTTCGGCAACATTCGGCGGTGGGAAGGCGATGATGGTTTTGTGCTCTTGATGATTCTTGTGATTGTGCACCGTCCACTGCCAGGTCCCACAGAGGCGGGCGAGTCCTTTCTTCTCTTTGAGCGTTTCGTGCCACGCGCGGAGCCGTGTCCATTCGCCACGAGTGGTCTGCTCCGCCTCCGCTTCTGCCCGGATAGCACAGGCGATGAGTTGCGCGGTGAGGACGGGTCGGACGCGGGTCCGGAAATACCGCGATGCAAAAGCCTCTTTGTCGACGTCACTCCGAGCGGTATTCTCCCAAAATTCCATCAAGCGACGGCGCAGGCCGGAAGAGCCGTCCCGCTCGGCGACCGCCACCCACGAGGTGTCAGTTTCAGTGAACCCGGCATAGGTCCGATCGAGATACGCGGCGTATTCACCATATTGGGATGATGCGTCGGGTTCTGAGGTCTGTGGTGTCTGAACCGAGGTGAGCACGGCGCTCAATGCTACTGCTTGACGGAGATACGGGCGTCCCTCCCCTTCCAGCAACCAGCTCCGCTGGATGGTGGCTTGTTGCAGGACAGCGTGGATCGCGGCAGCCTCGTCGGCGTCGGCTCCCTGTTTGATCGCAGTGGCAAGCCGCCATGCGGCTAACTCTGCCGTCAGCCTGACTGCTGACGAGGTCAGTTCGGACTTCATGGCGCTGTCAGAGGAAGCGTTGCCGGTCGGCGGCTTGTTCGTGAGTGCGGCGACACTGTCTTGGAGATCCAAGGCCGGTCCCAGGTGTGAAAAGTAGAGAGCCAGCGCCTCCGCATCGCTTGTGACTGAGGACAGGTTGCGTGCGTGTGCCCGGAGGATGCTGGGGAAGTCAGGAGAATCCGTGCGGACAGACTGCGGTCCCGCGGCTGTACCCTGCGGCCACAGAGCGACAGCAGCGACCAGCAGCGTGGCGGCCAAGAAGAAGACTAGGATTGAAAACCGACCAGCTAATCTCTTGCGGGCCATTAGTCATCATTCTGCGTCATCCCGTCTGAAATCTCAATGCCTTCAGTAAGGGAGATTCAACTCTACACTCCATCTCCTTCTCAGCAGGTGATGACGACCTTGGGCGGCGACAGGACCCGCTCTTACTTTTCCTTGAAACAGTCGTTGAGAAAGGCAACCGTGGCTTCCCATGCCGCCAGTGCGGCCTCGGGGCGATAGGTGTCCTTGCGGGTTTCGTTGCAGAACGCGTGTGGCGCGTCCTCGTAGGTCCGGATCTCTACCTGTTTCTCGTAATCCTTGGCAGTTTGACGCAGTTGCTCGACTTCCTCCGCGATCACCCACTCGTCGGCCCCAGGCCGGTGATACAGCAGGGGACATTGGAGCTCCTTCAACACGGTGGGCGGCGTGACCATTTTGCCGTAGAAAGCGACCGCTGCTCGTAAGCGTTTCCGCTGGCACGCAAATCGAATAGCCAGTGAGCCGCCCATCCCGAACCCGATGACGCCATGGACGTTTCGCTTGACGTGATCGCGGGTATTCAGGAATTCGCAGCAGGAGTTGATGTCCTGCAGCAACTCGCTCTCTTTGATGCGACTCATGAGCGCCGCGGCCACTTCTGCGTTGGCGGTCACCATTCCCCCTTGCCTCACATACAGATTCGGGAGGAGCACGGCGTAGCCTTCGCAGGCTAGATGAGTCGCCAGGTCCTTGATCTGTGAGTTCAGTCCCCACCACTCGTGCAGCAGAACGAGGCCGGGATAGGTCCCCTTTTCCTGAGGCCAGAACTGCAACCCTTCCACCTGCGCTTCTTTGGGTATTCTCGTCCTGGCGTAGGGGTCGGTGGAGGAGTCGGTGATGGAGGGAATCGGAACCCCGCTTGAGAAGCGGACCGCGTTTACGCCGATTTTATCGAGAGAAAAAGGTGGAGCCCGATGGGGCATCGCTCTCCTGCTTGATCCGGAGTTTGCTTGGTTCAGGACCGCGGTTGAGACCCGGCGAATTGGGATGTGCGCGAGCGGAAGTCTACTATAACGACGCTCTTGCGTCATTGTCAATTCTTCGCACAACACGAGGAAGAAAAGTTGACCTGCCCACTACGCAGGGCTACAATGTGCATGGTAACTGACAGACGGGACAGCCGGGGTTCAGCATGGAGCCCTGCGTGATGGATGTGTAGAGGTGGTACCTGTGGGATACAAGCTTTATGTGGGTGGCTTGCGCTATTCGGTAACGGTCCAGCAGCTTCCAGACCTGTTCACGCAACACGGAACGGTGAGTTCAGCCAAGGTGATCTCTGATCGTTATACTGGCCGATCGCGCGGCTTCGGGTTTGTCGAGATGGCGACGTCCGAGGAAGCGCAGAAAGCCATTGCGGCGATGAACGGGACTCAGTTCGAAGGTCGCACCCTCGTGGTGAACGAAGCCAAACCGCAGGAGAAGCGGGAGCGTTCGTGGGGTGGCGGGGGAGGAGCGGACAGGGGCGGCGGACGATCTTAGTACGAACGACAACGGAAATTTTTTGTACGCTGGACAAGGCCGTGTTCAACAACACGGCCTTGTTATTATGTGGGCACCCGGTAAGACATGCCTGCCTACGGTTCCGTGTCGGCACCGATAGGGATCGGACTGATCGGATTGGGCAGGCACGGGATGCGGTATGCCCGGCATCTGTTGGAGCCCCTGCCCAATGCGCGGCTGGTTGCCGTCTGCCGCCGCGATGTTGCGCAGGGCGCAGCCTTCGCAGCCGACCACTCGGTCCGGTTTTACCGGGACTATCGTGATCTGATCGCTGACACTGCGGTGCAGGCCGTGGTCGTGGTCACGCCGCCTTCGCTTGCCCGTCCGGTCTGTCTGGAGGCCGTCCGCGCACGCAAGCCGCTCTTGATAGAGAAGCCTCTTGCTCCCATCGGTCCCGAAGCGCGTGAGATGGTCCACGCCGCTGAGTCTTCAGGAATCCCCCTGATGACCGCTCAGACGCTCAGATTTGACGCCGCTGTGCTGGCGCTCAAGGCTCAGCTTGCGACCGTTGGTCCGCGACGGTATCTGGTGTTGACGACCCGCGTGGCACCCCGCCCGGAAGTGTGGGCGGATCCAACGGGCTATGCGGGGCGGGGTGTTCTGTTGGAGATCGGCATCCACCTGCTTGATCTGGTGCGCTTCCTTACCGGTGAGGAGGTGGTCGAGGCGCGCTGTGAAATGGATCGACCTTCTCCGAGGAGTCCAGAGTCCAGGGCGTTGGTCAGTCTTCGAACCACGGGGGATCTGCCTTGCATCGTGGATGTGTCGTGCGTCACCGGCGGGCGGGTGAGCAGAGCCGAATGGGTGGGCGGGGACGGGCAGATGATCGCGGACTGGGCCCGCCACCGTCTCTGCAGGACTTCGACGCGCAATGAGGTCGAGGAGTGGTCGGTTGAGGATCGCCCGACCGTGGTTGCTACCCTTCAGGCGTTTCTGGACGCGCTCGAGCGCGGGGCTCCGATGCCGATCACGGGGCTGGATGGGCAGCGGGCTGTGGAAATAGCGGACGCCTGCTATGAATCGGCGGAGACTGGACGTAACGTCCGTTTAGTCCGTTCAGTCAGTTAATCCGTTGTGTCCGCTAAACGGAACGAACAGACCCGACGACCGAACGGGAACTACGTTTCAGCCACGATGTGCGTGTCCGTTTCTTCCACGCCGTCAATGGTATGGATCTTGGTGATCACGACGTCCGACAGCGCCTTTTCATCCGCCACACTGACGAAGCTGAAGATGTCCGGTTGCCCAAAGCACGAATGCGCTTGCTCAACGCCGTGGATCTTCTTGAGTGCCTTGATGACGTCCTTGGTCTTGCCGGCCTTCACCTTGATCAGAATATAAGCTTGTGTTGCCATGATGGGCCTCCTTTGTTAGTGATGAGTGGTGCGTTATGAGTGATGAGTGAATAGTGAGGAGGAAGGCTCTGCCTTCATAACTCATGACCCGTCACCCAGTACTCATCATTCAATTATTCCTGGAGCCGGGCATGTCACGCCGCCGTGATGCGTACACCTCATGCAGGTCCTGCCCTCGAGCGGCCAGTTGGGTACGCGCCGTCCGGAAGGTCTGGGCGAGCAGCTCGAAGTCCCTCCGTCCGATATTGTAGGCGCGAAATCCCTCCTCGAGATCGGGTTGGTCCCACACCGGTCGGTTCGTGACGTAGTCCACGACCGCTTCCAAGGTCTGGGAGGTCCACCCATGGCTGCGGAACGTCTCGGCCGCTGCCGGTGCGCGGTCGCCCAGTCTCGCGGCCAAGGCCTCGGTCAAGAGCCGCCTCACCGCCGGGTTGGCGCTCTTCATGAAGGCGGCCTGGAACTGGATGAGCGCCTTGATCAGCCGGTTCGCCTCCGGGCTGGATTCCGGGGGGAGCGAGCCCGCATCCTGAAAGGCTGCGAGGAGAGCCATGATCGTTCCCACCTGCTTGGCCGAAGCGCGGGCGCCATGCTGGTCGCTGGCCTGGCTACTCGGCGGGACGAACAGTTCGTTGACGTTGCTGAATGATCCGCCCGGCGTCGGACCGCCGCTGATCACGTACAGCCGGTCATTCACCGTGGCCGAGCCCAGTCCGTGACGTCCGGTTGGCATCGGGGCCATGGCCCACCAGCGGTCGGCGTCCGGCGAATACGCTTCGTTCGTGCGGAATGTCCCTGCTGGCGCTTCCCCGCCGAGCACGTAGATTGTTCCCTTGATCACTCCGGCCGTGATTCCACTCCGCGGCGTCGGCAGGTCGGTCACCCGCGTCCATCGGTCAGCGGTGGGATCATACGCCTCGGTGATCGCCAGGTTGCGGCCATAGTCTCGGTTCAGACGACCGCCGATGGCATACAGTCGCATGCCGACTGTCGCGGCCGCCAGATGGTCCCGAGGTGTCGGGAGGGGAGCTCTCTTGTTCCAGGTATTGGTGGCCGGGTCGTACACTTCCACGGCTGCCGAGTTGCCGGTTCCGTCGTAGCCACCGATCGCGAAGAGCTTCCCGCCGTACTCGGCCACCGCAAGCGCTCCACGTGGGGTTGGCATGGACGCTCGTTCCTTCCAGGAGTCGGTCTCGGGTTGATACATGTACACGCTCGCCACCGGCTCCCAGACCGAGACGAACGATTTCGTAAAACCCCCGATGACGTACAGCCGATCCCCCACCACACCGGCCCCGGCATGGTGAAGTCCGATCGGAAGAGACGCTTTGGGTGTCCAGCGGTCCGTGGAAGGATCGTACTCCTCCACCCCGTCGCTGATCATGAGAGTTTTAAGACCGCTCAGGCTGGGTTCATTGAATCCGCCGACCACGTAGATCTTCCCGCCCACGGCGGCCGCGACAACCTCGGTACGCTTGGTCGGCGCGGGCGTCGCTGTTTTCCAGGTACCCGCACCAAGCGGCGTCTCCTGCGCGAAGGCGCTTTGCTCCAGCGCGAGGCCGGAGAGGCATATCAGCGCGAGGGCGTACGGGGCGACGAGTATCCGACACTGGGAGACCTGAATTGGTGGTTGGTGGATCGGTGAGCAGACAGCTTCTTGGTCGCCACGAACGATCGGAAGCATGAGCCGTATTATACACAATGCTTCAAGACTGTGTTGAAAACCGTTGAGGGCACGCCTATAATCCCGCGGCACTACGACAGAGAATAGCTGGCAGCAAATAGCAAGCAGCTCAGACCGATCGGGGAATGACTTGCTGTTCGCTGTTTGCTGCTAGCTGGAAGCTGAGTTTTCTATGCTGGCCAAGGTATTGAGCGCCGCGCTGGTTGGGTTGGATGCGCATCTCGTTGAGGTGGAGGTGGACATCGGAGGCGGCCTCCCACAGTTCTCGGTGGTCGGACTGCCGGATGCCACCGTGCGCGAGAGTCGTGACCGCGTGCGTGCGGCGCTCAAGAACACCGGGTTCTCTTTCCCGGTGAAAAAAATTACGGTGAATCTGGCGCCGGCGGACCTCAAGAAAGAAGGCTCCGGTCTGGATCTGGCCATTGCGGTCGGCATCTTGGTGGCGCAAGATCTGCTCCCCGCCGATGCGGTGGCGGGCCGTGTGTTGGTCGGCGAGCTTTCGCTGGACGGCCGCATCAAGCCGATTGCGGGGGCCCTCTCGATCGGGATGGCCTGCCGGAAGACTTATGCGTTGGTGCTGCCCGCCGACAACGCTGCGGAGGCGGCGGTGGTGGATGGCGTGAACGCGTATCCGGTGCACACGCTACCCGAGACCGTCGAATTCCTGAGCGGGGCGCGCATGGTCCCACCCGCGGTGGTGGACCGTCAAGCGCTCTTTGCCATTCAAGAGATTGATGAGGATGACTTTGCCGATGTGAAGGGGGAGGAACACGCCAAACGGGCGCTCGAGGTTGCGGCTGCAGGCGGACATAATATCTTAATGATCGGCCCACCGGGGTCCGGCAAGACGATGCTGGCCCGACGCCTCCCCGGCATCCTTCCGCCCATGGAGCCGGAGGAGGCGATTGAGGCCACGCGGGTTCACAGCGTGGCGGGGCTTTTGAGCGACGGTCGGCCGTTGATCACGACTCGTCCTTTCCGAGCTCCCCATCACAGTATCTCCGACGCCGGGCTGATCGGCGGGGGAAGGGTCCCGCGTCCGGGCGAAGTCTCGCTGGCCCATCACGGGGTGTTGTTTCTGGATGAAATCATGGAGTTTAAGCGGCACGTGCTGGATGGTCTCAGGCAACCACTGGAAGATGGAACGGTCATGCTCACCCGAGTCAGCGCCTCTCTACGATATCCGGCGCGGGTGATGCTGGTGGCGGCGATGAATCCTTGCCCCTGCGGGTACTATGGAGACCGGACTCGCGAGTGCCTCTGTACCCCCAACCAGATTCGGCGGTACCGCTCCCGTTTGTCCGGGCCGCTGCTTGATCGCTTGGATATCCATATTGAGGTGCCCCCCGTCCCGGTCAGGGAACTGGGAGGGGAGGGACAGCAGGAACCATCGGCCACGATCCGAACACGTGTGACGGCTGCCCGCGCGCGCCAGGCAACCCGCTATCAGAAAGAGGGGTTGTTCAGTAACGCTCAGTTAAAACCGCGGCACGTCAAGAAGTATTGCGCGATCGACAAGGCCGGGCGGGATCTCATTGAGCAAGCCATGACCCGCCTGGGGTTCTCGGCGCGAGCCTATGGGCGTATCCTTCGAGTGGCCCGCACCATCGCCGACTTGGCGGGCTCTGAGCGGATCGAGCCCGCCCACCTCGCCGAGGCGATCCAATATCGAAGCTTGGACCGGCGGGGGGACCTGTAGGGGGAGACAAAATGCAGCAGTCCTTCAAAATCTTCGCCTGGTGGTTCGTGGTCGGCGCCACCATGGCGTTGGCGGTCATCATGCTCCAGGGGGGCATTCGTGAGGTGATGCAGGCGCAGGGATCGCTCTGGGGAGACAAACTGGTGGAGTTATTGACGGCGATCGCGGGTGGCGGACTGCTGGCCGGCTGCATTGCGCTCATTCTGGACCGGATCAAGAAGCCGTGAGGCGTGAGCAACTGTCTTGACTGTCAAGGCATCGGACACGGGTTGCGCCAGGG
>CAYJUP010000077.1:0-8972 GCA_964373365.1 uncultured Nitrospiraceae bacterium
CGTTATTCGAATCCATTCATTGATTAGCAAAGGCTTGTCTGGCTTGTTTTGGTACGACGGAAGCGAAATGTCGTGGCTTGGTTTTGGGGATTTCAGCGGTTGTTTCGACGCAGGCTCTCTGGCAAGTTGCCCGCCCGTTCGATCGGCGTGCGTGGCCGGTTGATCGGTCTGTCCGCCAGTTACTCTGGTCGAAACATTAAGAACGCCTATGTTAGAGTGTGGCCACGGTGATGCACACCATTCAGGAGGACCTCATGAAAACCGCGAAACTATTCGTGTTGGTGTCGGTACTTGCAATCATGACGATGGCCGGCTGTGCGACGGGACACTATGGCAGGGGTTACGACGGCCGCGGAGACGCGGACGCTTCGGTGGACAGAGGGGTCAAGGAGATGACGGCTTTGGTTGACAAAACGGTCCAAGACCCCGAGAAAGCCAAGCGAGTCCGTGCGATCGTAGAGGAGATTGTCGCAGAAGTGAAGCAATCGTATCAGCAGAATCGCGGGTTCCACCGGAAGCTCTATGAACTCAACGTGAGCTATGAGGCGACGCCGGAGGAGTTCACGAAAATTCTGGATGAGTTGAACAACAACAGGATGCGATCGGCGACGAGGATACTCGGCATGCGGTAAAGATGAAAGAGATGTTGACGGCGCAGGAATGGAAAGCATTGTCGGAGGGCATGAACATGGCCCGTGGTCGGTACCGTCATAGGCACGAAGCGACTGAAGGCGGGAAGGGCGGGAGGTAGAGCGGAGAATGACGCGCGTTGTCTTCAGCCCAGGATGCCCAAGTCAGGAGTATAGTTGAGGAACAGAAGATCAGCCGCGCTCCCATTGACTTCCAGAGCCGTGAGGGATGCGTGGTCGAACCGCATTTGACGAACGGTCTGAAAATCAGCGCGAAGATAGTGCGCCACGATGGCGCGCAGCACGTCGGCATGTGATACGAAGAGAAGAGGACCCGCCCCCACGCGGGTGCCGGCTCGTTCGACCGTGGCGACCGCGCGTGCCTGTACCTCGTGGAGCGTTTCCCCGCCTGGCGGTCGGGTCTCCTGCGGCATGGCATAAAAGTTGTGCCGTACGATATCCTCGGTCAGATCCTTCCAGTAGCGTCCCTCCCACTGCCCAACGCCAATTTCGGTGAGACCCCGTTCCACTGTCACCGGCATGTGCAGGGCCGCTGCCAGAATCTCGGCTGTTTGAAGCGCCCGGGCCACGGGGCTTGAGTAGAGCGCGCCCAGCGAGCAGCGGCTGAGCAACTTGGCCAACCGGTGCGCTTGGGTCTCTCCATTGCGGTTCAGCGGGATTGGCCGCTCGCCCATGATCTGGCCGCTGCGGTTCCAATCCGTTTCGCCGTGCCTGACAAGAAACAGTGTGGGCATACTGCGCTCGGTTTGACTTCTCACGTGCCGGAGGAGCCGGCTCCGGTGGGTGCTGTGACCAAACGCAATCGTTTCCAGGTTTTTGCACCGTCGTCGCTGCGATAGAGTCCGCTCCCGTTGGTCCCCGCGAACAGCGTCTGGGCATGAAGCGGGCTTATTGCGAGGGTCCGAATGTTCACGGTTTCCAGCCCCTCATTCATCGCCTGCCAGCTCTGGCCGCCGTCAAAACTCTTTTGAACTCCCGCCCGCCCTCCCGCGTATAAAACATTGGGATTGGTGGGGTCAATGGCGAGACAGCTGACGTACTGGTCGGCCAACGACTGCCCGATACGGGTCCAGGAATCACCCCTATTTGTGGTCTTGAAGAGCCCCTTCGTGGTGCCGGCTTAGACGGTATCGGTTATCTGCGGATCAATGACGAGCGTGTTGACGCCGAGTGCCAACGAGGCATCCAGAACCTCCTGAGGAATCAGGCCGGTGTTGATCTTCTGCCAGGTCTCGGTGCCGTCGGTGCTCCGATACGCGCCGCCCGTGGTGCCGGCGTAAAAGATGTGAGGCCGTTTGGGATCCAGCGTGATTGTCACCACGATATGCACCTCTTTCATGCCCGTCATCCGCTCGTTCCATAGGCGTCCGCCGTCCGTGCTGCGGAAGACACCGACTGTCGTGGCGGCATAAATGGTCTCGCTGTCGCGAGGGTCGAAGGCGAACTGGTTGACGACCGAGATATGCTCCTTGAGTCCTGCGTTGTGAGCAATCCAGTGCTGACCGCCATCGGGACTCTTGTAGACCGCGTCAATCATGGTGCCGGCGTACACCGTGGCCGGATACTGTGGGTCTAGGGCCAGGGAGAGCACGCGATACGTGCTGAGATCGGTGGCCATGCGTTCCCAGGATCCGCCGCTGTCGCGCGTCTTGTAGACGGACTCATTGGTCGAGACGTACAAGATGCGGGAATTGGCCGGGTGCAAGGCGATCGAGACGATGGTGTCGCTCTGTTTACTGCAAGCGGGCAGGACGATCAAGCAGGTGAGAACCACCAGTCGTGCAGCCTTGTGGCGTAGGACTTTCAACAGGACGCTCGCGTCATGATCTCTCTGGTCGAACCGGAGAGTCTGTGCATAGGGGCATTTCCGTCATTCGGCTTCGCTCAGAGTCTTTGCTTGAGCCGCTCGGCGTAGCCGGTGAGTTCGACATAGCCCTGACCTGACACGGGGGCGTTCCGGAGCGTGCCGCTGACACGAACAGCGCCTTCCCAATAGGTGACCTGCGTACTGCGTCGGGTGATCAGCTCCTGGTCCTGAAACAGCGGGGTCAGGGTGAGCGAGAGGCCCAGGGATGCGGCGGAGATCCGCCAGCGACTGGGGTAGCGGGCTCCACTCGCGGTGCTGGTCCAGTGGCCCAGGTTTTCAACCTGCAGGTCCGATGCCGAGAGATGCTGCGAACGCCCATCCGGAAAAGTCAGGGTTCCGCTCGACGCCGCGTCGGAGATCCCGTCGGTCCGGCGCAAGCGGTAGAACATCAACTCACTCCGGTTGTCGAGTTGTACGCTGAACCAATCCCAGCCAACCTGCTCCTCCCCCAGATCTCCGGAGCCGAACTCGTGGTCCATCCAGCTCGTTCCGCTGACCTTCAGCTGCTCTCCGTCTACTGAAAGAATGCCCGTGGTTGCCAGACGGGTCAACGAATAATAATGGGAGGCCTGTCCGGGCGCGCTTCCCTTTCGGCTGACACCCCGCTCGCCGTGCACGACGGGCGGTTTCTCCGGCGTCACGATGAAATCGATCGAAAAGTCCTTCGCCGATGCTTTCAGGTGATGCCGATCATTGTGAGGAGAGAGCGTCTCGGCGATCCAGCGATCGATCCAGACGCGCAACTGGCCGGTTTCCGCACCGGCTTTGCCGAGTCCGGCTCGGCTGACCTTCTCGGCATACCGGAACCTGGCGTTGTCATGATCCGACAAGGCAAAATGGGCAAGGTACAGATGCCGGATCGTCCAGCGTGACGGATTTGTTCTCACGCGCGCCTGCTCGATTCCCCGCCGGAAGAAGGTCAACTGATAGCCAAACTGTCGACCGTCCTCCGCGGAGAGATGGCCGGTGTAATACCACCATTCTGTCCGGAACTCGTCGTGAGACCCATGGTCCCGCGGAAACCGGTAGCTGTACCCGGCCACCGCCGGACGAAAGCCCGGGTTGTCAGGCGCGTCTTGACTTCCCGCCTCGAGGAAGACCGACAGCAGCGTCGCGCAAAGACTGATCGCGCAGAAGCTGAGCCCAAGGAGTGTTTTGCGCCTCCGTCTATCGAACGGGGCTTTATGAACCGCTCTCCTTGCGGAATCGTGCGCTGAAAATTGCCGTGTCGTCATGATGCAGAGGCTTATAGCACGCGGACATCGGATGTGCAATTCTCCTGTCCTGGAGAGGGATTTCGTGCTGTTGCGAACCGCCGATGGTCGCGGCGGTTAAGTTGACAAGGCCGACGCGCTTCGGCTATCGTGTGTTATGCAACTCGAGCGAGATTATCCCCGTCGCGGCAGCGACGAGGCGTTCCATGTCCCGGATCGCATCCCGGTGTTTCCCCTTCCCAACATCGTATTTTTCCCCAAAACGTATTTGCCCCTGCACATTTTCGAGCCTCGATACCGCGACATGGTTTCCGCCGCCGCCGCCGAAGGGCAGTGTATCGGTATGGCCCTGTTGAAGGAAGGGTGGGAGCAAGACTATCACGGGAATCCACCCATCTTTGAGGTGGGCTGCGTGGGACGGCTGGTCAGCGTCCAGAGGTTACCGGACGACCGCTTTAACATCCTGCTGCAGGGCTTGCATCGATACGAGATTCGCGAGCAGTTCTACGACAGGAGCTACCGTCAGGCCAACGTCGTGCTCAAGCCGAGCGGCTCCGAGGAGGCGCTGGAGTCGTCTGTCCGATCCGATCTCTTCCGTATGATGGGGGAGTACCTGAACACGCGCAACGACGGACACCTGTGGCAGCGGTTGTTTCGTCAGGACGTCAACGATGAAATCCTCGTCAACAGCCTTTCGACCTACCTGGAGTTGCCCCCCCTGGAGAAACAGTTCCTGCTTGAGTCGGACAGCCTCCTCCAGCAGGCCCGTCGCCTGAGCGACCTCATCCAGTTCAATATCTGCGAACGGGATGGAGCGAAAGGCTGGGGGTGATGGATCGGACCGTCGCCATTGAGACCTTCGGGTTGGGGAAGGTGTATGACGGCGTCACGGCCATCGAAGGGCTCTCCTTTCAGGTCTTTGCCGGAGAGGTCTTCGGACTCGTGGGCCCCAACGGAGCCGGCAAGAGCACCACGCTCCGAATCCTGATCACGATTCTGCGTCCAACCACCGGTCACGCAACCGTCCTCGGTCATGACGTGGTCCGAGAGGCAGACTGCGTGCGCCACCTGATCGGGTACGTGCCGCAGGAGCGCGCCATCGATCGCTTTCTCACCGGGCGCGAACACCTCCTCCTGCTCGGCGACCTCTATCACTTGCCCAAGAGCGAGACGAAGAGGCGAATTGCCGAAATCCTGAAGCTGGTCAACCTGGAAACCCATGCGGACCGGCCCGCCAAGACGTACTCGGGGGGGATGAAGCGCAAGCTGGACATCGCCTGCGGCCTCTTGCCGAATCCGAAGGTCCTGTTCCTGGACGAGCCGACGCTCGGCTTGGACGTGCAGAGTCGCCTGCGTATCTGGGACTATATCCGTCGCCTCCGGGAGCGAGGCATCACGATCGTCATGACTACCAACTATCTGGATGAGGCGGACCAATTGTGTGATCGCCTGGCCATCATCGACGACGGCCGCATCAAGGCGCTCGGGTCACCCAGCGAGCTGAAAGCGGGGCTCGGCGGAGACATCGTCTCATTGACGGTGGGCGCGTCGGAGATGGCCCGCGTCGAGATGCTGGCGTCGGCGCTGAAGGGGCTCCCCTTCGTCCGCGCCATCAGCACCAAACCGACCGGGCTGGATATCCGTGTGGAGTCTCCTGAGAAAGCCTTGCCGGCGGTGCTGGAGGCGGCGAACCGACTGGCCTGCCGGCTGGAATTCATCGAATACCACCGCCCACGGCTGGAGGACGTGTTCGTGGCTCACACCGGCCATGCGATCCGGGAGGAGTTTCCGAAAGCTGAAGACGAAGAACCGTAATGGGCATGCGTGATGAGTGAAACGGGGGGCTCGCAACACGCAATGCGCATGCGGCCCCTTTCCCGCTCATAGCGCATGACACTTTCTTCATCACGCATCACGCTATGCAACAGTATCTCCAGGAGATCGGCGCGCTGACGATGCGGTGGGTCCGTCGGCTCAGCCGCGAGAAGTTCAGCATGGTGTTTACCCTCGTGCAGCCGATGCTGTTCTGGCTGATTTTCTTCGGGAACCTTTTTCAGCGGGCTACCGACGCGCAGGTGGTCCAAGCCCCCACTTACATCAGCTTTCTGACGGCCGGCGTGGTGGTGATGACGGTGCTGAACAACGGGCTGGCTGGAGGCGTGGACCTGCTGTTTGACAAGGAAAACGGATTCCTGGAGAGACTCATGTCCACCCCAATCCACCGGACGTCCGTGATCTTGAGCCGCTTCCTCTTCGTCATGACAATCACGTGCCTTCAGATATTGGTGATTCTCGGGGTGGCCTCCCTCTTCGGCGTCCGTCCGGCCACCGGCCTGCTCGGTGTGGCCGTCATCCTCCTGATCGGTATGCTGTTCGGCATCGGGTTGACCGCCATCTCGATGGCCATGGCCTTTTCGGTGAAGAGCCACGGCGACTTCTTCTCTGTGCTGGGCTTTCTCTCCCTGCCGATGATCTTTCTCAGTTCAGCGTTGGTGCCCTTGGCGGCGATGCCGGCCTGGATGAGCATGCTGGCCCGGTTTAATCCCATGACATGGGCCATCGACGCGGTCCGGCCCCTCATCCTCTCAGGATGGGCTGAGGCGCTCCCTCGCGTAGGAATGGTGGTGGTGATCATGGTGGCCTTCGATGTGCTCTGCCTGTACGGGAGCGCCCGGGCGTTTCGAAGGGCGATGGGCTGATCGCGCAACCGCCTCCGTTGCTCTGGTCATCGGATGTCGGTACAATTCAGACGTACGGCGAGGTGGTCATGGTCCCGACCAGCGAAAGTCAGATCAAAGCGCTGATCCGGCTGCTGTCCGATGACAACGGCCGGATCGCGAAGACGATCAGTGACAAACTGGTCGAGATCGGCGACTCGGCCGTGCCCCTGCTGCTGGAAGCCGAACTCGAGCAGCCGGAGATGGCGCGGCGGATCGAGGGGGTCCTCGACGAGATCCGTGGGAGCCGGTTGGAGGAAGAACTCCGCGACCACGTCGCTCGTCCGGAGGACCAGATCGATTTAGAGAGGGGCGCGTTTCTGATCGCCCGGTATGCCTACCCCGGACTGGATGTTGAGGCGTACGCGCGCCAGCTTAATGGGATGGCGGCCGAGGTCCGTGATCTGATAGGGCGGCGGGTCTCGGGCGAAGAAACGGTGAAGACGCTCAGCCGGTACCTGTTCACCGAACAGGGCTTCCGGGGCAACACCAAAAACTATTACGAGACGGACAACAGCTACCTCAACCGAGTGATCGATCGCCGCACCGGCATCCCGATCAGCCTCTCAATCCTCTACCTGCTTGTGGGCCGGCGCCTGGGGCTTCCGTTGTTCGGGATCGGGATGCCCGGCCACTTTTTGGTCAAGTTCGAGGCGGACCGTTACAAGGTTTTTGTGGACTGCTTCAACGCCGGCGCCTTGCTCACCGAGAAGGACTGCGCACGGTTCTTGATGCAAGCAGGGTATGGCTTCGAGGAGAAGTACCTCCAGAGGAGCTCGACCCCCGCGATTCTCGCCCGGAGCCTCAAGAACCTGATTGCCGTCTATAACAAGTTGAATGAATCGGTGAAGGCGTCGCGGTTAACCCGCTTCATCCAGATTCTGGAAGGCAATACGAAGAGGGAGTGCGAATAAGGGTTCCGATTAACCTCCGGAATTGAGTCATTGGTTCATTGAAGAAATCAGCCAATCGCCAGTGAATCAATGCTTGCGTTACACCACGATCTTCATTAAGTCTCGCCCCAGCGCAATCCTGTCCCTGAAGTGCCGGCCTGCCTGTCTCTTCACGTCGTACCGCTCGGCGATCGGATAAAAGTGGGACAGGATCAGGCGCTTGACTCCGGCCTCCTGGGCCACCCGCCCGCAGTCTCCCGCGTGCATGTGCCCGAGGCCGGGCCTGTTCGCGGGGAATGAACAATCCAGCACCGCCACATCCGCGCCACGGCAGAGGTGCACGAGGCTCGCGCAATACTGCGCGTCCCCCGAGTAGGCCAGCGCTCGCCCCCCATGCTCGATCCGATAGCCGACGCAGTGCAACCGAGGGCTATGCACCACCGTGCGAGGCAAGATGCGAGTCTGTCCCAGCATGAAGCTCCGGTCCGCGACCTCACGGATCTTCACGTGAAACGCGGCGGTGTTGAATCCAGGAAACGTGTTCAGGATCATCCCGAACAATCGCCTGGTGCCACGAGGGCCGATGATGGCGAGGTCCGCCCGATTGCCGACGAATCTGGAATGATAGACCGCGTCGAAGAAGAACGTGACGAAGTCCGAAAAGTGATCGGCGTGGAAATGGGAGAACAGGATGTGGCCGATCCGGTGCCGGTCTATTCCGGTCTTCATCAAGTTGACGAGCGTTCGGGGACCAAAATCCAGCAGCATCGTCTGGTCGGTCTGGACCAGGTAGCCCGCCGCCGCGCGTGTGGGATGGACATTGGTGCCGGAGCCGAGGATGGTCAGGCGCATGCGATCGATTCAGAATTCCCTGCCACGGTCGAAGGCCAGCACTTCCTCGACGGTGAGCCGAGGCTTCCGTGGCCAGTTGCCCGCCGCCGGGTAGCCGACCGTCAGCAGCATCACCGGAACATAGCGGTCCGAGATGCCGAACTCGCGTTTGACTCCTTCAGGGTCGAAGCCGATCATCGGTCCGGAGACCAGCCCTTTCGCCTGAGCGGCGATCATCAGCGTCATCGCCGCCAGCGAGGCGGAGCGGATCGCCTCGTCGCGGGCTTTCAGCGGGTTGGCGTAGCTCTCGTTTGCCGTGTCAACCCACCGGTCGCGCGTCTGCTGGTCGAGGATGCCGGCCTTGACCGACCGGTCCAGGATATTCCCGAGCTTCTCGTGGCCCCGGAGATCACCCAGCACGATGAACGTCACCGCGGCATCGGCAACCTTTTGCTGACCGAAGGCCGCCTGCTTAAGCCGTTCCTTGTCCGCTGGTTTGGTGACGGCGATAAAGCGCCAGTGCTGGATGTTTGTCGACGAAGGCGCTTGGGTCGCATACTCGACGAGTTCACGGATCTCCTGCTGAGACAATGTCTTAGTCGTATCGAACTTGTTTGCGGAGATGCGTGACCGGATCAGTTCGAGCGCGGGGGTCATGTGTCACTCCTCTTTTTCCGTATGAAAACTGTTGCGGATTTGTAGAAGCAGGGCCCGCACCTGCTCGGCCTCCTTCTGCGTCAGAGCCCGTTCGAAGTACGGCCGTAAGAATGCAGCGTGGCCCGCAAAGGTCTTCCGGAACA
>CAYJUP010000078.1:0-8906 GCA_964373365.1 uncultured Nitrospiraceae bacterium
GTTGAACGCGGCGCACACCAACGGGTGCAGACGGATCGCTTTTCCCTCGACCAACACCGGATCGAACGCCTGAATGCCGAGCCGGTGGAGGGTGGGAGCGCGGTTCAAGAGGACGGGATGTTCACGGATGACTTCGTCCAGCACGTCCCACACTTCCGGACGCTCTTTATCGACCAGGCGCTTCGCGCTTTTAATAGTCGTCGCTGCACCGCGTTCCTCCAACTTGTGAAAGATGAACGGCTTGAACAACTCCAGCGCCATCTTCTTCGGCAGCCCGCACTGGTGGAGGCGGAGCTCGGGGCCCACCACGATGACCGAGCGGCCGGAATAATCCACGCGCTTCCCGAGCAGGTTTTGTCGGAAGCGGCCCTGCTTTCCCTTCAGCATGTCGCTCAGCGACTTCAGGGGCCGCTTGTTGGGGCCGCGAATCGCCCGTCCTCGCCTTCCATTGTCGAACAGCGCGTCAACCGCCTCCTGGAGCATGCGCTTCTCATTGCGGATGATCACCCCGGGCGCCTTCAGCTCGATCAGCCGCTTCAGCCGATTGTTCCGGTTGATCACGCGTCGGTAGAGATCGTTCAGGTCCGACGTGGCAAACCGCCCTCCGTCCAGTGGTACCAGGGGGCGAAGTTCAGGGGGGAGGACCGGGATCACGTCCATCACCATCCACTCCGGCTTGTTGCCGGACTTGCGAAACGCTTCGATCACCTTCAGGCGCTTCGCGTACTTTTTCTTGAGCGCAGCCGACGTGGAGTTCTTGGCTTTGACTTGCAGGTCGTCCCACAGGGCATTGATGTTGATCTTCCTCAGCAAGTCCCGGATTGCTTCGGCCCCGATGCCGGCCTTGAAGGCGCTCAACCCATGTTCATCTTGACGCCTTCGAAAGTCTTCCTCCGTCAGTAGTTGCTTCTCCCTGAGATCGGTATCACCAGGATCGGTCACCACATAACTTTCGAAGTATAGGATTTTCTCGAGGTGCTTGAGGCTCATATCCAAGAGCGTGCCGATCCGGCTCGGCACGCCTTTCAAGAACCAGATATGCGCCACCGGGGCCGCCAGCTCGATATGCCCCATCCGCTCCCGACGCACCTTGGATTGGATCACTTCGACTCCGCACTTATCGCAGACGATGCCGCGGTGCTTCATCCGCTTGTACTTGCCGCAATTGCACTCCCAGTCCTTGATGGGCCCGAAGATTTTGGCGCAGAACAGCCCGTCCTTCTCCGGCTTAAAGGACCGATAGTTGATCGTCTCCGGCTTCTTCACCTCGCCATACGACCACGACCGGATCTTTTCCGGAGAGGCGATCCGGATGCGTATGGAATCGAACGACACGGAATCGCGAGGCTTCTCAAACAAGGTATATACGCCTTCCAAGGTTTATTCCTCCTTGTGGCTGTTAGTACTCACTCCGTCCAACATTCCAGCTCTCTTATTCTTCAGCGGGTGGCCGGATTGATTCCTCACTGCGCGCATCATCGACCCGTTGCACCGGCCCATTGCAACCAGAAAAGCAATGGGGACCCCGAGCAACGGGTGCCCCGGCACATTCCGATCGTGCGCGCTGTGCGAGCACGGGAGTCAACCTGCCCCCTCCCTTCAGTCCTTCGCCTTGGTCAATTCGACGTCTAGCCCCAGACTCTGCAGCTCTTTCACCAGCACGTTGAACGACTCCGGTAGGCCCGGTTCCAGGAAGTTCTCCCCCTTGACAATCGCCTCGTAGATGCGCGACCGACCCGGCACGTCATCCGACTTCACGGTGAGGAACTCCTGCAGGGTGGAGGCCGCCCCATACGCCTGCAGCGCCCAGACTTCCATCTCGCCCAATCGCTGCCCGCCGAACTGGGCCTTGCCGCCCAGTGGCTGCTGGGTGACCAGCGAATACGGCCCGATCGACCGAGCATGGATTTTATCGTCCACGAGGTGGTGCAACTTCATCATGTACATGTACCCGACGGTGACCGGGCTCCCGAACGGCTCACCGGTCCGCCCGTCGTAGACCGTGGATTGACCGCGCGGTGACAGCTTCGCTTTCTTCAACAGATCCTTGATCTCTTTTTCCGACGCTCCGTCAAACACCGGACTGGAGACTTGGATCCCCAGGGCTTTGGCCGCCCACCCAAGATGAGTCTCGAGAATCTGCCCCACGTTCATGCGCGACGGAACCCCCAGCGGGTTCAACACGATCTCGACCGGCGTGCCGTCCGGCAAGTACGGCATCTCTTCCTCCGGAAGAATCCGCGAGACGACGCCTTTGTTCCCGTGCCGACCGGCCATCTTGTCACCGACCGACACCTTCCGCTTCATGGCGATGTACACCTTGACCAGCTTGATCACGCCGGGCGGCAGTTCATCCCCCCGCTTCAGTCGCCCGACTTTTTCATCGTACAACGTCTGGAGGATCTCGCTCTGCTCCTTGGCCAGCCGTTCGATTTCCTCGAGGTGCTTCTGCTCGTCAGGATCGCTCAGAATGATATGCCGGACATTGTCGTCTGAGAGCTTCTTCAGGATCTCGGCGGTCAACTTCCCCTTCTTTTTGAGGATCACGTCGCCGCCTTCGGGGTCCATGAGGTCTCGCCCCACGTCTTTCCCCAGCAGCAGCTTGCGAATCTTCTTGTTCTTTTCTTCCTCGATGATGCGCAACTCGTCTTGGTGATCCCGTTGCAGCTTCAGGACGTCCTCGCTCTCGATGCTCTTGGACCGCTCATCCTTGTCCAGCCCTTTGCGAGAAAAGATCTTGACGTCCACCACAATGCCCTCGACGCCAGGCGGAACCTGGAGCGAGGTGTCTTTGACATCGCCCGCTTTTTCGCCAAAGATCGCCCGGAGCAATTTCTCCTTTGGTGTCAACTGCGTTTCGCCCTTGGGAGTCACCTTCCCGACCAGGATATTCCCCGGCTTGACCTCGGCCCCGACGCGAATGATCCCGCTCTCGTCGAGGTTCCTTAGCGCCTCCTCCCCGAGGTTGGGGATATCGCGGGTGATATCCTCTTTCCCCAACTTGGTGTCGCGGGCGTCCACTTCGAACTCTTCGATATGAAGGGAGGTGAACGTGTCCTCCCGCACAAGCTTTTCGCTGATCAGGATGGCGTCCTCGAAATTAAACCCGCCCCAGGGCATGAACGCCACCAGCACATTTTGCCCCAGCGCCAGTTCGCCCTGAGCAATGGCCGGCCCATCCGCCAACACCTGCCCTTTCTTCACCGGCTGCCCGACGCGAACCACCGGCGTCTGCGTGATGCAGGTATTTTGGTTCGAACGTTGGAACTTGATCAGGTCGTACACATCCAGGCCCATGTCGCTCTTCCGGCTCCCCTCTTCCTTGTTCCGGTGTTCCGTTCGTACGACGACGCGGGTGGCATCCACGCTCTCGACGACGCCCGACCGCTTTGCCTGGACCACATACCCGGAGTCCCTCGCCACGACCGCCTCCATGCCGGTTCCGACCAGCGGGGCCTCCGTTCGAATCAAGGGCACGGCCTGCCGCTGCATGTTCGAGCCCATGAGCGCCCGGTTGGCGTCATCATGTTCCAAGAAGGGAATCATCGCCGTCGCGACGCTGACCACTTGCTTGGGCGACACATCCATATACTCAACTTTATCGGGAGTGGCGGTAATAAACTCGCCCCCGAACCTGGCTGAGACCGTTTCCGACACCAGCCGGCCCGACGCATCCAGCTTCGAGTTGGCCTGCGCGATCACGTATCGCTCGCCTTCGATGGCGGACAGAAATTCGATCTCGTCGGTCACCCGCCCTTTGCGGACCCTGCGGAAGGGCGCCTCGATAAACCCGAAGCCGTTGATCCGCGCATAGGTGGCGAGCGAGGTGATCAACCCGATGTTCGGCCCTTCCGGCGTCTCGATCGGGCAAATGCGGCTGTAATGCGACGGGTGCACATCGCGCACCTCGAACCCCGCGCGCTCTCGGGTCAGCCCTCCCGGCCCAAGAGCGGACAACCGACGCTTATGGGTGATCTCGGCCAGCGGGTTTGTCTGATCCATGAACTGGGACAGCTGACTGCTGCTGAAGAACTCCTTGATTGCCGCCACCACCGGTTTGGCGTTGATCAGGTCATGCGGCAACACCGTCTCCATGTCCAAGAGGTTCATCCGCTCCTTGATGCTCCGCTCCATCCGCACCAGGCCTAGCCGGAACTGGTTCTCCAGCAACTCGCCCACGGAACGGACTCGCCGGTTTCCCAAATGGTCGATGTCGTCGATCTCACCCTTGCCCATCTTCAGGTTGACGAGGTACCGAATGACCTCAACAATATCCTGAGGCATCAGCGTCCGGTGCTCGAGCGGGAGATCAAGGCCCAGCTTTTTATTCAGCTTGAGCCTGCCGACCGGCGAGAGATCATATCGCTTGGAGTTGTAGAAGAGGTTGTCGAAGAGCACTCTGGCGGTCTCGATCGACGGCGTCTCTCCGGGCCGCAGACGCTTATAGATCTCCACCATCGCCTCTTCCTTCGAGCCCGTTCGTTCCATCTCCAGGGTGTCGAGGATCACCGGTGTCGCGGTTGTGGTATCCAAGTAGATGACCTTGAAGCTTTCGACGTGGCTGCCGAGGATTTTTTCGATCGTGGCGGGCGTGAGCTTGTGGTTCTTGTCAAGAATCTTTTCCTTGCTGACCGGATCCACCAGCTCGGTCAGGATGGCTCGCCCAACCATCTCCGCGGCGTTGACCGGAATCTCCTTCACACCCGCGGCGCGCACGCGGGCGATCAGGTTTTTGGTCAACTTCGCGCCCTCCCGCACCACCGGCTCCTTGCTGCCCTTCTCCGTGACTTCAACGGGACATTTCAGGCCGTGGTGGATTTCCGGGTCCAGCCTCCGGAGTAGTTTCCCTTTCACCACCCGGATCTCCTCGACCGGGTAGTACATCCTGAGCAGATCGTCGGTTGAGTAGCCGAAGGCTTTCAGCAGAATCGTGGCCGGCATCTTCCGGCGGCGGTCAATCCGGACGTACAAGATGTCCCGGGCATCAAACTCGAAATCCAGCCACGACCCTCGGTACGGGATGATGCGGGCGGAATACAGGACTCTCCCGCTGGCGTGAGTGCGCCCCTTATCGTGCGTGAAGGACGCACCGGGCGACCGATGGAGCTGACTGACCACCACCCGTTCCGTCCCGTTCACGATAAACGTGCCTCGCTCCGTCATGAGCGGAAGCTCGCCGACGTACACCTCCTGCTCACGCACATCGAGCACTTTCTTTTTCGGCCCTTTATCTTCCTTGTCGAAGACCACGAGCCGAACCCTGAGCTTGAGGGGCACGGCATAGGTCATCCCCTGCTCGAGGCACTCGCGGACGTCGTATTTCGGCGTGCCCAACGAGTAGTTCGAGAACTCCAGAATCGCCGTGTTGTTGTATTCTGAGACTGGAAAGACGCCGGTCAGCGCCGCCTGGAGTCCCTTGTCCTCCCGTCGGCCCGGCTCGCGTTCCATCTGGAGAAACTGCTCGTAAGACCGCTTCTGGATTTCGATCAGGTCAGGGATATCAATGTTCGCTCGGATTTTTGAAAAATCTAGCCGCTCGATCACCCCATTGACAGTCGTGTCCGACATACCCAAGCTCCTCCTGCGCTGCTAACAGCGAGTAGCGAGCAGCTAATAGCTTAATAGGTCCGTGCTGTCCGCTATTGGCTATTCGCTGTTCACTGGAGATCGCGCTATTTCACCTCGATCTTGGCGCCGCTCTCTTCCAGCTTCTTCTTCATCGTCTCGGCTTCTTCCTTCGTCACGCCGGTCTTCACCGGCTTGGGCGCGCCTTCCACAAGATCCTTCGCCTCCTTCAGGCCCAGGCTCGTGAGTTCCCGTACCACTTTGATCACCTGAATCTTCTTCTCCGCAGCAAAGCTGGCCAGGATGACATCAAACGACGTCTTCTCCTCCACGGCGGCCGCCGCTCCACCGGCCGCCTGAGTGGCCGCAACAGCCACCGGCGCCGCGGCCGTGACTCCGAAGCGGGTCTCAAGTCCTTTAACCAGTTCGGACAACTCCAGCACACTCATGCTCTCAATCGCTTTGATGAATTCCTCTTGCGAGAGCTTACCTTCGGTCGTTGGCATGTCCCCTTCTCCTTTCTTCCTGTCCTGAATGGCCATGATCACGCCGACCAGCCCTCGTAACAGTCCGCTCAGCGCAACGACCAGACCGCGAACCGGTCCTTGCATGGCTGAAAGTAACATGGACAGCAGCGCATCCCTCGACGGCAGGTTGGCCACGGCGATCAGTCGGGAGGCCGGAAGCAGCTGCCCCTCCAACACACCGACCGTGATTTTGATTTTTTCCTCGCGCTTTTCAACCCGGATGAAATCGCGCAAGATCTTCGTCGGGAGCACGACATCGTCATACCCGATCATGACGGCCAGTGGGCCCTTGAAGTAAGATTTCGCAGCTACCAGAGAGGTCCCCCCGACCGCGCGCGCGGCGAGCGTGTTTTTGACGACCTTGAATTCCGCCTTAGCGCTTCGCAACTGCTTGCGCAGTTCGGTAATCTCATTCACGGGCAGACCGGAGCACTCGATCATAATCGCGAGCTTGGCCCGCGAGAACTTCTCGTGCAGCTCCGCGACCGCCGTTGCCTTCTCTTCCTTCTTCATTCGCCTCTCCCTCGCCTGTGCAATCCACGTCTTGGTGGGGACGGCAGGGGTGATTTTGACTGCGCGCGTCCACCGCGCACGTTCTTAACGTGCGCGGTGCGCGAGCACGAAAATCATCCCTGGCATCCCCACCTCTCCTTTAGCTCCACTGCTTTGCGATCGCGACAGTGTCCAACCGTATGCCCGGGCCCATCGTGCTTGAGAGCGTCACGCTCTTCAAATATCGCCCTTTGCAAGAGGCCGGCTTCGCCTTCATGACGGACTCAAGGATCGAATGGGCATTCTCGTACAGTCGCTGTGCCTCGAACGAGACTTTGCCGATCGTCACGTGCACGATTCCGGCTTTCTCGACCTTATACTCCACCCGACCTTTCCTGATCTCGGCAATGGCTTTCGCAATCTCAAACGTCACGGTGCCGGCTTTAGGGTTGGGCATCAACCCGCGAGGGCCCAAAATTTTGCCGAGCTTGCCCACCGCTCCCATGAGGTCAGGAGTCGCGATCGCTTGATCAAACTCCATCCACCCACCCTTGATCTTCTCCATCAGGTCCTCGGCCCCCACGTAATCCGCGCCGGCCGCCCGGGCCTCCTGCTCCTTCTCCCCCTTGGCGAACACGAGGATGCGCAGTTTTTTCCCCGTTCCGTGCGGAAGCACCGTCGTGCCTCTGACCATTTGATCGGACCGCTTGGGATCCACTCCCAGCCAGAGAGCCATATCCACGGATTCATCAAATTTCGCATAGGTGGCCTGCTTGACCAGTTCCACGGCTTCCTTCAATCCGTATGGTCTCGACTGGACCTTGCTCGATGCCGACTTCATTTTCTTGCCCATGCTCAGCTCCTAAGTCCCCCAACCGGAGGCAGGCCAACTAGTTCTGAATGACCACCCCCATACTTCGAGCGGTACCCTCGATGATCTTGATGGCGCCTTCCAGATCCGCCGCGTTGAGGTCGGCCATTTTCTGCTTCGCAATCTCGCGCAGCTTCGCTTTCGAAATGACCCCCACCGTGTCCTTGTGCGGGGTCCCCGAACCCTTGATGATGCCGGAGGCCTTTTTCAGGAGATCGGACGCCGGCGGCGTCCGCGTGACAAACGTGAACGTGCGGTCCTTGTACACCGTGATCACGACCGGAATAATGCTGCCTTCCTCTTTCTGTGTCCTGGCGTTGAACTGCTTGCAGAACTCCATGATATTGACGCCATGTTGCCCCAGCGAGGGCCCGACCGGTGGCGCCGGATTGGCCTTGCCAGCCGGAATCTGTAGTTTGATCTGACCGGTGATTTCCTTTGCCATGCGTCACTCCACGCGGCCGTACGTGCTTAGATGCGGTCCACTTGTAAAAAACCCAATTCCACCGGCGTCGACCGCCCGAAGATGCTCACCAGCACCTTGACTCTGTTGTGGTCAGCATCCACCTCGTCCACCAGGCCATTGAATCCCAGAAACGGGCCATCAATGATGCGGACATTGTCTCCCTTAATAAAACGGATCTGCTCCCGGGGCGCCGCGGTTCCGGAATCCACCTGCTTGAGCAACGAATCTGCCTCGTCAGTGGTCAGCGGAATTGGTCGCGTCCCCCCTCCGACGAAGCCGGTGACCTTCGGCGTTTCCTTGATCATCTGGACTGTGTCATCCGTCAGTGGGCTTTCCAGTTCAACCAACACATAGCCGGGGAAAAACTTCCTTCTGGCGGTCCGGCGTTTGCCGTCTTTGATCTCAATCACGTCTTCGGTGGGAACCAGCACCTGCCCGAGCTTCTCGACCAGCCCCATCTGATTCGCCCGCTCCAGGATGCTGGTCTTGACCCGTCCTTCAAACCCCGCATAGGTATGGATCACATACCAACTTTTGCTCATTACCATCCCTCAAGAACCGGCCGCCTCACCGACCGGGTACCCGCCTTGCACCTGAATCCTTCATTCTTCGCGTCACGCCCCCTCAGACGTTCAGATAACCTTGCTGACCAGCCAGACCAGGAACGAGTCCACGATCGACAGATAGATCGACATGATCACGCAGAAGACGATGACGACCGTGGTGGACCCGATCGTTTCACCCTTGGTGGGAAAGGACACCTTCTTGAACTCACCTTTGACGTCGGATATAAATTCAACGATGGAGGACCACAGGTTTGTGAACATGGGAAGACTCCTGGATTAGCGACACACCATGGTCCCGATCAGTTCAACAGGCCTACCGTGGCAGGGGCACCAGGAATCGAACCCGGACCTTCGGTTTTGGAGACCGACGTGCTAGCCGTTGAACACCATGCCCCTCTTCCCAACGTGAACCGTCAAAC
>CAYJUP010000079.1:0-2876 GCA_964373365.1 uncultured Nitrospiraceae bacterium
CCATGTTTCGGGCCAGCGACAAGCTTCGCGATTGGCGGGGCGAGCACCCCTCTTCTTTGGTGGTCCACGTGATGACCCAGGGCGTCGTCCAAATTCCTGGAGATGTCTCGGTCCGCGAGGCCGCTCTGATCATGCAGAAAGAGCATGTCCCCTGTCTGCTCGTCAAGGACTCGGATGACAAGATCGGCATCATGACCCATGCGGACATCGTCCATAAAGTGGTCGCACGGGGGCTCAATCCCGCCGACGTGGGCGCACGCACGATCATGTCCAGACCGGTGCATGCCATTGAATTTGACCAACCGCTCGAGCGCGCATCCACCGTGATGGCCTCCAACGGAGTCCCTCTGCTCCTCGTCACGAAACTGAACCGGCCCATCGGGATTCTCACAGCCCGGGACGTGCTCTTCTCGCCCGCGCGGTGCGGCTCCCGCATCGCGGCTTCTTTGAAAGTGCAGGACGGGAAGACCTCGGTGACCACGCAGGTGGCGACCATTTCTCAGTTGAGCCATCTCGGCGCGTTCGTCGAAACTCCTATCCCCCTGCCGCCCGGCACCAGCGTGAGTCTCAATTTTTATCTGCCAGGATCAGCCCGTCCGATCGTGGCCCACGCCACGGTCCTGAAATGCCGTGGCCAGGCGAGCATTCCGGTTGGTGAAGAGGATAACCAGCCGGCGGGCATGGAAGTCGAGTTTGCACGGCTGTCGGGCTCCGACCAGTCTCAGATCACCGCCTGGGTGATCCGCACCTTCTATAAACAGTCCGGAGAGCACTGACCGACGCAACGTGCCGACTCGTTGCTGTTTTTGACCAGCCGTCAGCCACCTGGTAAGATTTGAGGTGGACGCGGCCACGCGCCGTGGTTGAGCCCGGGTCCAGGGAGGGAAGCGAAGGTGGGAGAGCGCAGGGTGAGTGGCAGGCCGGCGCTGACCAATGAAGAGATCCTCAAGCAGGTCCAGGCCGTGCTGGACGGATCGGACGACAATCCGCAGACGGTGTTCTTAAAGGAGATGCTGCTGGGGGTCCTGAAACTGAATGATTCCCGGCTCGATACGCTCGACATCAAGATCCTGAATCGGACGCTGAAGGAACTCCGCTACGCATTCAAGGTCTTCTACCCCTACCGCAATCTGCCCAAAGTCAGCATCTTCGGTTCAGCCAGGACACAGCCAGACGACCCCAACTATCAACTGGCCTACCGGTTCACTCGCCGTCTGGTCCAGCGTGGGTACATGGTGATTACCGGGGGGGCCGACGGGATCATGCGGGCTGGCCAGGAAGGGGCCGGGAGAGAGAGCAGTTTCGGCGTCAACATCATGCTGCCGTTCGAACAGGGTCCGAATGCAATCATCGCGGATGATCGCAAGCTGGTCACATTCAAATATTTCTTCACGCGGAAGCTGTTGTTCGTGAAGGAATCCAACGCCATCGCGCTGTTCCCCGGCGGCTTCGGCACCCACGACGAAGGCTTCGAGGTGCTGACGCTCGCGCAGACCGGCAAGAGTAACCCCCAACCGATCGTCTGCCTCCAGGCCCCCGGGTGTGACTATTGGGATCGCTGGCGCGCGTTTATTACCGACCAACTTTTGTCTCGCCAACTCATTAACGAAGAAGATCTGAGCCTTTTCAAGATCTTTGATTCGGAGGAGGGTGCGGTCGAGGAGATTGAGACTTTCTACCGCAACTATCATTCGATTCGGTTCGTGGATCAGCACCTCGCTGTGCGAATCAAGCATCCCCTCTCGGACGACCAACTCGCACAGATCAACAGGGAGTTTGCCGATTTGCTGATGGAGGGCTCCTTCGAGCAACGGGACCCCTTTCCGGAGGAGCTCGACGAACCGGCTTTGAAAGACCTGCCCCGCCTGGTCTTCCCATATAACCGTCGGAGCGCCGCACGCCTCCGGCAACTCATTGACCGGCTCAACGCCTTCTCGGCACCCACCACCACTCCAATCCCCCGCCAGCATACAGCGGCCTGACGGTCGGCCGAACGCATTTTTTACCGGACGGGGATTCAATCGGGCGGTGAGTCGTGATATGCTTGCTTCCCATTCTATGAGTCGCCTTCACGCCCAGCACAGCTCCGCGCCGGCTCCCGACGTCGTCCTGTACCACGCGGAGTGTCTGGACGGCTTTGGCGCCGCGTGGGCAATCTGGAAACGTTTTCCCTCGGCCCGGTTCGTCCCGGTCAAGCACGGGTATCCTCCGCCTCCCGACCTCGCCGGCCGTCAGGTCGTCATCGTGGACTTCAGCTACCCGAGGGCGACGCTGGAAGCGATGGCGGGCGAGGCCGCCAGCCTCTTGGTCCTGGATCATCACATCACCGCCCAAAAAGCGCTGGCCGGCCTCCCGTTCGCCCGCTTCGAGGAAAAGAAGTGCGGGGCGGTGATGGCCTGGGAGTGGGCGCATGAACAACCGGTTCCCTGGCTGCTCCAGTACGTGCAGGATAAAGATCTCTGGCACTGGGCCCTGCCGTCCAGCCGGGAGATCAATGCCGCGTTGGCGTCATATCCGTTCCAATTCGGCGTCTGGGACAGCCTCCGCCAAGAAACGCTGGAGACCGAAGGGCGGGCAATTTTGCGCTACGAGAACGAACTGGTCGGGAAAATCGCGGAGGAAGCGGTGCTGGTCACGTTCCACGGCGAGACGGTCCCGGCTGCCCACAGCGCGGTGCTGACCAGCCAACTCGGCGAACGATTGTCCCGCGGCTCCCCCTTCTGCGTCATCTGGCATGAACGGGACGGTCGCCGCTACTACAGCCTCCGCTCTCGCGCGGACGGGGCTGACGTCGCCGCTATCGCCGCCGCGTACGGAGGGGGCGGCCACACGCATGCCGCCGGTTTCTCGGTTCCGCTTGGCCAGGACGGTCCGTT
>CAYJUP010000079.1:2976-4711 GCA_964373365.1 uncultured Nitrospiraceae bacterium
CCCCTCCACGACGACAATCCGACCGAGATCACCCCGGCCGTCACCATGGCCCTGATCGTGGCCTGCACGCTCGTCTTTTTCTACCAGTTCTCGCTCCCCGACAGACCGGGAGAAGACTTCATCTTCCGTTACGGAGCGATCCCGGCCGCAATACTGGGGCACGCGGCCGCCCTACCGGAGGCGGCTGTCGGATTCCCCGCCTCTGTCGCGCTGATGACGAGCATGTTTCTGCACGGGGGCTGGATGCACCTCATCGGCAATATGCTGTATCTGTGGATCTTCGGAAACAATATCGAGGACGTGATGGGACATGCCAGGTTCGTCATCTTCTACCTGGCCTGCGGGGTCCTCGCCGCCTTCAGCCACGCGCTGACCGATCCTGCCTCCACCGTGCCGATGGTGGGCGCGAGTGGGGCCATCTCGGGGGTGCTCGGCGCCTACCTGCTGCTCTTTCCACGCGCGCAGGTGCTGGTGCTGATTCCTCTTGGCATGTTCACCAGGATGATGTATGTGCCGGCCAGCTTCGTGTTGGGGTTCTGGTTCGTGCTACAGCTCCTGAGTGGAGGGATGAGTCTGGGGAGTACAGGTGGAGGAGTGGCCTTCTTCGCCCACGTGGGGGGATTTCTGGCTGGCATGGCGTTGATCGGCCTCTTCAAGCGGCCTGGCGTCCACTTCTTCGCCCCACAGCGGCATCGGTCCTGGCGGAAATCAGAGTGGTAAGAAGTCAGGTGGCATGCGTCCCTCCGCTTCCGCGCCTCTCGCGGCGCGTCACTCCTCCGGCGAAGCCTGTCCTGAGGCAATCGAAGGGTCAGCACTGAGTCCTGGCACACCCTGATGGTAGATGTGTGAAACGGACGGGTCTGACCGTGCGTCCGGCACTTACGCTCGCGGCAGTATGGCTTCATTGTCGGAGATGCTTAGTGGGTAGAGTTGAACTTGCGAGCATGTTTGCTCCTGATTGCTTTGGCGCGCGCCTCCAGTTCAACTGCCTCGCTCTTCCGTTGCATTTGCCGTAGCAGGGCCGCGTAATTCTCCATCGTCTTCGCTACGTCCAGGTGCTCCGGTCCCCGCGCCCGCTGTCGGATGCGCAGCGCTCGTTCATACAACGCCCCAGCCCCGGTTAAGTCCCCGGTGGCCTGGAGCAGTTCTGCCAAGTTGTTCAAGCTCGTCGCCACCAGCGGGTGCTCCGGTCCCAGCGCCCGCTGTCGAATGCGCAGCGCCCGTTCATACAGCGGGCGTGCCTTGGCCAAGTCGTCGGTGGCTCGGAGCAGCTCTGCCAGTTTGTTCAGGCTCGTTGCCACCTGGGGGTGTTCCGGCCCCAGCGCCCGCTCATTGATCTGCAGCGCCCGCGCATACAGGAAGCGCGCGCCGGCTAAGTCCCCGGTGGCCTGGAGCAGCCACGCCAGGTTGTTCAGGCTCGTTGCCACCTGGGGGTGTTCCGGCCCCAGCGCCCGCTCATTGATCTGCAGCGCCCGCGCATACAGGAAGCGCGCCCGTAGATAGTCCCCAGTGCCCCAGAGCAGCAGCGCCAGGTTGTTCATGCTTGTCGCCACATCCGGGTGGTTCGGCCCCCGCGCCCGCTCGTAAATGTGCAGCGCTCGTTCATAGAGCGGCCGTGCTCCGGCCAAATCTCCGTTGCCCCAGAGCAGCAGCGCCAGGTCGTTCAGGCTCGTTGCGACGTCCGGGTGGTCTGGGCCCAGCGCGCGCTCCCGGATCTTGAGTGCCCGTTCATACA
>CAYJUP010000079.1:4811-8901 GCA_964373365.1 uncultured Nitrospiraceae bacterium
TCCGGGTGGTCTGGGCCCAGCGCGCGCTCCCGGATCTTGAGTGCCCGTTCATACACCGGCCGCGCCTCGGTCAGGTCGCCGGTGGTCTGGAGCAGTTCCGCCAAGTTGTTCAGGCTCGTCGCGACGTCCGGATGGTCCGGACCCCGCGCGACTTCAAAGAGGTTCACGGCTTCTCTGGCGAGAGGAATGGCCTGTGTGTAGAGTCCCTTCTTATACCACTCTATGGCCTGCTGGTTGAGGCGGGAGGCCCGATCAAGAAACACCTGCCGGTCCTGTGCCCAGCCTCGTAGAGGGAGCATCAGGAGACAAGCCATCAACGCAAGGGTGCCCGATGAGACCCGGACCGCCATCAGCGCCTTCTCCTTGGCCTCCGTCAGTCGTCTTTATCTCTTCTATCACGAAGAGGGCCGATCACAAACTAATACCGATTGTCCAGCCTGACAACGCGTGGAGAAAGCCGCCAAGACTGACAGCCTGTTGAGCAAAGACAATGTAACTTTGATCCCGTTGATGAACGGGTCAGAAGCGCGGACAACGCGACTCTTGCTAACTCTCTGGAAACGCGGGTTAGGAAGCAGGTGGTTTCAGATCCGCCTGCCAGATGACATGGGCTGGACACCACTGCCAGATTCCTAAGCTGATGATTCGGGTCAATGCGGCAGGGATACAGGCCACACGAGAGACTTCCACGTGGCGATTGATTAATCGGGTTGAGTCCCCGCACCGTCTCAAATAGTCGTCCGCTTTGATCTCATGAATATCCCAATGTGGGACAACAAAAGCAACGACCGGGATCGGAAGGACAGCCAGTGAGGAATTATCGGCCCACTCAGCTCCGGAGCAGCGGGAGCTCGCAGCGACCGTTTGATGCACATCATCTTTCACAAGGGTCGTGCATCCGGTCAGAAGGAACACGGTTGCAACAATCACTCGAGTAAGCTGGTGGCTCAGCGAGATCGTATTCATGCAACCTCCAAGAAACAAAAAGTAAGATGCTCTCCCCTGCAAGGTAGGGACGCCCTCATGAGAGAACACGGGGTCACAGTCTTTTTTGAGGAGCGGCTTCAGGTAACTCCGGGCCGGCCAGCGCCCGCCGCAGGGCAAGCGCCCTCGCCCAGGCTTCCCCCGGTTTTTCGGACAGGAACGTCACGTGGCCCATTTTGCGGCCGGGACGGACCGACCGTTTCCCGTACACGTGCAGTGTGGCGCCCGGGATGCGCAGCAGATTGATAAGACCCTCTTCCGAACCGACTCGGATCAGGTCTTCGCCTATCAGATTGACCATGACCGCCGGGCAGAGGAGACGAACCTCGCCCAGCGGGAGGCCGCAGACAGCCCGCACCTGTTGCTCGAACTGCGAGACCGTGCAGGCATCGAGGGTATAGTGCCCCGAGTTGTGCGGGCGCGGCGCCACTTCATTGATGAACAGGCGGCCGTCCGACATCAGGAACATCTCCACACAGAACACGCCCACCCCTTCCAGCGCCTTCACCACTGAAGTGGCCAAGTCCACGGCCCGCTCGGCGGCGCTTGGCTCGATCTCGGCAGGGACGCGGGTGGTCCTCAGAATTCCGGTTTCGTGGAGATTCTCCACTGCCGGATACGTGCGACAGTCCACGTCCGCGGCCCGCACCACCAGCACCGAGAGTTCCTTCTCAAAGGAGAGAAACCGCTCCAGGACCCACCGACTCCCCTGTTGGTCGTGCCGGCGAAGTTGCTCCTGCATGAGATGGACCTCGTCCGGTCCGGACAGCCGCCACTGGCCCTTGCCATCATAGCCGGCCGTGGCGGTTTTGCAGAGACAGGGGAAGCCGATGTCCTCCGGCACCGCGAGTGTGTCGGGTGAGAGGACCGCTCGGAATGGGGCAACAGGGAAGCCCTTGCTCGCAAGAAAGGTTTTTTGCTCGAGTCGGTTTTGAAGTACCTTCAGGATTCGAGTGGCCGGCCTGACCGGAACGCGCTGTTCCAGCGCCTCACCCGTCGCCACAGGAATGTTCTCCCATTCATAGGTGGCGACGCTGATGGACCCCGCGAACACCGCAAGAGACGAAGAGTCTGTGAAGGGCGCAGTCAGCGGAAGGTCCGCCAGTTTGAGCGCGGGCGCATCCGGGTCGGGATCCCAGACCGCGATCCGATAACCGAAACGGCGGCCGGCCTCGGCGAACATAGCCCCAAGCTGCCCGCCACCTAGAACCCCCAGCATTGAACCCGGTTCAATCACGGATGACGTACCGCGCACGGCGTAAGGATGTTAAACGTTAACCGTGAATCGAGAATCGAGAATCGAGAAGAAAATGCCAGCAGGCAACTTAGTTTGAGCGTTTAACGAATAACGTTTCACGATTCACGCGTCATTTCCGTGACCGATTGGATTTTCCACGCGCTTTTTTCGAGTCAGGCGACGACTCCACGGCCACCCGTGTCTGCTCGGCTCGAAACCGTATGAGGCGGTCGCGAACGACTCGGTAGCGCCCGGCCAGGATCTGGGCGGCCAGCAGCCCGGCGTTCTCCGCCCCGCCGATCGCGACGGTCGCCACCGGGACCCCGCGCGGCATTTGCACAATCGAGAGAAGAGAATCCAGGCCCATGAGGTTTTCGGTCGGGATCGGCACGCCGATGACCGGTAAATGCGTCTTGGCCGCCAGCATACCCGGCAGATGCGCTGCGCCCCCCGCGCCAGCCACGATCACTTCGATGCCCCGGTCAGCGGCCCGCTCGGCGTACGCAAACAGGCGGTCCGGCGTCCGATGGGCAGAGACCACCAACAGCTCGCTTGGCACCCCCAGGTGCGTCAGGACCGCCACCGCTTTCTCGAGCACCGGCAAATCGGTCTTGCTTCCACCCACGACACCGACCAACGGTGACGCGCTTCCTCGTTTTGCTTCACGCCGAGGTGCCATCCACTCTCCTGAATTTCATTTCTTCTGCTCAGCGCCACACACCTTAGCCTCTCTCTAACTCAGGGGTCAAGGCGAAAGAGTCAACGAGGTCCTCTCCCTTCTCCTCGGCATAGGTGGAAGACGATGACAGCCGCCATTTGACCAGAAGCTAGGGAATCCATTATAGTGATACTAAGCTTGTTTACCAGGCGAGGCATCCTAATGCCGCGTGCGCAAGACAGCATTAAAAGCAGGATGAAAGCGCTCGTCGAGCAGCCGACGGGGCTGGACGATCTACAAATTGACAACTTAGCCGCGTCCACCCAGTTGCAGTCCTGGCAAGCCGTCCAGATCCCGGATCGACTGCGTTTTTCTGCCAGGCTGGCGATGAAGCTCCTGCTGCTCTTTTTCATCGTGATCGCCTTTGTCCCCTGGACTCAGACCATCACCGCCACCGGTCAACTTTCGGCGTATTCTCCTTACGAACGTCCCCAGGACATCGAGGCTCAGATCACCGGTCGCATAAATAAGTGGCACGTCTTCGAGGGCGTACGGGTGAAGCAGGGGGATCTGATCCTGGAGCTCAGTGATATCGATCCTCTTTTTATGGCGCCCGATCTGCTGCCCCTGCTCGAACAGAGGAAGACGGCTTTAGAGCAGAACCGCCAGGCGGCGTTAGAGCGCGCCGAGCAGTTGGAAAAGCGAATTAAAGAGATGCAGAACCTGGTCAAAGCGGCCGTCCCGGCCGCCGAAGCCCGGGTGGTCGAGGCCGAAAACAAAGTGCGGGAAGCCGAGCAAAACGTCGCGGCCGCCAAGATCGCCGTGGACACGGCCGAGTTGAACGTGGGCCGGCATCAGCAACTGGCGGTTCAGGGCTTGGTCTCCCAGCGCGAACTGGAACTGACGATCCAGGCCGCGATCGCCAGCAAGGCTGAGCTGCAGGGTGCCCAGGCGGCGCTCAAAGCGGCCAAACAGGGGATGCGGGCCCTGAGCTTCGGCCGCGATCAGATCAGCGCCGATGTGATCCAGCGCCTCCTGGATGCCGAGGCCAGCCGGGCCGGCGCGTTCGCCGACGCCGCGAGGGCGACAGACCAGTTGGCAGACGTCTCGCTTCGCCTGTCCAACCTCACACAGCGGCGAATTGCCAGCCGCATGTATGCACCGATTGACGGGACGGTCGTCCGCATGGCTGAGGTGGGCCCAGGCGAAAC
>CAYJUP010000080.1:0-8869 GCA_964373365.1 uncultured Nitrospiraceae bacterium
TCAGGTCCAACACGATTCCGTCCTGCGTGAGGTCACGTCCGGGGATGAGCAGCACCGTCTTGCTGGCGCGTTGCATTGCAGCCGGATAGCTCAGCGGGCCTTGCGCCGCTATTTCAACCAGGGTCGGCCGATCGAGATAGAGCGTGGCATGGAACGAGCCGGACGGGCGGGTGGAATAACGAGGTTCCTCCATCAGGCGCGGGGTGCGCATGATCTGGTTCTGGTCACCTGTCTCCCCAAGCTGGAGGCCGGAGGCCAGCAGGCGGCCGGTAGCGACATCGGTGATCGTCACGCGGGCGCCGCCCACCTCATCTCCCAGCACCATCGCACCGTGCGCCACCACTCGGACCATCACGTCTGTGGCGACCGAATCGGCAACTGGTTGGGATTGCCCAGCAGCCGGGACGCCGCTTATGGCGACGCTCGTGATGGGTAATGAGGCAAGGATCAGAACGCGTCCAAGCACCCTCACCCCGCCATCCCCCATCCTACCTGAGCGGCTGGGCCGGCCCCACTGCGGCCGTCATCGACCCGTTGCAACTTTAGGAGCAACAGGTCCCCCGGCACATTCCGATGTGCGCCCTCCGGGAGCACAGAGCCAGTCCAACCGTCCATACCCACTCATTTCACCTTGGTCCCCGGCTCCACGTCCTCCAGGATCGTTACCAGTCCGCCCACCTCTTTGTCCCCGGCGGCTAGGACCATCCCCTGCGACTCGACTCCCATCAGTTTGGCCGGCTTGAGATTGGCGACGACCACGACCCGACGACCGATGAGGCTCTCGGGCTCGTATGTTTTGCCGATCCCGGCCACGATCTGAAGCTGCTCGCCGCCTACGTCCACCTGGAGCTTGAGCAGTTTCTCCGACTTCGGCACCCGCTCGGCGCTCAGCACTTTCCCCACCTTGAGCTGGACTTTCCGGAAGTCCTCGATGGTGATCGGTGGCGCTCCGCTGCCCGGCTGTGGCACCGCGGTTGGAGCAGGTATGGCTGGTGGCCGTTGATCCAGGCTCACGCGTGCGTCTCCTTCCGTCTTGGTGGTGTCAATTCTGGGGAAGAGCGGGTTGCCCTTCGCGATCGGTGTGCCCGGCAGGAGCCCACCCCATTGAATATCTCCGGCAAGTAAGGGTTTCGAGAAGTTCAACCCTCCTATTATTCCGAGCTGGCGTTTAATCTCCTCGGCCGCCTGCGGCATGAAGGGGTAAAGCATGAGCGCCACAATACGAAGGGCCTCGGCCGCATCATAGAGAACCGTGTTCAGCACAGCCCTTTGCTCTACCTTCTTGGCCAGGTTCCAGGGAGCGTTCTTATCAATATGCTGGTTTCCGACCTGGACCACTCCCCAAATCCACTCTAAGGCCCTGTTGAACTCCAGCTTCGCAAGATGGTCTCTCACTAAGTCTGGAAGCTGACTGGCTTGATGTTGAAGCAGGTTGTCAACCCTGGCTTCTTCGTTGGGCTCGGGCACAGTGCCCTGTGCAAAACGTTCAATCATGGTCAGGGTGCGATTCAAAAGGTTTCCGAGATCGTTGGCCAGATCCGTGTTGATGCGACCGATCAGAGCCTCCCTAGAAAAGTCGCCATCATGGCCGAAGGGGACCTCGCGCAGGAGAAAATACCGGAAGGTGTCCACGCCGAATTCATCGATGATGGCGTTCGGGTCCACCACGTTGCCGCGGCTCTTTGACATCTTCTCGCCGTTCACGGTCCACCACCCATGCGCAAAAATGGTTTTCGGGATGGGAAGCTTCAAGGCCATGAGGATCGTGGACCAGTACACGGCATGGGTCGTCAGGATGTCCTTGCCGACGAGGTGAATGGTGGCCGGCCAGTATCGGTCAAAATAAGGCGCGGAGGGCAAATACTCCAGGGCCGAGATGTAGTTCACCAGGGCATCGAACCAGACGTAGGTGACGTAGTTGGAGTCAAAGGGCAGTTCGATGCCCCAGGTGAGCCGAGACTTGGGTCGAGAGATGGAGAGATCGCCTAACTGTTTTGACTGTAGAAATCCCAAAACCTCATTGGTGCGTGACTCCGGCAGAATGAATTTGCGGTGTCTTTTGATATATTCAATGAGTTGATCCTGATACTGGCCCATTTTGAAGAAATAATTGCTCTCGCTCAGCCGCTCGACTGGCCGCTTGCAATCGGGACAGAGCCCCTCCACAACATCTTTCTCGGTCCAAAAGCGCTCATCGAAAGTGCAGTACCACCCAGTGTAGTCGGCGCTATAAATCAACTTCTTGTTAAACAGGTCTTGGAGCGTTTTCTGGACGACGGCTTTGTGCTGGGGGTCCGTCGTCCGAATGAAGGCGTCATTTGAAATATTCAGTCGCTTCCACAGGTTCTGAAACTTGGGTGCAAGCTGGTCACAGTAGGCTTTGGGCTCAAGGCCAGCTTTGGCGGCCGCCTGCTGGACTTTCTGTCCGTGTTCGTCGAGGCCTGTGAGAAAAAAGACGTTGTCCCGTCCCAGTTTCAGCCTGTGGTATCTCGCCAGCACGTCGGCGGCGACGGTAGTGTACGCATGCCCGAGATGCGGGACGTCGTTGACGTAATAGATGGGTGTCGTGATGTAGAACGTCTTGCTCATGCTCAATGGGGTGAAAGATAACAGGTTGCCGGCACGGAAAGCTAGATTAGCTGGCGGACTGGGCTTCGGCTGGTGCGCCGGCCGCGTCACGCAGACGCAGCAGGATCGTCTCCAGTACCATCTGGAGATTCAAGTTCCGCGTTGCGGCCCGCTGGATCGTGTCGATTTCCTCGAGGAGGATCAGAAGCGCGTCGAGCTGGAGTCCCTGGGCCGCCTCCTGCAAGTCGGGAAGCCGGTCAAGATTCAGGAAGCTGTCCGGATCGGCGCCGATGCGGACCAGGATCAGGTCCCGGACCCACCGTGCGATCCACTCCAGCGCCTCCGGCGCGCGGTCCGATTTATAGAGCGCCTCCGCCGCCGTCAGCAGCGTGGCAACTGATTGGAGAGACTTGGCGGATGTGAGGGCGCTGTACTCGTCCTGTTGTGAACGAGTCGCCGCCAGATCAGTTTTCAGGGCCTGCCCGATCCGTGCCTGTGTGACGATCGCCAAAAAGCGGGCGTCGGCCGGCGGCATCTCCCGTTTCAGAATGAGCGCGGCCTCCACCTGGGTGCGAGCTGGCGGAACGAAGCGGATCCCCTGGCAACGGGATCGCACGGTGGCTGGTAGAGCGGACGGTCGGCTGGTGACCAGGACCAAGAGGCTATGATCCGGCGGCTCTTCCAGGGTCTTGAGCAGCGCGTTGGCGGCCCCCAACGTCATCCGATCGGCTTCATCAATGACGCACACCTTTCGTCGGCCGACGAGGGGGCGGTAGATGACCTGCTGCTCCAGTTCCCGTATCTGCTCGATCTTGATTTGCGGGTTGGCCTGCTCCTGATCCGGTTCGATCAGCAGGAAATCCGGATGGAGGTGGGCTTCGATCTGGTGGCAGGACCGACAGGCGCCACAGGCGTCGGGGCCGTCGGGTCCGTAGTCGGTGTCGCAGTTGATGGCCTGGGCGAACCGCACGGCCGCGCGCCGTTTTCCGATCCCGTCCTCCCCGTAAAAGAGATACGCGTGGGCCACACGGTCGTGAAGAATCGAGGCCTTGAATAGGGCTTTCGGTCGTTCGTGTCCGATGAGGTCATGGAACGGCATGGTTCACCGAACTGGGAATGAGTTATGCGTTATGAGTAATGGGGGGCTGAACCCGTCGCTCAGTACTCTTCACGCATAACGTCTCGTGAAGAATTTTTTGACGATGGACGCAACTTCCGCGGCGACGGCCTCCGGGTCAGATCTCCCGTCGAGCACTTTGATCCGCCTGGGATAACGGGCAGCCAGTTCCAGAAACCCCCGGCGGACCCGTTCGTGGAAGCGGCGGGTCTCCCGATCCAGCCGATTCTGTTCTCTCTCGTTTTGTCGACGCCGCGCGAGGCCAACGGTGACGGGAAGGTCGAAGAGCAGTGTGAGATCCGGCGACAGTCCTCCGGTCGCAGAGCGGTTCAAACTGCGAAGGAGCCGCACGTCCAGCCCCCGGCCGTAGCCCTGGTAGGCGAGGGTAGAGTCCGAAAATCGATCGCACAGGACTACGGTACCCTCTGTGAGGGCCGGCTCGATAACGTGGGCCACGTGCTGGCTGCGGCAGGCCAGAATCAGATGAGCTTCACATTCCGGTGCGATCGGCTCAGTGGCCGGGGACTCAGTTGGGGAGCCCAAAAAAATTTCCCGAATGCGCTCAGCGAACGGGGTACCCCCCGGTTCCCGGGTCTCCAGAACCCGGTAACCCTCCTCCCGCAGTGCCTTGGCCAACCCAGCAAGCTGGGTCGTTTTTCCGCTTCCCTCGATCCCCTCGAAGGTGATCAAGACGCCTCTGCGTCGCCTCCTTCCGCCCCCCATGTCTGACCCCTTCAGTCGGCCTGGACAGATTTTTGCCATCCTAGTCCAAGTAGTTGAAAATAGCAATAAAAGGCTTGCGGCACCCTGGTAAAACTTGTATGATGAGTTCTCCCAAGGAAGCCCCGGTGAAAACACTCAGAACCTCGCTGAAACGGTACTTTCTGACGGGCTTGCTGGTCATCACCCCAATCTGGGGCACCGTGCTCATCCTCAAGACGCTGTTCGTCACGGTGGACGGCATCTTGGGAGACGTGCTGGCGAGGCTCGTCACCCCAGACTACTACGTACCTGGCCTTGGCATTCTCACTCTGCTCCTTCTGATTTTCGTCACCGGACTGCTGGCGACCAACTTTATCGGCGGGCGGATTGTGAAACTCTGGGAAGAGTCTCTGCACCGGGTGCCGGTCGTCCGCGGTATTTACTCGACGTTGAAGTCGATGATGGATATTCTGTCTTTCAAGGAACGGGAAAAGTACAACCGCGTGGTGCTGATCCAGTTTCCGAAGAACGGGCACTATTGCTTTGCGTTCGTGACGGGGGTGACTCAAGGGCAGGTGCAGGAGATCTCGCCTGACCCTCTCCTGAACGTGTACGTGCCGACATCGCCGAACCCCACCTCCGGGTACTTTCTGCTCGTTCCGGAAAAAGAAGTAGTGCCGCTGGACATCAGCGTCGAAGAGGCCATGAAGCTGATCGTCTCAGGCGGCTTGTATTCGCCGACCAAACCGGTGAATACCGCTGTCGGCTACAAGTCGGCGGGCGAGAAGGCCCCCCGTTCTGATCTGGAGGTCCCGATCGCATGACCGAGGAATTGATCAATTGCGTGATTGCCGGTCGGTCCGTCTGAATGAAATGACTCAATGGTCCAATGATTCGATGAAGCAATCCGGTATCAAGGGACTTGGTGCAATTGTGATGGCGGCCGGCCTGGGCAAGCGGATGCGGTCCAAGCTGGCGAAGGTGCTCCATCCGGTCGCCGGCCGCCCCATGGTCCTGTACGCAGTTGAGTTGGCGGAACGGCTTGCCGGTGAGGGCGTGGCGGTGGTTGTGGGGTATCAGGGAGAGCAGGTCAAAGCTGTTATTGAGGCGTACTGCGCCGCGAACCCGGGTCTGGGGGGTGTGCGCGGCTACGCGGAGCGCGAGAAGGGGCTGATGGCTCATGTCAAGAACCGAACCTCGCCGCCGCCGCCCATTCTGATCGCCGAGCAGGTGCAGCGGCTCGGGACGGGCCATGCCGTGATGCAGGCACGAACAGCCTTTGCCCGAGCGCGCGGCGGCCCCGCCACCGCGTATGTGATCCTCAACGGGGATACTCCCTTGTTGACTGAAGCCACTGTCCGGGACCTTCTACGGCTACATGAGACTGAAAAGGCAGCGGTGACGCTCTTGACGGCGATGCTCCAGGAACCTGAGGGGTATGGACGGATCGTCCGCGGCCGACAAGGAGGAAAAGACGAGCGGGACGGTCAGGTCATCCGGGTCGTGGAGGACCGTGACGCCACGGCCGCCGAGTCCCGTCTCCAGGAGGTCAACGTCGGGACCTATGTGGTGGACGGCCCCTTCCTGGTCGAGGCGCTGGACAAGCTCCAGCCCCAGAACGCGCAGAGAGAATACTACCTGACCGATATCGTGGCGCTTGCCGTGGAGCGAGGGCTGCGGGTCTCGGCGATGGTGGCGCGGGATGCTGATGAAGGCCGGGGGATCAATACCCGCCAACAGCTTGCCGCGATGGAACGGTTGGTGCGACAGCAGATCTGTACCCGTTGGATGCAGGCGGGCGTGACCCTCCGCGATCCTGCCACCACGTCGATCGACGCGGACGTGGAGGTCGGGCAGGACACGGTCCTGTACCCGCACGTGACGCTTGAAGGGCGGACGGTAATCGGAGAGGACTGCGTGGTCCGGTCCCATACAAGGATTACCGGCAGTCTGCTCGGTCATCGCGTGGTGGTTCAGGACTGTTGCGTGATTCGGGAGGCACGTCTTGAAGATGACACCGTGGTGGGGCCGTTCGCCCACCTGAGGCCGGGTACGGTGGTGCGCCGGGCCGCCAAAGTCGGCAATTTCGTCGAGATGAAAAAAGCCGATCTGGGGGAGGGATCCAAGGCGAATCACCTCAGCTATCTCGGAGACGCCCGGATCGGCAAAGGGGTGAACATCGGTGCCGGCACGATCACCTGCAACTACGATGGGGTTCGCAAGCATGAGACGGTGATCGAGGATGACGTCTTTGTCGGCAGCGACACACAACTGATCGCGCCGATCACGGTAGGACGGGGAGCGGTAGTCGGAGCGGGCTCCACGCTCACAGACGATGTGCCGGCGGATGCGCTGGCGATTGCCCGCGCTGAACAGGTGAATCGTCCGGGCTGGGCCGCCCGCAGGCGAGCCATGTTCGCCACTGACACATCGCCGGCCCGCGGCAAGCCACCGGCAGGCGAGAGACGAAATTCTAAACCTATTGCCCCTAGCCTCGTGCCCCTAGCCTCCAAAGGCGCTAAAGGGAAAAAGGGTAAGAGCGGTTAATCATGTGCGGGATCGTCGGATACGTCGGGAACCAGCCTGCTGTGCCAATTCTGTTGGATGGCCTGCGGCGTCTGGAATACCGGGGGTACGATTCGGCCGGCATCGCGATTCTGCAGGACGGCAAGATCGAGGTGCGGCGCTGCGCGGGGAAATTCGCCAACCTGGAAAAGGCGCTGATCGGGCACGAACTCAGGGGTACGATCGGTCTCGGCCATACACGGTGGGCCACCCATGGCAAGCCCTCTGAGGAAAATGCGCATCCCCATCGCTCCGGCGGCTGCGTGCTGGTGCACAACGGCATTATCGAAAATTACCTGCCGCTCAAGCAGCAGCTCCAGAAAGACGGCTATCGCTTTGAATCCGAGACGGATACGGAGGTGGTGGCGCATCTGATCGGCCAGCATCTGAAGCGGAACCGGACCCTCGCGGAGGCGGTGCGCGCCGCCACGCGGGAGATCCGGGGCAGCTACGCGATTGCGGCCGTTTGCGAGAGTGAGCCGGAAACGTTGGTGGCGGTCCGCTCCGGGTGTCCGCTGGTGATCGGCGGGTCGGGGGGCGCGACGCTGGTCGCTTCCGACGTCCTGGCAATGCTCGCGCACACGCGGGAGGTGACGTATCTAGCGGAAGGCGATTTGGCCGTTGTCACGGCTTCAGAAGTCCAGATCACGGACTCCGACGGCCGTCTGGTGACACGACCGATCACCCGGATTACCTGGGATGCGGCGACAGCGGAGAAGGGCGGCTATCCGCACTTCATGCTCAAGGAAATTCACGAACAGCCGCAGGCGATCCTCGACACGCTGCGCGGCCGCTACACGTTCGAGACCGGTGACGTGGAGTTGCCGGAAATCGGCCTGACCCCCGAGCAGCTCGCGGCGGTCGGCCGTATCTGGATCGTGGCCTGCGGGACCTCCTGGCATGCCGGGCTGGTGGGGAAATACTTGTTGGAGGAAATGGTCCGGACTCCGGTTCAGGTGGACATTGGGTCGGAGTTTCGGTACCGCGATCCGTTAGTTGGGAAAGAGGACCTGTTCATCACGATCTCCCAGTCCGGGGAAACCGCAGATACGCTCGCAGCCGCCCGTGAGGCGAAGACGAAAGGCGCACGTGTGCTGTCCATCGTCAATGTTGTGGGGAGTACGCTGGCGCGTGAATCGGACGGCGTGTTCTATACGCGTTGCGGCCCTGAAATCGGCGTGGCCTCCACCAAGGCCTTTACGGCTCAGCTTGCGGCGCTCTATCTGTTGGCATTGCACCTCGCACGCGTGCGAGGGACGCTCAATGCCAATGATGGCCGGATTTGGTTGGAGCGCGTTGTGGCGTTGCCGACCCGCGTGGAGCACATACTGAAGCGCGAGGCAGAAATTGTGGCCATTGCCAAGCGGTACCATACGAAGCGGCACTTCCTCTACCTGGGCCGGGGGATCAACTACCCGATCGCGCTGGAAGGCGCCCTGAAACTGAAAGAGATTTCGTACATCCATGCGGAGGGTTACGCGGCTGGCGAGATGAAGCATGGACCGATCGCGCTGATCGACAAAGACATGCCGGTTGTGGTCCTGGCGCCTCGCGATCGGCTCTACGAAAAAACGGTCAGCAATTTGATGGAGGTGAAGGCCCGCAATGCGCCGGTGATCGCGTTCGTCAGCGAGGGGGAGCAGGACCTCGGGAAGGTGGCGGACGAGGTGTTCACGATCCCGGATGTGCCGGCGCTGCTCACTCCGATTCTGTACACGGTGGCGCTGCAACTGCTGGCCTATCACATCGCCGTGCTGCGGGGCACGGATGTGGATCAGCCGAGGAATTTGGCAAAAAGCGTGACGGTGGAATGAACGAGGAAGTTTTGTCCGTTCGGTCCGTTGAGTCCGTTTGGTCTCTTTGTCTCTTCGGAGCAGTTCGATCGAACCCTAAACGGTCCAAACGGATCTAACGGAC
>CAYJUP010000081.1:0-8852 GCA_964373365.1 uncultured Nitrospiraceae bacterium
TTCGGGCGGATAGCTCAGTTGGGAGAGCGCTGCCCTTACAAGGCAGAGGTCACAGGTTCGATCCCTGTTCCGCCTACCAAGGCGCGCGAGACTGAAGACTTCTTCTTTCTCTGTTGTCGCTCAGGATCTGGGCGGCATCTATGATCTGATTCACGCCTATCCGTTATGGGGCCGTCGTTCAGCCTGGTTTAGGACGCCAGATTGTCAATCTGGAGGTCGCGGGTTCAAATCCCGTCGGCCCCGCCATTTTTCCCGGAGGGTTGCGATGTTCTCTGTGCACCGTGTTGTCATCGGTCCGGGAGGAGATGCACAAGGGTAATGATGTTTCAAGCCGGTCCCATGGGGCTCGTCGGTTCACTCGGGGCGCTATCAATAGTCGTTCTCCTGGTCCTGCTCCTCTTCTCCGTCATTTCTTGGGCGATCATCCTGTGCAAGTGGCGCACCTTCCGTTCCAGTGATCAGGAGGACCAGCGCTTCCTGAGCGCCTTCTCGCGCACTCAGGATAAGGACGAGCTGCGCCACCACGCGCGACGTCTGACGACCAGTCCGAGCGCAGTGTTGTTCCTGGGCATTATGGAACGAATCGCTCCGGAGGGTGACGGGTTGGCGCGAGACCAATTTGCCAATGGTACAACCCTTGACCAGTCAGTCGAATCAGCCGGTGCCGACCGGCATTACCTGGAGCGAGTCGTGGCATTGACTCTGCAGGGCCAAATCTCCAAGCAGGAGGCGTACTTGCCCTTTTTGGCCACGACCGGGAATACGACGCCGTTCATCGGACTCTTGGGGACGGTGATGGGCATCATTAATGCATTTCAGGAGATCGGCAAACAGGGAACCGCCAATATTGCGGCGGTCGCACCCGGGGTGGCGGAAGCCCTCATCGCCACCGCGGCCGGCCTGTTCACCGCGATTCCGGCGGTGATCGCCTATAACTACTTTCTCACGCGGATTCGACGGTCAGCCTTCCGGGTAGAGGCGTTCAGCATCGAATTTCTGAATTCGCTCCCGTCCCGGGTGAAACAGGTAGGGGTGCGCGGGTGATCTTCGAAAGCCGTCATCGCCGCTTTCTGGCCGAGATCAACGTGATTCCGTTGGTGGATGTGGTGTTGGTCTTGCTGGTGATCTTCATGGTGACGGCTCCCATGCTGTACCGTGGAATGGACATCAAGCTGCCCACCTCCACGAGCAACACCATTAGACCGGAAGAGCGCATCATCCTGACGATCGATCGGGACCAGAAACTGTACATGGATAAAGATCCTGTGAGCGTGAGACAGCTGGAGTTCAAGCTGAAGACGGTCAAACAGCGGAACGCCGAGGTGGCGGTCTACCTCCGTGCGGATCGGGACGTCCCGTACGGGACCGTGGTGCAAGTCATGGACGGCGTGAAGCGGTCGGGGATCGAGAAGCTGGGGATGGTGACGGACCCTGAGACGCAGGAGCGTGTGACCGAAGATCTCATCAAGATCAAAGAGCGGCGAGCCCCGTAAACAGCCGCGTCGGTCGCATGTGTGGTGAATCAAGGGATGATGGGACCGTGATGTCCGGTGAATCGTATCTAAGCCTGGATGTATTGTGGGATGACCAACGCGCGACGGTCGGAAAGATGCTGGCCGTGTCAGTGGCCCTGCATCTCTGCCTGCTGGCGCTCCTCACCGGCTTGCGTTTCTCACCGTCGGCTGAGCGACCACTGGCCTCGTACCAAGTCTCGCTGGTCTCCATGCCGAGACCGGCTCTGTCGGCGACGCCACCCCTGTTGCAGTCACCCGAGCCGGACCGGCCCAGAGAAGTGGCTGAGCCGCCTCCCTCGCCCACGCGCGTGCCCGAGCAATCACGGCAGGCCATTGCAATTCCCAAAACGGTCAGACCGAGCGCCCCGAAAGTCGCTCCCGCTTTTGCCGCCCCGCTGGAGGATGTCCTTCGCGGGATTAAGCTGCCGCCCGAGGCGCCCAAGCTGGGCAAGCTGAGTCCAGTGCCGGCTGCGTCCCCGCTCCATCGGTCCGAGACTTCCAAAAAAGAGATCGACAAGCTGTTAAGTAAATTGCAAGTGCCGGAGGTGCAGGTCCTCCCGCCGTCCCCCAAAGAGTCGTCCATGGCGGCCAAAGAGAGCCCGCCGCCGCAGGTCGTGGCTGCCAAGCCGGCCGGTCTCAACAAGCCGGCGACTGTGATCCAGGTTCCGGGGGCTACCGGCTTCAACCAGTATTTGGCCAGGGTGCAGAACAAGATCAGCAGTCAGTGGATCGCGCCCCAGGTCGACCTCACGGGCCGGACGCTCCAGGTGGTCATCAAGTTCCGACTGGATCGATCCGGCGTCGTGAGCAACGTGTCCGTCGAGAAGACGTCGGGGAACGAGTATTACGATGTGGCTGGCACGCGCGCGGTCCTGTCGGCCAATCCTTTGCCGCCGTTCCCGCGCGAAATGTCGGACGCAAATCTGGACGCGCATTTCAGTTTTACGGTCGGGGAGCGATCCGGGTGAGCCAGATCAGAATCCTCCCCCTCATCGTGTACCTTGTGCTCGGCGCCGTGCTCGTGGGCATCATGGAGTCCGGCGCCACCGATGTCTTCCTGGAGGCCACGCGCCAGGATTTTCAGAAGATTCCGATCGGCGTGCTGGATTTTCAGGATGGGGCGGCATCGGACCATCAGGGTGCACGCGTGGCCGAGGTTCTGAAGGCGGATCTCCGCCGGTCGCAGATCTTCGCGGTCGCCGATCTTGTGAAGCTGGGGATCAAGATAGACGAAAAGGTGGATCTCCTGAACGGCGCCGAGAAGCTGCTGTTCAAGCAGGCCACCGACAACGGAATCGCGGTGCTGGTCAATGGAAAGATGGGCGCGCAAGGGGCTGACCTTGTGCTGGACGGATACGCGTATGATGTCGGGAGCGCCGAAGCGGTGATCGGCAAACGGTATGTAGGAGCGCCTCCGACCTTGCGGCTGATGGCGCACCGATTGGCGGACGAATTGGTCTTTCAATACACCGGTGAGCCCGGCATCGCCAGGACCAAGATCGCGTATGTGTCGGAACAGCGGGGCGGCCGAGAGCTGTTCGTCATGGATTACGACGGGTACGCCCCCCGCCAGGTCACGGCGGATGGCTTTCTCAACATGACGCCGCGCTGGTCTCCGGACCGACGCTCCCTGGTCTTCACGGCCTATCGCAACCGCAGAAGCCAGACCATTGACATGATCGAACTGGCAACCGGCAAACGTCGAACGCTGGTTGCCTTGGCGGGATTGAACATCACGCCTGCATTGTCTCCGGACGGCAATTATGTGGCTTTCGCCACGAGCCAGGACGGGAACGCCGAGATCTACGTCCTTGACACGCGGACCAACGCGCTGCAACGGCTGACGTTTCACACGGCAGGGGACCTCTCTCCCTTCTGGTCGCCCGCCGGACGAGAACTCGCCTTCACCTCGGATCGGGGCGGCGGCCCTCAGATCTATGTCATGAACGCAGACGGTTCGAACGTGCGACGCCTGACGTTCGAGGGCGACTACAATGCAGCTCCGGCCTGGTCGCCCCGAGGCGACTGGATCGCGTATGTCTGCCGGACCCAAGAGAGGCAGTTTAAGCTGTGCTTAATTAGCCCGGACGGGCAGAAGCGACTCCAGATCACGTCAGGTCCGGGTCTCGACGATTCTCCTTCATGGTCGCCGGATGGCCGGCATCTGGTATTCAGCTCGACGGTCAATGGCCAGAGTCATATCTTTCTCATCAACCGAGACGGGACCGAGCAGGAACGCCTAACTTCCGGCGGAACGCACCACAGCTCCCCGTGCTGGTCTCCGGCGTGAGAACCTGAGGCACGACGGTGCCTCGACAAGGAACTGGTCGGTGTCACAACCTTAACAAGGAGCAGAACAGATGTATACACACTCTCGAATGGCGGGTCTGGCGGCAGCGCTCGGGCTCCTACTCTTGGTTGCCCCGGGCTGCAGCTCGAAATCGATTCAGACCACCTCGGATTCGGAGTCAACCGAAGGCAGGCAAAAGGAGCCTCGCCTCTCGGAGAAAGACCTCCTCGGGAAAGCGCCCGCCGCGCCGGGACAAAGGGGCTCTTCCGAGGAGATACAGGTCGCGAAGGTTCAACCGTCCGATGCCGCCCGTCGACACACGGAAGACATCCAGCGGGAGCAAGTCGCCACGGCCGCGGCGGGGCTCAGGGACGTCTTTTTCGCGTTTGACAGCTGGAAAATTTCGGATGAAGCCAAGCAAGCCCTTGAGCTTGACGCCAACTGGCTGAAGTCCAATTTGGGCAAGGTGGTCACGATCGAGGGACACTGCGATGAGCGTGGGACGCAGGCCTATAACGTCGTGCTGGGCGAAAAGCGGGCCAAGGCGGTTCGAAACTATCTTGTCGAGCTCGGTGTGGGCGCCGGTCGGCTGACCGTCACCTCGTACGGAAAGGAACGGCCGTTCTGCAAGGAACACGACGAGGCCTGTTACCAGCAAAATCGGCGCGGGCATATGACCCTCCGCGTAAAGTAATTCCCAGTCGCGCTACGGGGCATGTCGGGGGAGGTTGGGTTGGCCACGCACAGAAAGCGGATGGTTCGATCGGATGCCGGGAAGCTGGTAGCCTGCGCGCTTGGCGGCGTGCTGCTGTCCGGTTGTCTCGCCCAGCACTCGGATTTGAAACAGATTGACCAGCGGGTGAACGAAACCCGCGCCAAGCTCCGCGCCGAGATTGTCGAACTTCGAGAGGCGGATCTGTCCCGGGTGCAAGGCAGATTGGATGAGAGCGCCCATCAGATCACCGCACTGGGAAGCCGCCTGGACGATCTGGAACATCGAGCGGCGAGCCAGCAACAACTGAAGGAGCAGTTGGGGCATCTGGTTGTACGGCTGGACACGATCAGCGCCACGGTCGCGTCTGTGACGAAGACCTTCGAGACGCGCCTTGAATCCCAGAACCATACCCTGACGGATCAGCTGGCTCAATTTGGCCGAGCGCTTGCGGACTTCAAACTGGCGCTGACCGGTTTAGGCGAGAAGCTCGTTCAAGAAGAGCAGTGGGCGAACGAACTCTCAGCCACTCTCTCTCGACGAACGGATACGCTGACGGCCAAGGTCGAATCGGATGCCAACACCACGACCGCCCATCTGAACGACGTGAACAAGAGTGTGGTGTCGGTCGCGAAGACGCTCGAGACCGTGGGGGGCAGAGTCATGTCCCGTGTTGAGGAACAGGATCGCCGTCTTGACGAGTTGGCCAAAACCTTGCAGACGATGAGTGCGCAGATCACCGCGGTGACCCATACCGTGGCCCAGCTTCGTGACTCGCGTGCTGGGAGAGGCTCGAAGCAAGCGGGGAAAGCCGAGCAGGAACACCGGTCAAGCCAGCGTCAGGATCAGCACACGGCGCCGTCCTCCGGCTCACCCGACGCGAGGCCGGCGCCGACCGGCGAACCAGCCAAGGACACCTACGATCGAACCATGCAGAAATTTAAGCAGGGTGAACTGGACAAGGCACTGCGGGGTTTCTCGGAATTCCTGGTCCGCTATCCGACCTCAACCCTCGCTCCCAATGCCCAGTACTGGCTGGGCGAGTGCTATTACGGGAAGAAGGAATTCGTGCGGGCGATCGAGGCGTTCGACCGTGTGAAGCTGGCCTATCCGAGCAGCGAGAAAGTCCCCGCCGCTCTGCTGAAGAAAGGCTTTGCCTACCTGGCCCTCCAGGACCGGAGTCGGGCTGTGTCGGCGCTGAAACAGGTGGTGGACACCTTTCCCAAGACCCCGGAGGCTAATAAGGCCTGGGACAAGTTGACGCAGCTCAACCAAACACGCTAAGCGCTATGGGTAACACGGTCTCCCTCTATCTTGCGACCCTCACAGGGCTGTCCGTCCTGACGCTGGCCCAGGCCGGGTGCGCCAAGCACGCCGACTTTGTGGAGATGCGGGAAGAACTGCAGAATGTGGTCAAGGCCCAGAATCAGGCGGGCAAACAACAGGAAACGTTGCAGCGCCGGGTCCAGTCCCTCGAGACGAAATTGGACGTCAAGCCGGGAGGGAAACCGGCACAGGCCGCCGACGGGGGGAAGGAATCCAGCCTTGGTGAGCAGCGGCTTGAAGATTTGGCCGCACGGGTGAAGGAGCTGGAACGACGGCTGGCTCATTTCGAGGAAGCACTCCAGACTGGCCTCATGAAGCCGGGCAGCGCTTCGAGTGAGCCGTCGCGTCAGTCCAAGCCGGCCAGACTCCCCGACACGCCCAAGGCGGGGCCCGTGATACCCGGCACCCCGGGCATCACACCGACCTCAGCCTTTAACCTGGCCTACAATGACCATTTAGACGGCCGGTTCGAGCTGGCGGTCACAGGGTTTCAGCGATTCTTAAAGGACTTCCCCTCGGCGTCTCTGGTTCCGAGCGCCCATTACTGGATGGGAGAGTCCTATTACAGTCTGAAGGACTATGTGCGCGCGATGCAGGCATTCGAGCGGGTCGTGGATGAGTACCCTCGCAATGAAAAAGTGCCTCCGGCCTTGTTCAAGCTGGGGCTGTCGGCGGCGGAAACCGGCGATACACAGAGAGCGCGCGGGCTCCTGAAGCGAGTGATCGAAGAGTTTTCACATTCCGATGAGGCCAAGTTAGCCAAGAATAAATTGGCCGAGTTACGATGACGTGCGACCTGCCGCAAGCTCGCCACCCGCGGGACGGAGACCTGCCTGACGTGCTCACCGACCACCCCACCGACGTCTCACCTGCGAACCAGTGTATCCGACATGCTGATACGATGCGTGGCTGTGGAACTGTTCGGTGCCGCCTGTTTTGGAGAGCGGGGTGATGCGCGTCGCCGGCGGCGTCGGAAAAATCCAGGTCCTACCGGGGGAGATTGTCAGCCGGATTGCCGCCGGCGAGGTCGTCGAACGTCCGGCTGCTGTGGTGAAGGAACTCATCGACAACAGCCTCGATGCAGGAAGCACGAGGATCACCATCGAGGTGACGGACGGTGGGCGCGGGATGATCAGGGTGACCGATGACGGCGAAGGTATGGGTCGGACCGATGCCTCGCTGGCGTTTCAGCGTCACGCAACGAGCAAGTTGCGCTCGGAACGAGACCTCGCGTCTATCAGGACCATGGGATTTCGCGGAGAAGCCCTGCCCAGCATCGCCTCAGTGTCGAAGGTTCGGATGGTCACCGCATGCCGGCACGAGCCCGTGGGCACCAGGCTGTTGATGACAGGCGGCACCATCACCAAAATCGAAGAAGCTGCGGCGGCTCCCGGCACCCAGGTCGAAGTCACGGATCTTTTTTTCAACACACCGGCCCGCAAGAAGTTTCTGAAAGCGACCGCAACCGAGTTGTCTCATATCTGCCAAATGGTCCAGCAGGCCGGTCTGGCGTGGCCTCGCACGCAGTTTCGCCTCAGGCACAACGGACAGGATGTGCTGGAATACACTCCTGTGTCCTCCCTCCGGGATCGGGTCCTGCAGGTCTTCGGGACACGATTTTTGAATGAGACCGTCGAGGTGCGGGATGAGCGACCGGGGTTTCGCCTGGAAGGCCTCACGGTCAATCCGGTGCGGACGCGCGCCGGTCGGACTCCGCAGGAACTTTTTGTCAATCGTCGGCCGGTGAAGAACGCGACCGTCGCGCATGCGGTCTACGATGGGTACGGGACATTCCTCGCGAAAGGACGTCATCCAGTGTTCGTACTGTTTCTCGAGGTGGATCCGGACCGAGTAGATGTGAACGTGCACCCGACGAAGCGGGAGGTCCGGTTTGTGGACCAGGAACTGATCCACCAGGCGGTGCGGCAGGCGATCCGGGAGGCGTTGGGTGGTCGCCCTCAGGAGTCGGGGATCGTCGGTGCGCTCTCCGTGTCTCCAGGATCACCGGACGACCAGGCGGCGCGGGTGGCGACCGGCGGCTGGCCCGGACCGGAACCCCCGACGATAGAAGAACGTTCTCATAACTTGATACAAAATCCGGCGCGTGAAGCGATGCTTCCTGGCCCCGATGCTGGCGACATGTCGGCGGCGCTGGTCGCCGGGGAAGCTACGCAGACCTATCTGGTCGGTCCGGGCTGCGACGTAGTTCCGATGGGGCAGATCGGCCGGACGTTCCTGGTTGCGCAGGTGGGATCGGAGTTGCATGTGATTGACCAGCACACCGCGCATGAACGGGTCTTGTTTGAACGCTTGTGGCGGGCCTGGCAGGAGCGAGGCGTGCAGTCACAGCCGTTGCTCATTCCGGAACCGGTTGAGCTGCCACCCCATGGGGCCACGCTCCTGCAGCGGCACCTGTCCGACCTGGCGAAACTTGGCCTGGAATTGGAATCGTTCGGCTCCACCTCATTCGTGATTCGAGCGGTCCCGGCTCTGCTGGGGCAGTTTGATTATCCCTCGCTGGTCCAAGACCTGGTCGAGGACCTCTCACACTGGAACTCGGCGTCGTCGTTGGAAACGCGCGTGCGGCCGGTGATGGCGTCCCTGGCGTGCCATGCCGCGGTCCGGGCCGGTCGTGCGCTGGAACCGTCGGAGAGCAAGCGGCTGATCGAAGATTGGGTGGAGGAGGGTCTGCCGATGACCTGCCCTCACGGCCGAAGGGTCGCGCTCCGCCTGCCGGCGGAAGAACTGGCGAGAATCTTCGGTCGCGCATAATGAATATCGGGTCATGAGTGAGGATGACGAGTGACAAGTAAGGATGCCGAATAACCCATGACGACTAAGTCTTCACTCATCACGCATGACTCGTCACGCATCACGACGGGGAGGAAGCCGCTCGTCGTGGTCGTTGGTCCGACGGCGGTCGGGAAGAGTGAGGCGGCGATCCTCCTCGCGAACGCGCTGGGGACCGAGGTGCTCACGGCCGACTCCCGGCAGGTGTATCGGGGCATGG
>CAYJUP010000082.1:0-8755 GCA_964373365.1 uncultured Nitrospiraceae bacterium
TGCGGCGCCGTGCAATGCTTTGTCGTGATCGGGTCCCAGCAACAGGTGCCACAAAAAGGCCTCCTGACGGTCAATGCCTTTTACAACTACACGCCGTATCGCGTGCAGGAGGGCACGGATGGGATTATTCCCCATGCCAATCAGGAGAGACAACGTCTCACGCTGGACAATCACAAAGAGGTCCGCACGATCCTGCAGACCTACACCCTCGATCTCAACTACGGGGTGACGGACCGCTTTGGGTTACAGGTCACGGTGCCGTATGTGCGCATTCGGCATCGACATCTTGATGAGGTGGGAGAGGCTGATGGGGGAGTCGGTGAGCCGTTGCAATTCACCGATAATGGGATCGGCGACATCAGGGTTACCGGCAAGTACAACGTGGTGCCGACGCTGCGCAGCATGCTGGTGATGGGGATCGGGGTGAGTTTGCCGGCCGGCGATTACAACGCGAGGGATAAAAACGGCGTTCTCATGGAGCCGACGCTCCAAGTGGGGCGAGGCCAAGTCGGGCTGATCGGGTCTGTCTATCAGACCTATGAGTTGATTCCGCACCGGTTGAACCAGTTTGCTTTCGCCAGCTACCGGCATACGTTCCGGAACAGCGATGGCTACCAGTTCGGGGACGAGTACCTCCTGAACGCGGGATTGAATCTAGTGACGGTGCCCTGGCTGGTCCTGACGAGCCAGCTCAACTACCGGTATTTGACCCACGATAACATGGAAGCCTCGCTCAGGCAGTCGCTGCATCCGGGTGATCCTGGTTTTCCCGGTAGCCCGTTCACGGTTGATCCGACCGTCGTCAATCGCCGGGTCCCCAATACCGGCTCCACGTTTCTGGCCTACACACCTGGATTCCTAATCAACCTGGGCGAGACCACCCAGTTCTATTTCTTTTCGCAGATCCCTGTGGCTCGTGACTTCAACAACAACCTTGCCCAGGGAGTCAGTTACGTGTTCGGACTCACGAAGTATTTTCAAGCGCCGACGCTATGAGAAACTGTTTCATTGGTTCGTCGGTTCATTGGTGCATTGAACGGGTCAATAAGCCAACGATTCGAATACGCAATACGTAGCCTGACGAGGAGGAATGGTATGAAGACAGTGTCGATTAGGATCAGAACGGTGCTGGGCATGGTGGCCGTTGCCTGTGCACTGCTGGGTGACACGAAGAGCACGGTATGGGGCATGAGCGCCCGGCCGCCGGTGGTGGGCACGGCGGCCGCGGACTTCAGCCTTCCGGACCTGCACGGTCGGACCCAGAGCCTGAGCGAGTACCGCGGCAAGATCGTCCTGATGAACTTCTGGGCGACCTGGTGCAAGCCCTGCACGACCGAGATGCCGGCGATGCAGGCCAGTTATGACAAGCTGCGTGACAAGGGGTTTGTCGTCCTGGCTGTGAACGAACTCGAAGATGAAACCAAAGTCCGCGAGCACATTCGAACCTACGGCCATACGTTTCCCGTTCTGCTGGACCAGGACAATCGGGTGGCCAACATGTATGGAGTGTTCGGTCTGCCGGTCAGCGTCTTTATTGACGAAGCCGGGATCGTGCGGGCCTACATCAAGGGCGGGCTCCTGACGGAGCAGAGAATTCAGGAAGAGATCGAGCGGATTCGCGCGGGCGAGCCGGTCAAAGCGGTCGCGCTCCATTGATTTCATCGTCCTCGCCGGGTATAGTCCCGCGTTACGGAGGCCCCGCCTACCTATGATACAGGCTAGACGCGTCGGGATGATTGGATTCACTCTTGCCGTGGCGCTCGCCGCAGTCACAGCCGCAGCGCCACCGGCCATCGCTGCCGACAGCAAGGCCCATGACCTGTATCTCCTCGCGGCCAAGCTCTTCGAGCAGGACAAGAACGACGACGCGATCGCAGCCCTAGAAAAGGGGATCCAGCTCCAGCCCGAGTTCCCCGATGCCTACCACCTCCTTGGTCAGGTGTACTTCGAAGGGAAGCGGCGTCCCTCGGATGCGATTACGGCGCTGAAACAGGCGATCCAACAGAAACCCGATTTTGCCCAGGCCCATTATCACCTTGGGCTGGTCTATCAAGCACAGGGCAAGTTCGCCGACGCCGAGCAGGTGCTGCGGCGGGCCATTCAGATCAGCCTTAAGTACGAAGAGGCGTATTGGGTTCTTGCCCGGCAGTTCCAGCGCAACCGCCTGAACGACAAGGCCGTTGAGGTGTACCAGGCCCTGCTGGCGATCAACCCGAATCATACCGGGGCGCTCTACAGCCTCGGGGTTATCTTTGACGGACTCGGCGACAGTCGCCGAGCGCGTGAGGTCTTGGAACGGCTGACCAAAGTCGATCCCAGCCATCCGGACGGGTGGTACCTGATGGGACGCATCGAGGAAAAGGAAAACCATCTCACGAAGGCCACTGAAGCCTATCGGATGGCAGTCGCAGCCAAACCGGACCTCGTGGATGCGCATTACAACCTGGCGTTCCTCTACCGGAGCGAGGGCAAGTTGCAGGAGGCCGCCCGCCGGTTTCATGAAGTGATCCGGCTCAGACCCGAATATGCCGAGGCCCATCTCAACCTCGGTGGCCTCTACACAAGCATGAACAAGCTGCATGAAGCGGAAGAGGAATACGAGACCGCTGTGTCTTTGAAACCGAACATGGCCGAGGCGCATTACAGCTTGGGCGTGTTCTACGAGCTACACCGGAAAGATACGGCTCGGGCGCTGGCTCACTACCGGAAGTATCTGGAATTAGGCGGGAGGGACGAGCGGGTGGAGCGAATCGTTCAACAGATGGGCAGGTGACATCGGCCTCATCTCCCTACAGTGAAATCACCGAGAACGCCTGGCGTGCCTGAAACGAAGAGGTAGGCGGGGCGTCGCACGGTGGCCCTGCTGCCAGGACGCACAACAGCCTCCGAGTCCCCACCCCGGCCCCCACCAGGAGGGACCTCCCCAATAGGCGCCGCTCCAGTAAGGCCCCCAATACGGACTGAGGTACGGAGTAGATCCGTACTGCGATGCGACCAGATCGGGCCAGACCTTCAGATTCTTGATCTCCAGCGTGGGGTAGGCATACTCCGTTTCATCCAGCGGCAACGTCAGGACGCCGGTTACCTCCCCCACCAGCGTCACACGCGTTCCTTCCGGCAGAGTGGCCGGATCCAGGAACCCTTTCTGAATAGCCAGGAAGCGGCCTTCGGATGCGGTCCGATCCATCTCCGGTTTCTGCGAACCGTCCAGCGGAAGCTGAAGGACTGCGATGCGCGTGCCATCTTTCAATCGCTTCGCGGTCAAGACTTCGCCCCCCAGCACCAGCAGGCGGCCTCTGTACGAGTCAGCTGATTCCTTGAGTTGGCTAAAGGTCAGAGTTTGATCCACCTGAGTCTGAAGAGAGGCAGGGATGAAGCTGGTTGAGGCGCAACCCGAGAGAAGCGCCACGATCGCTCCCAGCAGCACCCATAGGCGCATGGAACTGCGGTAGCGAAGCATGAGTTCATTATAACTCAGACGAGTTGTCTGTTGTATAATGGCCGCTCACTCAGGGGGGGCCTCTCACGCGAAAGGAGCGGCTTGTATGAAGCATCGGAAACAGTGGATCGTCCGACTGGTGGCGGCACTCGTCGTGAGCGTGATGGGACTCGGAGGAATTGTGTCCACGACACTGGCTGTGCCGGCCGGGCTCAAAGGGAAATTCCAGGAATTGAAAGAACCCTCCACGCACACCACCGGGAAAGTGAAATTGACCGAATTTGCCGATTTCTATTGCCCTCATTGTCATCTGTTCGAACAAGCCGTCCTCCCCGTACTGGAAAAGGAGTTCGGGGACCGGCTGGAAGTGACGATGGTCGGATTTCCGGTGATTCCTGGCAAGCTCCCGACCGCCTTTGACATGTACGAACAAGCCAGGATGATGGGCAAAGGAGCGGAGATGAAGCGGGTGCTGTTCCGCACGATCCACAAGGATCGAATGCACATCCTGGACCGGCTGATCCGAGAATCGCTCATCAAAGAAGTGGGTCTGGATCCGGCGGCGTTCGAAACCGGGCTGGCCGGCGGCAAGCCGGCCAGAGCGGTCGAGGAAGGCAAGAAGTGGGGACAGCGCGTGAACGTCCAGCAAACTCCGACCGTGCTACTGGACGGCAACATCAAGGTCGAATCCCTGGACCCTGAGAATCTCATCACGGTGATCCACAGCATTTTGGCTTCGGACGGAAAGCGTTAAGCGAGCCAGGCCATGAGAAGGACAGCCTCCAGCCAGATCCCCTTGCCCTCGCTCCTTGCGCTCGCCGCGCTCGGGCTGGGTACCGCACACGGAGCCGAGAGACTCGCTCCAGTTTCCCCACCCTCCGTCTTGGATCTGCAGGCCCAAGTCAAGGCGACGGCGAACAAGATCATTCCGGCCGTCGTGAACATCGCGTCGACGGTGGTCGTGCGTGACCAGGCGTTCAGCGACGAGGGCCTGCCCTTCGGTCTTCTGCCGGAATTGCCTCCTCGACGGCAATACGGGCAGGGTTCCGGGGTGATCGTCTCCACCGACGGCTACATCATCACCAACAACCACGTGGTAGCCGATGCGATTGACGTGGAGGTGCTGCTTGCGGACCGACGGCAGTTTAAGGGGCGCGTCGTCGCCACCGATCCGAAGACTGATGTCGCGGTGGTGAAGATCGAAGCGAGCGGCCTCTCTGCGATCCCGTGGGGCGACTCCAGCCGATTGGCGGTCGGAGATTTCGTGCTGGCCATCGGGAATCCGCTGGGGCTTAACCAGACCGTGACGTTTGGGATCGTGAGCGCGGTCGGCCGTGCGGACGTGGGCATCGCGGACTATGAAGATTTCATCCAGACGGACGCGCCCATCAATCCTGGAAACTCCGGCGGCGCCCTGGTCAATATCAAGGGCGAGTTGATCGGCATTAACACCGCCATCGCCAGCATCACGGGCGGCAGCGTGGGAGTGGGGTTTGCGATTCCGAGCAACATGGCTAAGGCGGCCATGCAGAGCCTCATCAAGACGGGCCGCGTGGTCCGGGGGTTTCTCGGCGCGTCCACGCAAGACGTGACGCCGCTCTTGGGGAAACTCTTCAAGCTGCCGGATGTCAAGGGAGCGATCATCACCGACTTGCTGCCCAAGGGTTCAGCCGACAAAGCCGGCCTGCGGCGGGGCGATGTGGTCGTGCGGTTCGACGGCAAGGAAGTGGTGGACTCCGGCCGCCTCCGCAATCTGATCGGCAGCGCGCCGATTGGAGGCAAATATCGCCTGGAAATCATCCGTGACGGCAGGCCGGAGCAAATCGATCTGGTGATCCAGGAGGCGCCGCGCGAACGCATCCGGAAGTCGCTCGCGGCATCCCGCACAGTGCTGGCCGGGCATCCGCTGGCGGGGCTTCTGGTCGACGAGGTCAGCCCGGCGGTGGCTCGTCAGCTCGGACTCGGGGCGGTGACCGGCGTGGTCGTCGCGGGCATTGACGAGGGGAGCCTTGCGGAGGCAGCCGGCCTGATTCCCGGTGACCTGATTCTGGAGGTCAATCATCAGCCGGTCGCGGATCTATTCGCCTACCAACGGCTCGTCGAGCCGATCAAGCCCAAGGATCTCACCCTCCTCATGATCAACCGCCAGGGGACGCTGCTGTACGTGCCCATCGAAGGAGAATAGGGGTCGGAGGGACGGCTAGGCTAGTCCTGTGCTCCCGGAGCGCGCACACTCAGAAGGTGCTCGCTCGACGGCCGCAATTGGATCAGCCCAGCCGTCCCTCCGTGAAGCGAGGGCAAGCGCCAAAAACGGACGCGCGCAGTCTGAGGCAGCCAGGCCACGCGCGACGGAGGTGAGGAATAGAGAAGAGAAACTCTTATGACAAGATGGACTGCGTGGGCTTGAGCAGTAGACTCAATAGTTAGGAGTCGCTTTTGAGTATTCGCGCCAAGCGGAAGGAATCCAAGGGTCACCGGAAGCAGCATTTCGTCCCTGTCTGTTACCTCAAAGCCTGGTGCGACCCGAAGGGTCCCGAAGCGCAAACGCCGTACGTTTGGATCTTTGACAAGGACGGCACGAACGCGCGACGCAAGGCACCCGAGAACATCTTGCATGAGACCGACATGTATACCGTCGAAATCCCGGATAGCGCTCGGAATCTGGTGCTCGAGCGGGGTCTTCAGCAACTTGAAACCGAATTCACGCACGTTCGCAACCGTAAGCTCAAGTTTCGTCGCCCCCTAGACAGGGCCGAACATGTTTTGCTGTGTGCGTTCATCGCTGCCGCCCAAGCGCGAACGCGCGCCATGCGCGAGCACCAGAAAAGCCAATGGGAGCGCCCGCTCCGCATGATGGAACAGATGATGAAGTGGGCTGAGACAGCCACGCCAGAGCAGAAGGAACGAGCCGCAGCCTTACCGCCATCGTCTTCCGGTCACGGATTGGACTACGACCAAGTCAAGGCGCTCCACGAGAATCCGCTCCAGATAATGCTGATTCCAATGATTCAAGCAGCCACACCGCTGCTTTGTCGCCTCGATATGGCGGTTTTCGAGACGGACGAAGAGATTGGATTCATTACGTCTGATCATCCCTGCGTATGGTTCGATGCCGAAGCTTATAAGCGGCCACCGCTCTATGGCGGTCCGGCACTGATGTACGAATCTATCGAGATTACCTTGCCCGTATCTCCAAGCCAGTGCATTTGCCTGAACCGGCGTGGCATAAGCGGTTACATCAAAGCAACGCCGCAAATTGTCGATGAGTTCAACAAGAGAATACGATTCTCCACCGACCAGCATTTTGTAGTGTGCTCGAACCAGACAAAACCCATTTGGTTTGACCCCGGCGTCGAACCCGAGGACTCCTGGGACAAGCTCCATGCAAGAGAGAAGGTTTCGGAGACCGGCGACTCCTAGCCCCGAGGAGAAGTAAATGGTGCCAGGCTAGTTTTTGTACGAAGAAAATGTACCGGGAGTCTTTTCTGGCTGGATTATGCTTTGGCTGGCTTGCCCTTCCATTCCTGCGCGACGCGGTCGGCGAGGAAGAGTTTCAGGAGTGTTTGGCAGGACACGTCCCGTTTGTTGGCTAGCGTTGTGCAAAAGCCGGCTGTTTAGTCTAAAGGTTGAGTCGCGGCTCCGCCTCTGCTACCCTCGGCGTGTCAGAGGGGTATGCCGTGAAGGTCGAATCTGTCCCTTTCAAGCTACTGGCTGCCTATACCGGCGTGAAGACGCTGGATGAGGCGCTGGCTGATCCTCAGGCGCGACGCCTCCTGTGGCTGGAGATTCTGCTGAACGACCGCCTCGATCCCGTGCTGGATTTGAATGCCCCTGATGTTCAGCAAGCCTACCGCAAGGCCTGCCGGTGGTACACGAGCTACCGGAGTCTGATTGAGACCGTAGTCAAGCGAGCCCCGCTCTCGGCCGATTCCTCCCCCGTGGATCAACGCGACTATCGGACATTCGTGGAGGCGCTCCGCTTTGCTGCCGATCAACACTGACCAACTTAGCGCGCTCCTTCGAGAGTACGTGCGGAACACCGGTGCCAGTGTGGACCTTTTGCTGGTCGGAGGGCTCGCGCTCCAGGCGTATGGACTTGCCGAGCGGGCCACCCAGGATATCGACGGTGAGCTAATTGGGGACCCCGAACCCCTGGCTCAGTACCTCCGTGGCCATCAAATCCCCGCTGATCTTGGAGAGAACATGTCGGGCTGGTCTGTTGTGGCTATGCCGCCGGGATATCGAGACCGCGCATCGGTGTTCCTCGAAGAGCCTGGCCTCCGCATTAGGCTGCTGTCCCCGACCGATTTCATCATCGCCAAGCTTCGCCGAGGCACCGAGTTGGACTTGGAGGATGCCCTCTATGTCGCTCGGCGCTTTGGTGTCACTACAGCTGCCGTTCAGAATGCCGCCGAAGCGGCAATTGGCGCCTCGCCCAAGGACACCACGCTCTTCGCCTTCCGCAAGATCGTTCAGCTCTTTTGTGGGCGATTGTGAAACCGATGACCTGAAAGCCAGCCCTGTACTGGTCGCATGGACCGACTGACAATCTGAAGGGCTTGGACAAAGAAAGGAACTTACACCATGCTGAACAAGCACCCGTTTCAATGTGTGCTTTACGATGAGACAGGGATCTGCGGTTTTACTCCAGTCGTCATAGTGACGGTCATGGCCATGGCATTGGGCTGGGTCACCGGAAACCTAGATGTCATATTGTTTCCAGGATTGGCCGTGTTCCTGACCCTGACCCTGTACAAGCTTTCCAGTCTAAAGTGAACCGTACGGGAGCACGTTGTGAGAACCGGCTGCCTGGCCAGCTGACCTATGGTCAATCCTGAGGGAGGGAGCGCCGCACGAGATGATCGTTGAGGAATTTCTCAAGACCTATGCCGACGTGCTCCTTCACGGCTCGTGGCTGGTCGTCGGCATTGCCTTTGTAGCCGGCCTGCTCAGCAGCGCCATTTGTCCCTTCACGCTGCCCGTTGGCCTCGGAGTCGCCGGCGTGGTCGGCACGGCGGAAAGTCGAGTGCGTGGCAGCGGCTTTTCGATTGCTATGGCCTTTTTTGCTGGCCTCGTCCTCAGTCTGACCGCTCTCGGGGCGCTCGCTGGAGTCTTGGGCCTGGTTGCCACCCAGGCGGTTGGCCAATGGTGGATGCTGATCATGGCGGCGCTGGCGTTCGTCGCCGCGCTATTGGTGCTCTGGGGGCCTTCGCTCAGGCCGCCCGATGTGACGGTCCTACAGCGGCCCGGGCTTCTTGGTGCTTTTATCTATGGACTCGTCTTTAGTCTCGGTACACCGGCCGTCTCACTGCTCCT
>CAYJUP010000083.1:0-8697 GCA_964373365.1 uncultured Nitrospiraceae bacterium
GTCTTTCTCATCCTCGACGATCAGGATTTTCTTTCGGCCAGCGCCTTCCATTACGGCCAGAGCGTAAAGGGAAGGGGATGGGGTGTCAAGAGCGGGAGGCGGGTGTGGCAAGGCCCGCTCTCCACGAACCGCGCCCTCTGCCTATCCCCGGGTCTTGCCCTCTTGGGTGCTCACCGTACCGCTGCTGCTGGGTGGGGCCCAGGGCGGACTATCCGCGCGCGCGGATCCCACTACGAATACCCACCAGTCCTGGCATCTGTCAGTCCGCGCTGACCGGTTGAGCGTACAGCTTGACCGAGTTCCGCTGGGGTTGGTGCTGGCAGAGCTGGCCCGGCAGAGTGGGTTCCGGGTCCACCTGAGCGAAGGAGTGGAGACAGCGGAGGTCTCCAACACCTTTGGGCGCCTGCCGTTGGACGAAGGTATCGAGCGGCTGCTCGCCGGGTGGCCGCATGCCGTGCTTTACGCGCCCGGCGCTGCGGAGGCTGGAGGCACCCCGGTGCGCCGGATTGCGCAGCTCGTGGTTCTGTCTCCGGCTGGGCCGGCGTCACGGGCTCCCCAAGCCGGCGGGGAGGCAGGTCTTGATGCGGCGCTGGCGAGTCCTGACCCGCAGGTCCGCATCCAGGCGACAGTGGCCTGTCCGACTACTGGCCTAGAGATGGTATCGTAGGACGTAGTAAAGTCCTATCATTGCAAGGACTGCGATCCCGTAGCCAATGGCGAGGACAAGCTCGCGTCTGCGCGGTCCAGACAGCTCTAAATCAGACACGGGATGCTCGACTCCTGCACTAGATGGATCCAGCCTTCTGGATAGCAAGTTTCTGGATATCAGCCGTGACCTCTCTCTCGCGACCACACCAACTGCACAGGCACACCAGGCGGGGTTCTTCTGTATTCGCCTCGGCGCGAAGCACGAGGTGATAGCGGAACCACCCGCAGAACGGACAGGCCTGGCCTTCCAGTCGCTTCCGAATCTTGCCGAAGCTTCCCAGACGCTTTTGCATGCCGCCCTGCCCGTGCGCTGTCGAATGACCACCGTGACCATACACAAATCCCGTGGGATCGGAAATCCTGCTGAAGTATGGACTTCCCATCCGAAGGTTTGGGTTGCGCCTACGAACCAGGCAGGGACGCTGAAATGTGAGTTGAAGGGGTTAGGCATAAAGATCGACCTGATCCGAAATCCGTTCGTAGGGACGGCGTGGCTCGGGAGTTGCGTGTCGCAGTGGGACGGTAGGGTCAATGCTCTTGGTGGCGAAGGGCGCGGTCGCGGACCATGCGAATAGCCGTCGGGTAATTCAGTTGACGCGGAGGGCTTATCTGACGTATGGTGTTGCCTACGGCTTGCTGGTCCCGACGTCAGATCGCGGTGCCAGAAAGCCGTTCGCGTGAGTAGCACTGGAGCACTCTGAAAACGTGAAAATCTATCTGGCGAATCCAAGAGGCTTCTGTGCCGGGGTGGACCGGGCAATCGACATCGTCGAGTTGTCCCTCAAGACCTACGGCGCGCCGATCTACGTACGTCATGAGATTGTGCACAGCCGTCACGTCGTGAATTCTTTGCGCCAAAAGGGCGCCGTGTTCGTGGAGGAACTCAACGAGGTGCCGGACGGGGCGATTGTGATTTTCAGCGCCCACGGCGTCGCCAAGGAAGTCTGGGAGGAGGCAAATCATCGGCGCGTCAAGGTGATCGACGCCACCTGTCCCCTCGTCATCAAGGTGCATAACGAGGTCAACCGCGATCATGTGCAGGGCTATGAGCTCATCCTGATCGGTCATGCCGGCCACCCTGAGGTGATCGGGACGTTGGGACAGATTCCGGATAAGTTTCACCTGGTCTCGTCGGTCCGCGACGTCGAGAATCTGCACGTAGAGAACCCCCACCACGTCTCGTATGTCACCCAAACCACTCTGAGCGTGGACGAGTGCCGGGACATCGTGGCTGCGCTGAACCACCGATTCCCCGGCATCAAGGGTCCCCACCAGGAAGACATTTGCTACGCGACTCAGAATCGTCAGAACGCGGTCAAGGAACTTGCCAAACTGGTGGATGTCATCCTGGTCATCGGCTCGCCGAACAGCTCGAACTCAAACCGCCTTCGCGAGCTAGCCGAACACTGCGGCATTCCTTCGTATCTGATCGATTCCTCGGACGACATTAACCCTGAGTGGGTGAAGGATGCCCGGGCGGTCGGGATTACGGCCGGCGCGTCCGCCCCAGAGATTCTGGTGACCGAGGTCGTTGAATATCTCAAGCGCTATGGCGCGGCTGAAGTGGAAGAGTTGACGGTGATCGAAGAGGATGTTGAATTCCTGCTTCCGAAGGAACTGGTGACCATTAAGTCGGCTTCCCAGGATTGAGGCGTGTAGAGATTCCCTGTCGCCCCTCGTTCATCCTTCCCATCACCTTCCTTATCCGGATACCCCATATCCTGTAGGCGTATCATTCTAAAGTCCACCTTCTAGTGTATTTTTCTTTGCTTTTTACCAGAGGCTGTGGTACAAGGGCCGAAATTTCATGAAGCTGCGGAGGATCGGCGAGTGAGACGGACGTGGAGGGGGAAAGGATGCATCTTAAGTCCTTGGAGCTGACCGGGTTTAAGTCGTTTGCCGAGGCAAAGATCGAGTTTCCCAAAGGCGTCACCACGGTTGTGGGGCCGAACGGCACGGGTAAGAGCAATGTGGTGGACGCCATTCTCTGGGTGCTGGGGGAACAGAGCACCAAGACTCTGCGCAGCGAGCGCATGGAGGACGTCATCTTCAACGGCACCGAAACCCGCAAGCCGCTCGGCATGGCGGAAGTCTCGCTGATCATGAGCGGGTTCTCGGATCAGAAACTTGACGGAGTCCCTGCCTTGCCGAACCAGCTTGGCGAGTATCACGAGGTGATGATCACGCGCCGCTTGTACCGGAACGGCGACAGCGAATACCTGATCAACAAAACGCCCTGCCGACTCAAGGATATCCGGAGCCTGTTCCTGGATACCAGGGCCGGATCGAAAGGGCACACGGTCATCGAGCAGGGGCGCATTGACCTGATTTTGAACGCCTCTCCGCAAGATCGCCGGGAACTGATCGAAGAGACCGCCGGCATTGTGCGGTACAAGAAGCAAAAAGCCGAGGCGCTCCGCAAACTGGACTCCACCCACCAGAACTTACTCAGGGTTCGCGACATCATTGCCGAGGTGCGCCGTCAACTGAACTCGCTCGAGCGGCAGGCCCGGCAGGCGCGCGCGTATCAGAACCTCCAGCAGGAAGCCAGGACGCTGGAGATCCGCCTACTGGTTCGGAATTACCGCGCGCTCCTTGGCGGCCAGGCGACGGTTGATGCCGAGTTGGCAACGCTGGAAACGAAGGAATCGGGCCAGGCGGCGGAGCAGGCGCGCCTCACCTGCCATCTTGAGGAGGTCAGGCTGAAGATGCTGGGCGGTGATGAAGCCGTGAGCCGTCTCCGAGAAGAGGTGGCGCGCATCGAGCATCAGCAGGCGCAGGCCCTCACCGCGGTCGAGGTGGAGGGAGGCCGGCTGACGCTGTATGGGCAACAGCGAGTCCAGGCCGTGGAGGAGCTGGCGCGCCTCGGACGAGAGCACGCGCAGGTGGCCTCGGACATAGCCGACCTGCGCACGCGGTTGTCGCAGACCGATGCTGAGATCGTGACGGGCGAGCGATCGTTCGCTGAACTGGAAAAGACCGTACAGGAGCTGGCCGCTCGGCGAGCCGCCGCTGCGGAGGAGGAGAACCGGGCGCGGCGCGGGATCCTGGACATCACCGTCCAGGTGACCAGCGGGGAAAACTTTCTGGCCGGGTTGGAAAGCCGACGCGCAGAAGCCCTGCGTCGAGCCGGGCGGCTGGTGGCTGAGCAGACTGAGATTGAAGGTCAACGGGCCGGCGCATGTGATCGGCTGCAGGGGATTGTCCGAAGCCGGGAAGACGGCGAACGGCATCTTCGAGAGCTGCAACGGGAACGCGAGGAAACGAGCAAGGAAGCCCAACGGCTTGACGACCGCCTGCGCGAGACTGATCAGATGGTCGGTCGGCAGCAAGAAGAGCTCGCGGGAGTCGAATCAAGGCTGCGGGCTCTGCAGGGAGTCGTCCGTGAGGATATGGGATATGGCCGGGAAGGCGAAGAAAAGGCCACCTCGCTCCGGGCTGCCTGCGCGGGAGTGCGGGAAGCGGTGGCTGAGTGGCTGGTCGTTCCGCCGGAGTTTGAGCGGGCGATTGAGGCTGTTCTGGGCGAGCGGGTACGCGCGTGGCTGGTGGATGGTCCCTCCGAGGCATGTCAGGCAATTGAATTTCTGAAGAAGAAGAAGCTCGGGCGGGGAACGTTCCTCCCGTTGCGCCCCCGATGGTCGGCCGATGCCGATGGGCGGCAGGGCAATGGCAAAGGATGGTGGCCGGCATTGGCGGACGAACGAGGGGTGTTGGGACGAGCCCTCGACCTCGTGCGCGCGCCTGACAAGTCGAAGCAGGCCTTGGCATGTTTGTTTGAGGGAGTGGTGGTGGTGAAGACACTCGACGTTGCCGTCAGGCTGTGGGAACGCGGCCTGTGGTCGGCTCCAGGGGGCCCCACGCTTGTGACGCTCGAAGGAGAGGTCCTTGATGCGGCTGGTGTGCTCACCGGCGGAGCCAATGGGGAGTCCGGCGGGCTGCTTCAGCGTCGGCGGGAAATCGAACGGTTGGAGGCGAAGCGGGCGGAATTGACCCACACGGTCGAGGAGAACTGGAGGAATCGTGAGCAGTTGTCGGCCGAGAGAGAATCCTGCGTCGTCGCCGCGCCGCGCCGTGATGAGGCGATTCGTGAAGCGGAGATGGGAATGCTTGCGTTCGCCAAGGATGAGGCGGGCCTCGGGCAGAGCGTGGAAGGACTGGACCGGCGTCTCGACACCATCCGGGCGGAACGACTGATTGACGAAGAAGAACGAAAGCGGATCGACGGGGAAATTGAGGCCGCTCGGACGGGTCTGGCTCGGATGCGGCAGCAGAAAGCGGATCGCGAGGCTGGCCTCGCGGAGCTCAGCAAGGGGCTCATAGGAATGGAAGAGGAGAGCCTCGCCCTGCAACATCGGGTGACGGACTCCCGTCTGTCAGTCGCCGCGCTTCGTGCGAGGCGGGAGCATGGCGGGGCGGACTTGGCCCGTCTCATCAAAGAGCAAGACGAGCGGGCCGCTCGGGTCGGCGCTCTCGATCAGCAGATCGACTCGCTCGTCGCGGCGACCCGACGCAGCGAGAACGAACGGGAGCGGAACGAGGCCCTGTTTCAAGACCTGGAACGCCATGCCGTCCGGATCAGGACGGAATGGGTCTCGGCCCAGGAGGCGCAGGCTCGAGATTCCGAGACTGCACGGAAGGTGGAGAGGGAATTGGCTTCGGTTCGGGAGGCATTGACGTCAAGTCGGGAGGCGCGCACCGCCGTCGAAGTCCGTCGGGCCGAAATCAGGACCCAGTTGGCCACTTTGGAGGGCACTCTGACAGGCACGTACCAACTCTCCGAGGAAGCGGCCCTCGCGCAGGAGCCGAGGGGTGAGGATGAGAAGGAGGTCGGGGAGAACGGACAGTCTGACGAGATCTCGCTCGGACTCCGGGACCAACTGCAGAAAATCCGTGATCGGCTCGAGCGCATGGGGGCGATTAACCTGGCCTCGATCGAGGAGCACCAAGCACTGGACGAGAGGCACCGTTTTCTGACCACTCAGGAAGAGGATCTGTCCAACTCCGTCAGGGCGCTGAAAGAGATCATCAACCGGATCAACCGGACCACGAAACAAATGTTCATGGATACCTTCAACGAGCTGCAGCAAAAATTCGGCGAGGTGTTTGCGCGATTTTTCCAAGGGGGGCGCGCGGAGCTGGTGCTGACCGAACCGCAGGAGGGCGAAGAGCAAGAACCCGGTTCGGGTGGGGAGCCGGGCGTGGACATCGTGGCTCAGCCACCGGGGAAGCGTCTCAAAAACATCACCATGCTGTCCGGCGGAGAAAAAACACTGACGGCAATGGCGCTCATCTTCGCCAGTTTTCTGATCCGGCCGACGCCCTTCTGCGTGCTGGACGAAATCGATGCCCCGTTGGATGAAGAGAACATCGGACGGTTTACGGAGGTCCTTCGGGAACTGGCCGAAGAGGCCCAGTTCATCGTGATTACACACAACAAGCGCACGATGGCGGTGGCGGACTCGCTCTTTGGTGTGACGATGGAAGAGCCGGGTATCTCGAAACTCGTGTCGGTGCGCCTCGTGGACTTGCAGCCGGCCTGAGTGTAGCGACCAGCGAATAGTAAGGAGCTCTGAACGCTGTTGGCTGCTGGCTATTAGCTCCTCGCTACCCGCTACCTTCCTTGACAGTCGAGGGATCGGTTTGCTATAAAACCCCACCATGAAATTGACCCTGGCCGGCCGGCAGAGTCCTGCCATCGGTAGGCGGGTAGCTCCTTCCTCGCTCCCTTCTCTCGTCGCCAGGTGATACAAAGGACAGCATGAAGCTTTTCAAGAATCTGATCACCCGTCTGTCCGATAGCCTGTTCGCATCGGTCCCGGACCGACTCAAGGTGGGTTCCCGCACGCGCTCCACGCCTGCTCTTCGGCTGGTTTCGCACAACCTTCATCCCGTTGCTCCGCCTGAACAGACCACGCGCCGAGCCATCGGTCCTTCGGCCGGTCAGTCGGAGGCCATCGATGAAGCCATCCGCCGCAGCCAAGCCTGGTTGTTGGGGCGACAGCATCCCGAGGAGGGTTTCTGGGTCGCTGACCTGGATGCCGACACCACCCTCACGTCCGAATACCTGATGCTCCGGCGCTTTCTGAACCGGGTGGATCCGGAACGGGAACGCAAAGCGGTCCGGTACCTTCAAGCCACACAGTTGCCCGACGGCGGCTGGCCAATCTATTACGGCGGGCCGTCCGAAATCAGCGCCTCGGTGAAGGCCTATTTTGCGCTCAAGTTGTCGGGTGCGTCGGCCGACGAACCCTCCATGGTGAGAGCCCGGGAGGCGATTCTCGCGAAAGGCGGGGTGGTGGTGGCTAGTGTCTTTACCAAGATCGCGCTGGCGCTGTTCGATCAGTACGATTGGCGAGGCATCCCCTGCATGCCACCCGAGATCATGCTGCTGCCGAAGCGCTTCTACTTCAGCATCCACGCCGTGTCCTACTGGTCCAGGACGGTGCTGATTCCGCTGCTGATCGTGTTCGCGCACCGGCCGGTCTGTCGCATTCCTCGCGAGCAGGGCATTGAGGAACTCTTCGCGCAACCTCGCGAACAGGTCCGGTATCGAGAGGTGCCGCCGCTCAAGAAAGATCGAGCGTGGTTCACATGGCGGAATCTGTTCATTACACTGGACGCGGTGCTCAAGCTGTACGACCGGATGCCGATCCGGGCGTTGCGGGCGGCGGCGGTCCGGACGGCGGCGGACTGGATGCTGGACCATCTCAAAGGCAGCGGAGGGCTCGGCGGCATCTATCCGGCGATGGCGAACTCCATCGTGGCGCTGCGGTGCTTGGGATACGAAGTTGACCACCCGCTGGTGGTTAAAGCGCTGCGGGAGATCGAAGCGTTCGAGGTCTACGAAGTGGTGAACGGCGGCCAGGGGCGAGCGGAGACCCTGCACCTTCAGCCCTGCTTCTCTCCGGTCTGGGATACCTCCCTGCTGATCAATGCGCTCATCGAGGTGGGACTGCCGCAGCACCATCCGGCGTTGCTCAAGGCCGCCGCCTGGCTGCTGTCGCGCCAGACCACGACGGTGGGCGACTGGAAGGTCTCGGCGCCCAACGCCGAGCCTGGCGGATGGTATTTTCAGTTCGAAAACGAGATGTATCCGGACGTGGATGACACCGCGGTGGTCCTGATGGCGTTGGCCAAATTGCGGATGCCGAACCGCGACGCGCAGCAGCAATCGATCGCCCGCGGGTCTCGATGGGTAATGGCCATGCAGGGCTCTGATGGCGGCTGGGGCGCCTACGACAAGGACAATAACCGGATGGTGTTCAACGTCATCCCGTTTGCGGATCACCGGGCGCTGGTGGATCCCAGCACAGCCGATCTTGCGGGCCGCTGCCTGGAAATGCTCGGGGTGCTCGGCTATGACCGAACTCACCGGGCTGCGGGGCCGGCGCTGGAGTTTTTGAGGCGGGAGCAGGAAGAGGATGGAAGCTGGTATGGCCGCTGGGGCGTCAATTACATTTACGGGACCTGGTCGGTCCTGGCCGGGTTGCGGATGATCGGCGAGGACATGTCCGCTCCCTACGTTCGCGCAGCGGTGGCCTGGCTGGAGTCCAAACAAAATCCGGACGGCGGATGGGGGGAGTCGTGCCTGTCGTATGCCGATCCCGCCGAGGCCGGGAGGGGAGACAGTACGCCTTCCCAGACCGCCTGGGCCCTGCTTGCGTTGCTCTCGGCGGGAATGTCGGATTCCATCAGCGTGGTGCGCGGGGTGAATTATCTGATCCGGCACCAGCGACAGGACGGTTCGTGGGAGGAAATCCGGCACACCGGGACCGGGTTCCCGCGCGTGTTCTACCTCCGCTATCACTGGTACTGTCAGTATTTCCCACTCTGGGCGCTCGCCATGTATCGGAACGTGAAGACCCGCGGACAGACGAAGGCTGACGAACTGCGTCGGATCGCTCGCGAGACGGAACGGTTCCGTTTGGAGGCCTGACGGCTCTTGCCTCCCGCCTGGAGCTCGCTAGCAGCGAACAGCAGGTAGCCAAT
>CAYJUP010000084.1:0-8535 GCA_964373365.1 uncultured Nitrospiraceae bacterium
AATAGATACTCTTTTTGTGCTACTATAAACGTATGACCATCTCATGGCTTGGCCATTTTTGTTTTAAGCTTCAGACGAGCGGCGCGAAATCGCAGACGCTTCTTGTGAATCCCTATCCCAAGGAGGCGGGACTTGTGAACCTTGCCCAGCAGAAACCCGACCTGGTGATCGCGTATGAAACAAAAATCCCGAAAGGAGATTTTTTGATTGATGCTCCGGGAGAATATGAAACAAAAGGGATTTATGTCCATGGGGTTGGGGAAAACGGGAACACGATCTACTTCATTGAAATCGACGGATTCAAGTGCCTCTACGTGGGAGCAATGGCGGAGCCGCACATGATTCCCGAGATATTTTCAGACATTGCGAAAAAAATCGACATTCTTTTTCTGCCCATCGGCGGAGATTTTACGCTCGGAAAAGAGAAGCACAAAGTTCTCGATTCAGACGCGGCGGCGAAACTCGCGCGCCAGCTTTCCCCGAAGATTATCATTCCCATGCATTTTAAGGTTCCGGGGCTTGCTCTCAAGCTCGAAGGACCGGAGAAATTTTTGAAAATATTCGGCAAGGGGAAACTCGAGCCACAAGAGAGAATCCTTATCAAAGAAAAAGATTTAGCGAATAAAGAGAAGGAGATTATACTATTAAAACCGTAGCTATGAAAAAATTTATCGCATCAATTCAGGAAAAACCATACGCGACGCGCCTCAAATATTTTTGGGCGGGCGTGGCGTTTGCTTTCCTCTTTTCCGTCGGGATACTTTCTCTCTCCTTCTCGGGTCTTATGGCAGAGTTTCGTACGGGCGGCGGGGGTAAGGACATCGCGAAATCAGTCGAAAATCTTCCCACGCTTAGGGAAAACTTCAAAGGGCTCTTTTCAGACGCGAAGGCGCTCTTCTCGGGAGCATCTTCAGGCACAAAATCGAAAAATGAATGACATATTTATTCTAGATTCTAACTTCTATCTTTATGGCAGAGCAACTACTCGGGAAAATTGAAAAGAGAGAGATCGTGAATGAAATGAAAGGGTCGTACATCGACTACGCGATGTCGGTTATTGTCGCGCGCGCTCTTCCCGACGTGCGGGACGGCCTGAAGCCCGTGCACCGGAGGATTCTCTACGTGATGCATAATCTCGGGCTTGATCACACGGCGAAATTCAGAAAATCTGCGGCGGTTGTTGGTGATACGCTCGGCAACTACCACCCGCACGGCGACTTATCGGTCTACGACGCCTTGGTCCGCATGGCGCAGGACTTCAACATGCGCTATCCGCTGGTGGACGGCCAGGGGAATTATGGTTCGGTGGACGGCGACCCGCCGGCCGCCATGAGATATTGTGTGACAGGCGAGACGCTCATGGTCACGGACCGGGGCCTTGAGCGTATTGACCGGTTCTCTCCTTTTGGGGATGAGAACATCTCTGTACGTGTTCTCTCCAGGGACGGCAGGATCAACGCAGCGAGCAAATGGTTTGACTGTGGCGCGTTTCCCACACGCCGCGTTCGGACAAGGCGCGGTTACGAGGTGACAGGAACCCTGAACCACCCCCTGCTCATGTGCCTCCCTGGACCGCGCCGATGTCCAAAGTTTGTCTGGAGGACCATCGAACAGATCAAGCCTGGTGACTGGCTGGTCTTGGATCGTAGCGAGACGCTGTGGCCTGATGAGCCGGTGGATCTGCGTCCGCTTCATCCAGGGATTCCGAAGGGATCTCGATGGGAGCAGCATGCCCTCCCTCCATCTCTCAACGAGGACCTTGCCTTCCTTGTTGGCGCGCTGCTTGCTAAAGGGACATTCCGCGAGCCGGCCATCGAGTTTACGAACGTTCAGGGAGAGTTTGCTGATACTTTCCAGGCAACGTGGAAGCGTGTCTTCCCAACGTGCCGGCTGCACATGTTCCTGCGAGAGCCGAACAGCTTTGGCAAGAAGGCGTTCTGGCAGATGCAGGTGGTCAGCCAGCACGTCATTGCTTTCCTGAACACGCTCGGGTTGTCCGGCAAATCAGCGGTGCGCGAGATTCCTGAAGCGGTTCTACGGTCTCCCCAAGGTGTGACTGCGGCATTCCTGAGAGGATTGTATGAGGGTGATGGTGCAGTCGAGCGGTCTGGCCGCAGCTTGCTCCGCGTTGGCCTGTGGGCGAAGAACCGCGCACTGCTGCGGCAGGTACAGACGCTTCTCCTCCGATTTGGGATCGTCTCTGCGCTGGGTGAGGACTCCGCACGTGGGATGTCCCGGCTTGGCATCATCGGGCTGGACAACCTCCGGCGATTTGCCGAGAAGATCGGTTTTGCATCGAAGGCCAAGTGCGAGGCGCTCAAGCGCATCTTGAGTGTGCATACTGGACGCGCCTTGTCGAGGACGGATTTCGTGCCGTTTATTGCCCAGTTCGTTCGCCAAAACGCTGCACGCGGCCAGCGGGAGTGGTTATCCAAGCACAACTTCGACCGTCTTGCGCGGCTTCCAGAGGCTCTGCCGCGACTGGCGCAGGTCCTTCCGGCAGCGGATGTTGCGGTGATCGAACAGATCGTCCGGACGCGCTATCTCTTCGAGCAGGTCGTCAGCGTCGAGGACGCGGGCAAGCAGCGTGCGTACTCCATCCGCGTGGACAGTTCTTGCCATTCCTTCGTTGCAAACGGTTTTGTGAACCACAACACCGAGGCCCGGCTCACGAAGCTGGCTGAGGAGATGCTGGCCGACATCGACAAAGAAACGGTCGATTTCGGCCCGAACTACGACGAGTCGCGCACCGAGCCGTTGGTGCTGCCGGCCAAGGTCCCTAATCTCCTCGTGAACGGTGCCGGCGGGATCGCGGTCGGCTACGCCACCAACATCCCCACGCACAATATCGGGGAGGTGGTGGCGGGCGTGGTCCTGCTGCTCGACAACCCGGACGTCACGATCCCCCAGCTCATGAAGGCGGTCCCTGGGCCGGACTTCCCCACCGCGGGGTTCATCTATGGGAAGCAAGGGATCAAGGACGCCTACGAGACCGGCCGGGGCCTGCTGACCCTCCGGGCCAAGGTGAAGATCGAGACCGACGAGCGGACCGACCGCGACCGCATCCTCGTGACCGAGATTCCCTATCAGGTCAACAAGGCCCGGCTGATCGAGAAGATCGCGGAGCTCATCCAGGACAAGCGGATCGAGGGCATCTCCGACCTGCGCGACGAATCGGACCGGGACGGTTTGCGCATCGTCATCGAGCTGAAGAAGGGCGAGATCCCCCTGGTCCTGCTGAATCAGCTCTACAAGCACACGCAGATGCAGTCCACGTTCGGGGTCATCATGCTGGCCTTGGTCCGCAACCGGCCGGAGGTGCTGAACCTCAAACAGATTCTGGAGGCCTTCATCGAGCATCGCCGCGAGGTGGTGGTGCGCCGGACCGCCTTCGAACTCCGCAAGGCCGAAGAGCGGGCCCATATTCTCGAAGGCCTCAAGATCGCGCTCGACCACCTGGACGCGGTGATCACGCTGATCCGTCGCGCGGCCTCTCCCGACGAAGCCCGGGGCGGCCTCATGCGGCAGTTCCGACTGACCGAGATTCAGGCCAGCGCGATCCTGGACATGAAGCTCCAGCGGCTGACCCAGCTCGAGCGGAACAAGCTGGTCGAGGAGTACCAGGAGACGCTCAAGCGAATGGAATACCTCCGGTCGGTCTTGGCGAGCGAGGCGCTGGTCCGGAAGATCATCAAGGACGAGTTGCTGGCCGTGAAGGAGGCCTACAAGGACGAGCGGCGGACGCAGATCATACCGGAAGAGGCGGAGATCAACATCGAGGACCTGATCGCCCAGGAAGAGGTGGTAGTCACCATCTCCCACGCCGGCTACATCAAGCGCAACCCCGTGTCTCTCTACCGGGCTCAACGGCGCGGCGGCAAGGGCAAGATCGGCATGGGGATCAAGGAGGAGGACTTCGTCGAGACCCTCTTTACGGCCTCGACGCACGATTACCTGCTGTTCTTCACGGACGCCGGGAAGGTGTACTGGCTGAAGGTGCACGAGATCCCCGAGGCCGGCCGCGCCGCCAAGGGTAAAGCCATGGTGAACCTCCTGGCCCTCGCAGGCGACGAGAAGGTGACCGCCACGCTGGCCGTCAAAGAGTTTCGCGACGACCGCTTCGTCGTCATGGCCACGCGGCAGGGTGTCATCAAGAAAACGGAGCTCTCGGCCTACGGCAACCCCCGCCAGGGCGGCATCATCGCGCTCACGCTGGACGAGGGGGATAAGCTGATCGGGGTGGAGATCACGGACGGCCAACGCGAAATCCTCCTGGGCACGCGGCAGGGAATCGTGATCCGCTTTAAGGAGGAGGATGCCCGGCCCATGGGTCGCACAGCGCGCGGTGTGCGGGGCATCACGCTGGAGGAGGGCAACGAGGTGATCGGCATGGAGACCATCACGCCGGACTCCACGACCGCGATCATGACCATTACCGAGGGCGGCTACGGCAAGCGGACGTCGGTCACCGAATATCGCGTGCAGGGACGGGGCGGGAAGGGCATCATCAGCGTCAAGACCACGGAGCGCAATGGCTTGGCGGTCGGCTTCCTGCAGGTTCGCGACGAGGATGAGATCATGATTATGGCCGCCAAAGGGAAGATCCTCCGCTGCCGGGTGGATGATATCCGCGAGATCGGGCGCAACACCCAAGGCGTCCGTATCCTGGACCTGGAGGATGCCGATGACCGGGTCATCGGCGTGGCGAGGCTGGCCGAGAGCGCCGAGCGTGACGAAGCGCCCCCCGGGAACGGAGATGGCGGACCGCCGGAAGGCAACGGCGGATAAAAGCCTCCAGTCTTCGCCCCCTCTCTCAGGCCGCTGGCCCCCTCTCCGTCATGCAAGACCCAATCGATCATCAAGCTCCTCACGCGTCCCCTCAGGCCCCTCGGAAACTCGACACGGTCGTCAAGCTGGGGCTGGGGGTGTTCGTCGGGTCCTTCGTGCTGATCAGCGTCGGGATGTTTCTGAGCCGACCCGATCGGTCCATCCCTCCCTACAGCGTCGGTTCCCAGGAAGGCACCGCTGTGGCGGTGCACGTGCCGGCCTGGGCCAGCGATTCTGGGATCGAGAGCCTCATCTATCGATTCCGGAAAGTGGGCCGCGAGACACGGGATTTCGGCCCGATGAAGATTCAGCCCACCACGCCCGCCGACCCTGCGGGCCGCTACCGCCGCATCTCGATCTATATCTTCACCCACGATTCCTGGACCGAGCCCGAGATGCTGCATCGGTACCTGACCGCCGCCGCATCCAGCTCTTCAGACGATCGGACAGTCCGAGAGGCGTTCGAAAAGGCGGTCCGAGGGTTTTATCGTCTTGATGAATCCGGCGAGGAGGGGCGCATCGGGCCGCTGGGAGGGAAGGATACAGCGGCGACCGCGGCCTACGCGCGAGAGTTATTCAAGGGACCGCTCACGTCGGTCGCTGCCGATCCGTCCGACTAGTCGGATCCGTTCGCCGTGGCGACAGGGTGTTCGCCATCACTGCGGTCAGACGCTCGCGCAGATCGGGATCTTTGACAATGGCGATATGGGCGGCCGCTTCTCTGGCAGAGTCTTGGAGTTCGAGGTTCGAGGGTTGACGCTGACCGTCGACCGTCGAACTTCGAACCGCCTCTCGGGCTTCACGCGAGACCTCCCCCACCCGCAGCACGATATCCGAGATGACAGGGCTGCCGGCCGCTGCGTTGATCTTCTCGATCAGCGTTGGTTTCAGGAACGTGAGCTGATGGAGCCAGACCGAGTTCTCCGCGATCAGGAACAATTTCTTGAAACGGATCAGATCGGGGCGCGTGTGGGCGGCGATCTGGTCGCCGGCGATCTCCGGCCAGCGCCGGTGGAGGCTGTGCTCAAAGAGCTTCGTCTCGATCCCATGCCGGTGGACGACGCGTTTCAGAATCGAGGCGACCGAGTCAAAGAAGGAACCGGTGCGCATGGCGGCATCTTAGGCGGACCCCCATGCGACGGTCAAGGGCTAAGGGTGGCCTCCCCATCCCTTCCATCCGAGGCGCAATTGTGAAAGCGAGCGGGGACACACTGCCGACGAGCCGGGGTGCCTATCGCCATGCTATAGTGGGCGAGACTGAGGGGACGCGTCATCATGGCGAAAGAACGGGAAGAGAAGGCGGTGGCCACCAATCGGAAGGCGTACCACGACTACGCCATCGAGGAGAAGCTGGAGGCCGGCATCGTGCTGAAGGGCACCGAGGTCAAATCCATCCGCGAGGGACGGGTCAATCTACGGGACAGTTACGCCAGCGTGGATCACAACGAGCTGGTGCTCCACCACTGCCATATCAGTCCCTATAGCCACGGGAACATCATGAACCACGATCCCCTCCGGCCGCGCAAGCTCCTGTTGCACCGAAAGGAGATCAACAAGCTGCTGGGGAAAACGCAGCAAAAGGGGCTCACGCTCGTGCCACTTCGAATGTACTTCAGCCCGCGCGGCCATGCCAAGGTGGAGATCGCGCTGGCCCGAGGCAAAAAACAGTACGACCGCCGGGAAGCGATCAAGGACCGCGAGGCCGGCCGCGAGATGGACCGCGCGATGAAAAGCAGGGGAGAGAAAAGATGAGACGGTTCGCCCATATTCTCGTCACCGCTGCGTTGCTATTGTTCCACTTTCATCCGGTCTATGCTGCCTCAAGCAGCCAAACCACCGGGCCCGGGGCCCCTGCTGGCATGGTCACGATTCCCGCTGGCCCGTTCATGTACGGCGAGAAGGGGAAAGAGCAAGAAATCTCGCTCCCGGCCTTTTTGATGGACCTCTACGAGGTGACCAACGCCGAGTATGCCAAAGGGCGTCCACATGAGTACCCGCCCGAGAAGGCGAATCACCCGGTGGTCGCAGTCCTCTGGGACGACGCGAAGCGGTACTGCGAGTCGGTAGGCAAACGCCTACCCTCGGAGCAGGAATGGGAGAAAGCGGCCAGGGGCATCGATGGCCGCCGGTACCCTTGGGGAGACACCTACGACCCCAAGAGAGTGAACGCGGAAGAACGGAATAACGGAACAACCCCGGTCGGCCAATTCCCCGATGGGCGAAGCCCGTACGGACTCTTCGATATGGCGGGAAACGTGTGGGAGTGGATGGACTCGGCGGGCAGTAACTATAAACCGCTCCGGGGAGGGGCCTGGAACAATGGCGTGCAGTTCGTGGGGAACACCGTCCGGATATGGAACGATCCGTCGTACAAGGACGAGGCGTTTGGATTCCGCTGCGCAAAGGATAGTCCGAAATAACCCTTCGAGCGGCAGCCTGGAAAACTTGGGAAGTCTGGGGTATAGTGAACACAAACTTTCTAGGAAAGAAAGGGGGGCGACCGGTTTCGACGGGGATCAAGAGGCCAGCGGTGCATGTCGAGCTCTCGGGGACTCGTAAAACCTCCGGGAAACAAGCAACTGCCAACACAGAACTGGCACTCGCGGCTTAATTGACCGCGACGTCCCTCCACCTGAGGCCTGCGGGGGTGGAAGGGGCGCGATGCAGCAGGCTGGTCCGAGGCTGGTGCTCAGCGGCTGAGGACGAGAACGCACTGGGCTAGCGGCTGTTCTAAGCCGGCCGATGGGCGTGGGCGGCTGCGAAACCAAAACGATCGGCTACACATGTAGAGCCGGTGCGCTGAAGGTCTTCGGACCCGGGTTCAACTCCCGGCGCCTCCACCATGACGGCCCCTGGCTTCGCACGGAGTCAGGGGCTTTCTTTTTCAGGCCACCCCTCTTACGATGTGCATCGTGGAGGACGCACCCGATGGACTCGTCGCTGGCGCTGATGGCCGTGGTGCTGGTCCTGCCGGGGTGCGGACTCTTGGGTACGCGGCAGGTGACTTATCTCGAACAGGCCACGGACCGTGCGATGCAGGAGGAAGTCCTCCAGGAATTTGGCGAGCCTGTAGAGCAACGGACCTTGGACGATGGGATCACGGAGCTGACCTTCCGCTACTCCGGCGTCAGCATGGCCATGATGATGGATGTGACCGACGTCTGGTGCGTGGAATATGTGCTGACCTTTGATACGGACAAAATCCTTCGCCACTGGGTTCGGCAGGACTGTCCGAAGAAGTGAAGTTTGGGGGCTTTCTATTTTAAGGCGACTTCCTTACGATACCCTCCATGGCCGAGAAGAAGCCCAAGAAGCCACGGGCATCGGGGGGCGTCCGTCGGCGGAGGAAGCCGGCGGGGACCTCGACCGGGTTGGCCGCGACCGAGCTGCAGGCGGCGGCGCCACCGGGCGAGGTCGCCGAGCTGCACCGGACGATCGAGGCTGACGGCGGGAAAGTCCTGGCCGTGTACCGGGAGCCGTATGGCGGCCGCTGGGTGGCCCTGGCCGCTCTTCCCATCGAGCTGGTGGAGCCCACGCCGTATCAGCGCAATCTCTCCGACACACACGTCCGCAAGCTGGAGGCCGTGATCGGCAAGATCGGACGCTTTCTGGACCCGATTATTGTGGTGCGGGCGCAGAAGCCAGGGGGTAGCGGGGCATCGGGTTCAGGGAGTACGGAAGGTACTGTTAAGTACTGGACACCCAATG
>CAYJUP010000085.1:0-8464 GCA_964373365.1 uncultured Nitrospiraceae bacterium
ATGACGAATGCGGAGCGGATGGAAGTGGTGCTGGAGGACGCCCTCGTCCTCATCCACGAGAAGAAGCTCAGCGTGATGAAGGACATGCTGCCGCTGCTCGAGCAGGTCGCCCGGGCGGGCAAGCCGTTCCTCATCATCGCCGAGGAGCTGGAGGGCGAGGCCTTGGCGACCCTGGTGGTCAACAAGCTCCGCGGGACGCTCGCCTGCTGCGCCGTCAAGGCGCCGGGCTTCGGCGATCGCCGCAAGGCCATGCTCGAGGACATCGCGACCCTGACCGGCGGCAAGGCGATCACGGAAGACCTCGGGATCAAGCTCGAGAACCTCAAGCTCGACGACCTCGGCCGCGCCAAGAAGGTGGTCGTGGACAAGGACAACACCACGATCGTCGAGGGCGCCGGCAACACCAAGGAGATCCAGGGCCGCATCAAACAGATCCGGGCCCAGATCGAGGAGACGACCTCGGATTACGACCGGGAGAAGCTCCAGGAGCGCCTGGCCAAGATCGTGGGCGGGGTGGCGGTGATCAATGTCGGCGCCGCGACCGAAACCGAGATGAAGGAGAAGAAGGCCAGGGTCGAGGACGCGCTGCATGCCACTAAGGCAGCGGTGGAAGAAGGCATCGTGCCCGGCGGCGGCGTCGCCCTGCTTCGCTGTATTCCCAGTTTGGACTCAGTGAAAGTACCGGCAGAACAGCAGGTGGGCGTGAACATCGTGCGACGAGCGCTGGAGGAACCGATCCGTCAGATCGTCGAAAATGCTGGCGTGGAGGGATCGGTCGTGGTCGAGAGGGTTCGCAAAGAGAAAACCAACGTCGGCTTTGATGCCCAGACCGAGCAATATGTGGACATGCTTGAGGCGGGAATTATCGACCCGACCAAGGTTGTGCGTTGCGCCCTGCAGAACGCGGCCAGCGTGGCTGGTCTGATGCTGACGACCGAGGTCATGATCACCGAGCTCCCGGAAGAAAAGAAAGAGCCGGGCATGCCAGGCGGCGGCCACATGCACAACGATATGTACTAAACAACTGACAGCGGTCAGCTCTCAGCCACAGGCCGGGCGGCAGAACACACCGTCCGGCCTGTGGCTTATTCAGCCCTTGCCCTCGCTTCCCCGCCTCCTTTTCTCTTTCATCTTTCTCAGAGCAGTCCTCAGCAGACCGGACCGATTGGGCGAGTAGAACAAGGTCCGGAACATCCGGTGTACGCGGGCGGTGTGCCGGCGGTAATCCGCCACGAATCGCCTCATCGCCGCGCGCCGATCGCGCGACGAGTAGCCCAACCGAATCGCGCAGCGCGTTAACTCGTCCGGCGTCTCGGGCAAGGCGTGTGTCTGCAGATCGTGCACCATTTGGAGCTTGTGCTCCACGTTGCGCAGGAACAGATAGGCCCTGGCAAGCGCTGCCCGTCCGCCGGCCGAGAGCAGCCCATAGCGCCCGAATCGAGACAACGCTCCCATCGTACTTCGATCGCGGATCCCCGCCAGCCGTCCTCCGCACAACACCTGGACCGCCTGCACCATAAACTCGATCTCTCGGATCCCTCCCATACCCAGCTTGACGTTTCGGCGTTCGTGGCCCCGGCTGGCCATCTTGTCATCGATCAGCTCCTTGATTGCCCTCACCTGTTCGATTACCTCAGAGGGCACGTGGCTCTCTGCCTGGCCACTCGGCAATCCGAACACGAACGGCTCGACCATGCGAATAAAAGCGCGTCCCACAGATCGAGCCCCCGCGACCGGCCATGCCTTCAGCAGCGCCAGTCGCTCCCACCCTTGCCCGCGCGTCCGGTAGTATTGCTGATATCCGCCGAGCGGCCTGGCCAGTCGCCCAACAGAGCCCTCCGCGCGAAGCCGGAGATCCACCCGGAACACATAGCCCTCTTGCGTAGGCTCAGTGAGTGCCTGCGTGAGGTTCCGCGCGAGGAGTTCGAAGTACTCTTCGTGTGAAATCGATCGGGTCGCCATCGGACTTTGTCCAGACGCCGGTTGCGTCTCTCCGTCATCCGAAGCATAGACGTAGATCAGATCGACATCGGAACTGAAATTCAGCTCGCCGCCGCCGAGCTTCCCCATCGCCACCACCGCGAATCCGGTCTCGACCAGCCTCCCCTTATCCCGGTGCATGGGCATCCCGTACTGCCGTTGGAGGTCGGCCTCGACGATCTCGTACGCGGACTGAATCAAGACACACGCAAGGTCCGACAGCGTGGTGGTGATCTCCGGCACATCAGCGAGCCTGAGGAGATCCCGTACTCCAATACGAAGCATCTCGCGTCGCCTGAATCGGCGGAGCGCCTCGAGCTTCAGTTCCACCGCCGTCACGTTCGCCAGCGTGGCCTGCAGCGCCCGCTCCAGTCCGAGTCGAGACGGTCGCCGCGTCAGCGCCCGCTCTTCGGCGAGCCAGTAGATCAGCAGCGGATCGCGGATGAGCGTCTGCGCGAGTGAGGCACTGTTCCCGAAAATGGAGCAGAGCAGGTGGAGCATCCGGGGCGACCCGGCGAGGTAGTCGAAGAGCTGGGCGCGGTTGATCCCGGCCTGGAGGAATCGTTCCCAATGGTTCAAGGCCTGATCCGGGTCGGCGGACTGTCCCACCGACGCCAGCAGTTCGCCGAGGATCTTGGCCAGCAGCTCGCGAGATCGGGGCTCGCCGGCCATCGCTTGGATATTCGCGTCGGCCCGCTTGATGTCCTGAAACCCGAAGGGCGTTAGGAGCTCGGCCGCGTCCTCGGCACTGAGACCGGACGCCAGGAGGAGCGGGGCAGGGTCACGCCGGGACGCGCCGCGCGGCCCGGCTCGACCCGTGATCGATCGTGGGCGGACTGGGGATAGATGCGTCATGGATGGGGCATTATACCGATGGGTTGAGAGACACACAACGAGCCGACCTCAGATATACTCGCAGGCATCCTCGCAGGTATACTTGAAAGTACCGTGACGTCCGCACACCTGCTCCAGACCCTTCTCTCTCTCTGTACCACTGTGGACGAGGAGATCGTCCATGACTTTGTGTCTCGGATGGACGCGGATTACTTCGATCGGTTTCAGCCGACCGACATCGCGAGCCACATCATGCTGGCCGCACACCTGGATCCGGATCATCCTTGCCAGATCTCCATGCGTGAACGCGAAGCCGGGCTGCTCGACCTGGTCGTGGTTGCCTATGACTATTTCTCAGAATTCGCCACCATTTGCGGGCTTCTGTCAGCCTTTGGGCTCGACATCCGGGAAGGGAGCATTTATACCTTTGCGGAAGCTACTGTGGCCTCAGGGCCTTCCTCTGCGCCGCGTCGAGGACCAGCCTCGCGCAATCAGCCGCGAAGGAAGGCCGGCCTTGCCCGTAAGAAAATCGTGGATGTCTTCCGGGTCCGCCCCATGCCGGGGGTGTCGTTTACCGCCGCTCAGCAGCGCCTCCTTGCGGAAGAGCTGGACAGCATGGTCCGACTCCTCGACGCGAACCGGTTCCAGGACGCCCGCACCCGTGTGAACCGTCGGTTGGTCGAAGCGCTCGGCCGATCCCGAGGCGCCTTCACCGGCCTGCCGAACCCGGTTCAGATTCGGTTCGACAACGAGACGTCCCCCAGCGACACCGTCATGGATATCCGGTCCACCGATACCCCCGCGTTCCTGTATGCCTTTTCCAACGCGCTCTCCATGCGGGGCATCTACATTCACAAAGCCCGATTCGAGAACGTGGGCACAGAGCTGCACGACCGTTTTCACGTGCGCGGCCGGGGCGGGCACAAGATCGTGGATCCGGCCGAGCAACAGGAGCTCCGACTGACGGCGGCGCTGATCAAGCAGTTCACGCATTTCCTCACGTGGGCGCCCGACCCGGCGAAGGCGATCGAATACTTCGACCGGTTTCTCGACCGAATTCTGGAAGAAGCTCGTGACGGGAAGGCGTTGGAGTTTCTCAAGGAAAAGAAAACCTTGACTTTGCTCGCCCGTCTCCTCGGCACCAGCGATTTCCTCTGGGAGGATTTCCTGCGCAGGCAGCACGCCAATCTCTTACCGGTGCTGGAAGATTACCAGCGTGTGGCGCTCTTCCGGCCCCGATCCGAGATGACCCGCGAGCTGCGCAAGCGATTGTCCAGAGCGCGGAGCGATGATCTGCGGCGACGCGTCCTGAACCAATTCAAGGATCAGGAGATGTTCCGGATCGACATGAAGCACCTGCTGGATTCCGCCTCCACGCTGCCGGACTTCTCCCGCGCGCTCACCGAATTGGCCGACGTGGTGCTTGACCAGACCGCCCGTGATTGCCAGGCCAAGCTTTCTCATATCCATGGCGCCCCGAGGCTGGCCGGCGGAGGACCATGCCCGTTCGCCGTCTTCGGTATGGGCAAGTTCGGCGGCTGGGAACTGGGGTATGCGTCCGATATCGAAGTCCTGTTCGTGTATGGCGGGGGCGGACGAACCACCGGTCGCAAGCCGTTAGACAACAGCGAATACTTCGAGCGGCTGGTTCAGGAAATCCTGCAGTGGATCGAGGCGAGACAGGAAGGCATCTTCCACCTCGACGTGCGTCTGCGGCCGCATGGGGGCAAGGGCTTGCTGGCAAACACGCTGGAAGAGCTGCGAACCTACTACAGCGCCGCTGGACTAAGCGCCCCGTTCGAGCGCCAGGCCCTGATCAAGCTACGCTTCGTGGCGGGCGACGACGCCTTGGGACACCAGGTGGAAACGCATCGGGACGCATTTGTGTACAGCGGCCAGCCCTGGGACCTCCCCACCGCGCTGGACCTTCGCCGCCGGCAGGTGAAGGAGCTTGTCGAACCCGGACGGACGAACGTGAAGTACAGTCCGGGTGGCTTGATCGACATCGAGTACGCGGTCCAGTATCTCCAGCTCATGCGCGGTCACAACGCCCCCCGGCTCCGGACGCCTAACACCCTCGAGGCCATCGCCTCGCTGGGTCAGGGAGGAGAATTGAAGCCGGGTGAAATGACCGCGCTTCGCGAAGCCTATCTGTTCCTCAAAGGGCTCATCGACGCCCTCCGCATCGTCCGCGGGAATGCCAGAGACCTCGTGCTCCCGCCTGACGATTCCGACGCGTTCATTTTCCTCTCCCGGCGGCTGGGCTACACCGCCGAGCGCTGGGAGGAGGGGGCAGCCCGTCTTACCGCCGACATCACCCGACACATGGCGTGGGCGCAGCAGTTCTTCGCCAATCGGTTCGGAGCCGTCACGCAGGATTGAAGACCGGAACGGGGACTTGCAGAGGCTCAGGATTGGCCTCTTTCTTCTCCACCGACTTCACCACGCCGGCCTTCCTCGCCTCGCCTGCTCGTACCCTATGCATCTTCTCGCGGGTGTGGTAGGATACCAGCCTTTCCAAGACCGAGGGCAGCTTATCGCAAGGAACATCTTCCAGAATCTTGACCGCCAGCTTGGGATCAGGACCGGATCGCCCTCCCACGTAGACGTCCACCGCATCCACCACCCGGCCGTCCACCTTGGCCTTTTTGCCAAGCAGACCGATGTCAGCGACGAGGTGATTCCCGCAGCCAGCGGGGCACTCGGACCAGTGCATCGTGATCGGCTTGATGTCGGTTCCCAGTTTCGATTCGAGCACCTTGGCCGTCTCGACCGCCCGGCTCTTCGTCTCAATGACCGCCAGATTGCAGTAGTCGTTGCCGACGCAACTGACCAGGCCCTGTTGAATCAGCGAAGGATTGTACGCAAACTTCTTCAGAAGCGGTTCCTCGGTCAAGTCTCCCAACTTGCGGTCTGTTACGTTCGGGATGATCAACGTCTGGGTTGGTGAGATGCGGATGTCACCCGTGCCATACCGCTCGGCCAGCTCCGCGATCTGCTTGAGATCGTTCGCCTTGATTCGTCCCACCGGAACTTTGAGTCCCACATAGTTCATGCCAGGCTGCTTCTGGCGGTAGATTCCCATATGGTCCTGGGCAGACATCTTGCGCGCATCGTCCCGGTCGGTGCAAGGGCTCGGACGACCCGGGCTTCTACTTCCTTCCGGAAGCGCGCCTCGCCCCAATCGTCCAGCAGGAACGCCAGTCGGGCGGTGTTCCGCGACTCGCGATAGCCACAGTCTCTATAGACAAAGGTGATGGCCCTGAATACCTCCACCGCTTCGGAAGGTGTCACAAAGATATCTAAAGGGCTCGCGATACGATAACCACCGGATCCGAGCTTGCCTCCTGTGAGAACATTGAAACCGAACACTTTTGATCCGCCATCCTCGCGATACGCCGGCACCAGCGCGAGATCCTGGGTCTCGGTATGGAGGCAGTTGTCGGGGCAGCCTGTGACCGTCACGTTGTACTTTCGGGGCAGGTTGGTGTATTCGCGGTTATAGACGATCTCCTGCGTGATCGCCGCCACGACCGGTGTGGCGTCCAGCACTTCATCCGGGTTCAGCCCTGCGACCGGGCAGGTCATGACATTTCGAACATTGTCCATCCCGGTCTGCATGGAGTTCAGTCCAACCTCCTCCATTTTGGCAAAGACGTCCGGGACATGTTCAATTCGGATGTGCCGGAGCTGAACCTGTTGTTGCGTGGTCAGGTCCAGGAGATTGTTCCCATACATGGCCGCGATCTCGGAAAGCGCCCGCACCTGGTGGGAGCCGGTCTTCCCCCCAGGAATCCGAACCCTGATCATAAAGATTCCGGGCGTTGGGTTCCGGACAAACAGCCCGTACCACTTGAGACGCTGGACATCCCCCTCCGAGATCGATTCCCAACCCGTCCGTGCGTAGGTCTCGATGGCGTCCCTGATGTCCAACCCGTCGCGCTCTTGTTTGAATTCCTCGATCTTGTTCATGGTGTGGCCTGGTGACTAGGTGTCTAGTGTCACCAGGTTGTGAACGATCCGATAGACTCCCGGAGAAACCGGTGCGGTGCTTTGTGGAACCACTCCTGAGTCAATTGCGCCGGGGTCTTGCCCTGCATCGCCCGGTACGGCCGATGTGCGTTGAAGGACCGCTCGAAGCCATAGAGCGCGGCCTCCAACATGGCCCCGGAGTCGAAGTGCCACCGGTAGACCGTCTCGGCCTTGATCGTCCCGCCGGTGCGTTCGACCAGGCCATTGGTCCAGGGATGAGAGGCCTTGGTCAGACTGTGGCGAATCCGGCTGCGGCGACAGGCTTGCGTGAACGGATGGACCGTGGTCGTGCGCACCCCGCCGCGGCCGCGGTAGAACCGCAGGGTGAACTCGCGGCCATGGTCGGTCAGCACGCGGTAGAGCCGGAACGGATAGAACCGCTGGCAGTGCGCCAGAAAAGCCAGGGTGCTGGCGGTGTCGCGGGCCGCGGCGACGTGCATCGTCATCAGCCGGGTGGCTCGGTCGATCGCCACCCACAGAGACCGGCGCTGGCCCCCCAAGCGGGGCAGGGCAACGGCATCGAGATGCAGGAAGCCCGGCGGGCAGGCGCGGAAGCGCCCCTGCGGGCGTGGGACCCGGGGTCGCAGCGTGCGCAGCCGGTGCAGCTGCAAGCGGACCAACTCCCGATAGACCGCCGAGCGACTGAGCTGTGGGAAGACCGTCTGCCGCAAGGCCAGCCAGACGGTGTCCAGGTCCAGCAGCCAATCCTTCCGCAACCACCCCAGCAGGGGAATGGCTTCGGGGGGCAAGGCCTTGTGCTGGCGACGCGGTCGGCTGGAGCGATCCGCCGGATCGGCCCGCCGTCGCCACTTGGCCACCGTGGCGACACTGACGCCGAGGGCGCGGGCCTGCACGCGATACGGATCTCGACTGCGGCGGATTCGTGTGCGCTGATGCGCCGTCGTGCGCGCATTGGCATGGTCGGTCATGGAGCCCTCCTCGGTCGTCGGTGCTCCCGGCCAGCCTATCGAATGGCAGCTCGAACGTCATCACGTTTGTTCACAATGTCATGAAACTGGACAACTAGGAACGGCCGATACCGCCATCTCTGAATGAGATTGGGCAAGAGGCACACTGGCAAGCCAGTAAAGCCCGCTGACAAACACGCTGCCGCCAATGACGTTGCCCACGACAACATAGATCTGATTCCAGAGAAAGCTGGTCCAAGTCACCGGGTCCGGATGTGGAAGGAACAACGCCATGCCCAGCAGGGATTGCTTAGCGATGCTGTGCTCGAAGCCACTTCCGACAAACGCCAGCAGGCACCAGAAGATCAGGACCAGTTTCGCGACGTCGTTGATGGTGCGCCCGGCCGTCCAGACCGCTAAGCACACCAACCAATTGCACAGGATCCCGCGGACCACCAGTTCCCATCCCGACAGTGTCACCTTCGTGGTCGCGACTTTCATCAGCAGATCCACCTGCGGCGAGCGCGAGAGCACACCGGAATGGGCCACCAACCAGGCCAGCCTAAGTGACCCAATCAGATTGCCGACTAGTGAGACAGTCCAAATGCGGCTCACAGCTCCCCACGAGATGGCGCCATCCAACGCGCCATTCGCGCAGACCATGTTGTTCCCAGTAAACAGCTCGGAGCCCGCAAAGATGACCAGCGTGA
>CAYJUP010000086.1:0-3646 GCA_964373365.1 uncultured Nitrospiraceae bacterium
GGCATCGCCGAACCGGGCAGGCCATGCGTGACGGTTTGGAAGAGATCCATCTGCGGCAGCGGCAGCTCTCCGCTTGCGGTGTGCCGGATTTTGAACGTGCCCTGGTTGAAATTGCGCGGGCGCGGCCACAGGCGGTCGGCTCCAGGCCCGTCTCCAGCTCCGTCCACGCCGTGACACCAGACGCACTTGGTGAAGTACACGCGCTTGCCGGCTTCGATCTGTTCGGCGGCCGGCATGGCGGGAAATTCGCCTTTCTTGAAGCCGACAGGAAGACCATCTCCGCCGCCTTCCTGGGCATACGTCCAGACCGCCGCGCTGCCGGAGAGCACCACGCTCAGGCCGACTACGGCGATCAGGAGAAGGACTCTTTTGCTGTGAACCCGAATGTCACGCATGTGTGTGCCTCAGTCTTATAAGGGATTAGTCCCACGTCCGGGGATAATACCCGGTGTGCCAGTATTCAAACAGAATGACCTTCCAAATCTCGTCGGTGGTCAGGTGCTGCTCCCAGGGAGGCATGACCGACGCCCAAGGGAATCCTTCCCGGGGGAGACCGATTCCGCCCTTCGCCACTCGCCAGAACACGAAGGTCTCCTGAAGCTGGGCCAGCGTGCCGGGATCGGTAAAGTTGGCCGGGATGGGATTGAAGGCGAACGCCATCATGCCGCGCCCGTTAAGATTGTCGCCGTGACACCAGTGACAATTCTGAAAAAAGATCTCGCCGCCTTCACGGACGTATTTTAGGTAGCCGGCCGAATTGGGATCCCAGGGGTTGGCACTGGGCTTTATGAGCCGGCCCATCCCCTGATCCGTGATCAACCCGTTGGAGTATTCCTGGTCATACTTGCCTTCCGGGTTCACGCGATATGGGCTCTGGGCAGTCTGCAGAGTGAAGGTCTTTCCATGCACCTTGGTGCTGGCCGGAGGCGCCGGATGGACGGTCCTCAATTCGATCGGCTCGTCGAGGTTCGGAAGAAACGAATTGTAGGAGAAGCCCCACAAGAGAATTGGTATGGCGATCAGATAGAAGGTGCGGAGCGCCTTGTGGAACGGCGACACGGCGTCCAGCACATTGAGGATGGGCCGCCGGAACTCCTGCCAATTGGCTTCGGTGCCCGACATCCACATGAAGACGGCCACCATCGCCACCGTTCCGTAAATGGCGCGCACGCTGAAGGGGATCGGCGGATAGATCCGGAACTTCAGGTACAGCACGATGAAGATCCAGAAGAAAATGCCCTGCCAAAATTGTGGAATCCTGATTCCAGCCTTTGTCGCGAGCAGATGACTCAGAAGTGCGAAGACGCCCACGCAGAAGGCCAGTTCAGCGAGAATCTGCACCGGCATGTACCCTTCGACAAGTTTGATCGTCGTAGACGGGAGGAGTCCCACTGACACGATCAGGATGATCGCGAGACCCACTCCGCCAACGATGGCCCCGGCCCACAGTAGAGCTGATTTCATCTTTCGGTCTCCTTCTTGCGTCCGATCAGCCGAAATGGCCGTATGAGATCAGGAAATCTTCGGTGGAGCCTTCCCTTCCTCCACCTGCGAGAGGTAATCCACAATCTTGTTGAGAGCGCCCGCGCTGAGCTTCTGACCGAAGATCTTCGGCATCACGTTGTCAGAAAATGGCTTGACCACGTAAGTGCCGGGCGAGATCACCGATTCGGTGATATACTCCCGGACCGTTTTGGCGCTGCCCTTATACGTCGGGTCTTTCAGCCGGTTCGGCGCATTGGTCTTTTCAACCAGTTTGGGCCCCACCGTCCCCATCGCCCCAGGAATTCCAGGAATGGTGTGGCACACCACGCACTGCGCCTTGGCAAAGATCTGATCGACGGTTTCTTCGCCCGTGGCCAGCAGCCCACCTGCCCCGGCCGGTTTGTCTTCCGTCTGCTTGGGCCTGTCGGCCTCCGGAATGAACTTCTCATACGCCTTGATGATCTCCTCGTAAGGCGGCGGCTCCTTCCCCTCCCGGACATACATCCAGGTGTCCACCGCCGCGAGCTCGCCCAGAGACAACGAGATTGGTGGCTTGTGGATCACGGGCATCGGACTTTCCTTGTCATTGGTGCCCTTCACCCCGAAGCCGGCGACCACATAGCAGCTCGAACAGGCATGCGACTCAGAGATGTATTCCTGCCCCGTTTCAGCGGTTCCTGCTCCCGCGAAAGACTCTTTCTGAGCCGTATCGCGCTCGCCCGGCTTGCCTTTGTGATAGCGGGGATCCTCCAATCGCTGCTTGGCCCGTTCAGGAATCCCGAACAGATTCGGGGCGCGTTCGCTCAAGAAACCTTCGTTGAATCCATGGCAGAGGGGACACTGCCCTTTGCCGATGGCCCCCTGAACCGTGCTCTGACCGATTCCCCCGAAGATAATTTTTTCTCCCTCGTCGGCCAGTTGCTGCGCGGTCATGCCCCCGAAATCCAGCTTGACTTCCGGCGGCGGGAACCCACCTTCCACCTGCGGGAGCCAGTTGCCATATCCCGACAGCGCTGCCGCCACAAAGAACATGGTGCCGCCGATCTTGAACAGCGCGCTGACCTTGTAAAAGTACATGGCCATCATGAACGAGAGGGCGGTAATCATGACAAGAGAAACCGGAAGGAGACGAGAATTCCCGAAGAAGTTCAGTTTATAGTTGGCGATCGCGATGAAGGCCATGACGGCTGCAAGCATTCCGATGAATGTCTTGAACACCGCACGCCGCTTCTTCTTGGGATCCGGGAGGCTGACCTGAAAATAAATCATCAGGCCGGCCAGGAGAGCCAGAACAGGCCAGCCTATACCAAATGCCGCCGCGAATAACTCCGCCACGTGAGAAACCTCCTTGGCCTCATCCTCGGTCAAGCCGAGGATGAGGCCAATCGAATCACGATGTCCTAGGATTTAGTGTGTTGCGGGCGCGGGCACCCTTCCAGGGACCGACACCGTTGCTTCCACCGGCGCCTTCTTCACGCCAAGTGTGGCGAGGAAGAAGACGAACAGGATGGTCAGCCAGAAGAACAACACGTTAAACGAGATCATGTTCGCGGCGAACCCGGTCGTATGGGTATAGGCCCACGGCGAGTTGTCCCGCATGATCTCGTTCACGTGCCAGTACAGGCGACCCGACGACCGAATGTAGCCCATCAGCCCCATCATCCAGGTGAAGGCGGTCGCAAGCATGATCAGCGCGTACTGAGAGCGCACCGAAATCTTGCCCCACTCAATCGGCCCGCTCAGCTTCGCCCCCTTGAGCATGACGAGGTTGAGGGCCGTCATGAAGAACAAACACGAGAGGGTTGTGGCCACCTGCGGCACAGAGAGACCCACGCGGACGTTCGCCGGGATGTAATACCCGTAAATGGCCAGCCAGATAATGTTCACATAGGCCAATCCGAAGAAGCACCCCATAAAGATGTTCCCGAACTTGGCCCATGAAAGAATCGGCACCTTATTCCCGCGCTGATACCAGATGAAGCTCAGCACGGTGGTCGTGATGATGACGTTGATGCCCCCGTTCTTGGCCGACATCACGCCATAGTTCCCCAGCACCGGGTGCTGCTGGCCTCCCATGGCCTTCAGTTCGGTCGGCGTCATCACCATCGTGTGAGGCGTGATGAAAATCAAGAAGCCGCACACCAAGACGAACACCATGTAT
>CAYJUP010000086.1:3656-8243 GCA_964373365.1 uncultured Nitrospiraceae bacterium
AGAGGTAATAGTTCGAGCTCAGGAACAGGATCCCGATCATCGTGGCCTGAATGATGAACAACCAGGCCAGCAGACCGCCCATGAGCGTAATGCCCATCTGCTGCCGGTAGGCATAGACCTCGCGCATGAGCCAGTAGCCCGCAAACGGCAGCGGGATCAGGAACGCCATGCCGATGGCCATCGCGATATAGCCCATCCAGTCATAATGGGCCCGCTCTTCATCGGTCTTGGAAGCCAAGAACCGGTAGGCTGCATACGCGGCCACCACTCCGCCGCCGAAGGCCATATTGCCCAGCAGCCGATGCACATTGAGCGGGTTCCACAGCGCGGTATGGATGGAGTGCCAGATGTTCCCCAGAAAGCGCCCCTGCTCATCCACGCCGGCCGGCGACATCATGAACCCGATCCAGGAGTTGGCGAGGAACATCAAGGTTGTTCCGATCACGTTCAAGACCACCGACATGCTCACGTGAATCCACTTGAGCAGCCCCTCCTTCATCCGGTCCCAGCCATAGTAATAGATGTAGATGGTGCCGCTCTCCGCCACGAAGAGCAACGCGTAGATATGCATCACCGGACGGAAGATGCTGGAGAGATAGCCGAAGAAGGCCGGATAGAGCGTCAGGAACGTGAAGATCAGGATCCCGCCCAGGATCGCGGTCAGCGAGTACGCCGTGAGGCTGATCTTGATGAAGTCATAGGCGAGCTGATCATATTTCTTGGCCATCGCCTTGTCCTTCGATACGATCCCCATGAACTCGATAATCATGCAGAAGATCGGCACGGCCAGGACAAAGCTGCCATAGTAGAGATGTTGCTGATTGGCGAACCAGAGCAGCACGCGGCTTTCAAAATTGTAGCGCGGATAGTACTGGGGGTTGTCCGCCGTCTTGGGAGCCGGCGCTCCCGACACGATCCCCTCCGTTTTGTAATAGACGTCCCGACCCTTCTCCACTTTTGGCGCTGCGTCTTTCCCCGCTGCCGCGTCGGCCAGCTTCGCCACGTCGGCCGGAGGCCCGCCAGCCGCAGGCGCCCCTTCGCCGCCAGCCAGAGCAGGCATCGAAACAAAGATTGGCAGGAGGAGGAGGCCAATCATTGCGCCCAACGCCATGATCGACAGCATCTTGTTTCGGGTTACTCCACCCATGGCTTACCTCCCTTAACGGTCCAGCGCGCTCCCGGTCCGGGGCGCACCGTCACGCTATTTCCTGAACAGATACCAATAGTCCAGTCCTTGCATGTCCATCAGATAATGGTCGACGATGTGGAAATATGCTATGGCGATCAGCAATGAGATGGTGACCGCGACGTAGGTGTTATCCAACAGAGCCTTCTTCTTCAAGGCAATGACAGCTAAAAGGATGACCCCCAGGCCCATAAGGGCCAGCCAAAAAAGTGGGTTGGTCAATATATCCATCTCCCTGCTCCCCCGTTAGCCATGCAAGGACGCCGCCATCGGGCACGTCCCTAAGCGAGCTCATCTGCGCGACAGAATGCTTCGATCAGCACGGGCAGTTAATTCCGGCGAACCAATAAAAGAACCAGAGCCCCAACGCAGCCGTGAGGTAGAAAATCATCTTCCCGATTTTGATCTTGATATCGTCCTGAGCTGCCTCCATCTCATCTCCTTCAGTCTAACAGACCGGCCAGTCTCACCGCCTCGTGGGTCGGTTCTTGACAGGCCTCTAAGCCTATGTTAATGCTCTTTTCGTACTTTGTACGGAAGAGGGCACACGATGCGTAAAGATTCAAGATTGTTCGATATTATAGTTTTGGCCGGATTGGTTGTCAATATAATGTTGGCGGTGTTCCTTATCCTCTACTATTTTGATTTTCTGTGACTTTTGACTCTCCAGCCGATCTCGCCCTGCCCCCGTTTTCTTCCACCGAAACCGCGCAACGGAACCCGATGGTCTCATCACGAAAATCAGGGACCATGCGGCTCCGGCTGGTGATCCGAACATCTGAGCCTGTGCTGGTATAGCCTCCCCCGCGCAGTGCTTTATACACTCCATGATCGGGACCCTTGGGGTTCCTCTCCGTCAGGTCGCGATACGCGTCTTCCGCATACCAATCCGACACCCACTCCATGACATTGCCGGCCCCATCCGCGACTCCAAACTGGCTTACATCCCGTTTGAACGATCCAACAGGCGCGGTCACGTCGAAGCCGTCCCTGATAGAGCCCCAGTTCGCCGCCAGAAAGTCATGGGTATTCCCCCAGGGCCAGAGCCGGCCATCCACACCACGCATGGCTTTCTCCCACTCCGCCTCGGTCGGAAGACGCTTGCCCTTCCATTTGCAGAAGGCGTCGGCATCGCCCCATGAGACATAGGTCACGGGCTGGTTCACCCCTCGCATGCGCGACGTGTTTTTCGCATATCGGGACGGAGGCGCAGCCTTGCGGTGACCTGTGGCGGCCACGAACGCCTGGTACTGGTGGTTGGTCACCTCAAACCGGTCAATGGCAAATGCGTCCAGGAAGATGGCACGCTCCGGCTGCTCATCGTAGCCGCCGACCTTGGTTCCGCGAAGAAAGACGCCGGCCGGGATACGAACCATCTCTTCCCCGACCGCTTCTTCACTGACAGGAAGTTCGCTCGACGAGACAGGGGATGGGTCCACATCTTGGGAGGGGGGGATCGGCTGTTCAGGCGGCGGCGTGGTGCCTTTGAAGATCCCGATGACGGGCAAACTCGTCAGAAAGAGCACGGCCAGCAGGATGGCTACTTTGAATTTCGTTTCGAGCATGGCTCAGACCTCAGGCCAACACTGCACGGAGTGGCAGAGCCGTACCGCAGACACGCTAGTTTTTGGTCGCCCGTGGTCCGGCACGCTGCTCGTCGGCATCCTTTGCGCACCGGATGCCGATGGTGCTGTCGGTCCGCCACATCTTCGCCTGAAACCGTTTCGAGAGCCGCGCGTTGTGTTGGGTTTCACGCCACGAGCCTCCTCGAATGACCTTGTGTTGTCCATCCTCAGGTCCTTGCGGGTCACGGTACGGGGACCTCTGGTAGTACTGCTCATCGTATGTATCAGCCACCCATTCGGCCACATTGCCGGTCATGTCGTAAAGCCCATACGGGCTTCTTCCTGACTCGAATGAGGCCGGCGGCGCCAGGTACTGAAACCTGTCCTCATCGCCGTCCACATTGGCGCGACCGGTCCCGAACTCATCGCCCCAGGGGTACCGTCGCTTCCCCTCTCCACGGCCTGCTTTTTCCCATTCCGCCTCGGTGGGCAAACGCTTGCCGGCCCACCTGCAGTAGGCGACCGCATCGCCCCAGGACATGCCCATGGCCGGCAGGTTCGGTTTCTGAATCTTGGAAATGTCGTCTTCGAATACCGGGACGAACGGCTTGCCTCGTTTCGTCATTCGCACAAAGCGATCATACTCCGCCTGGGTCACCTCTTTTTTGTCCATGTAGTACGTCCCGAGATACAACTGGTGTACCGGAGTCTCATCAGGGTCCCCCTCCTTGCTCCCCATGGTGAACGGCCCCTCGGGGATCTGGACCATCTCACGACCATCGTCGCCGACAATGGCCTTGTACAGCGAGAAGTCCTGCGGAGCAACCGTGGCAACAGGCCGGCTCTCGGTCTGGATGGAGGCCACGAGCTCGCGCTGCTGTTTGGCCTTGTAGGATTCGTAGACCAGCCCCACGATCATGAGGATGAAGGACGCGAACACGAATCCGATGGCACCGATCAAGACACCCCTATTTTCCATAATCTCCTATCAGGCGCAGGGACAGGCTCCTCGAGCGCCACGTGCAAGCGACGGGTGCCAGCAATGCCCGCCGTCAGGGTAGCAGGTCTTCCGGCGCAGCAGAGCGCTTGCGGTCGGCCCGCATATCCAAGAGCATGGAGATATTCACTCCCAGGAATCCGCCCATCGCGGCGCCGGCACCGGCGCCCACAGAAATCTTATCCGGCCCGGCCAGCGCCCAGGCCAGCGCACCTCCCAGCACCGTGCCGACCAGGATGCTGAGTAAGAACCGTCTCCCCCCGAAGATACCAACAGCCGTGCCCAGAACAACGCCGAGTCCGCCCGCGACCGGCACCGCCCCTCCTCCCATGAGCAGCCCGATCAGGATCCCGACGGTGCCCATTACCACCGCACCGAACACCATGTCGGTGATCCGTCTCGCTGTTAACCAGGGAACCGGTGCGTCGCTGGGTGTCGCCACCGTGTTACCTCACAAACCGTTAATCGTGATTCGTTGAACGTGGGCGGCTGACCTGAGTAAATTTTTGCCACGCTTTGATTCCGGTTAACGATTAACGGGTTACCGCCAAGACATCGATAACTTGGAACCGCCAGGACATCGCAAACTACGGACCGAGTGAGCACCTACCGATGGCGTCAGAGGGTAGCCGAACCCTTTGCCCGGCCTGGTCTCCGGTGGTCGCAAGTAAGAGGTTGCCATTCTCGTTTTCGATGTCATGGCGGTCATAGGGCATTAAGAAGAGTGTTCGATGTCATGGCGGTAGTCAATTAACGTTTAACGATTAACGGCTACTGCGGCGAAACCGCAAGCGGCCCAAAGTCTACTTCAACGTCGGGTCCGCCCTGTAGCGAGATCC
>CAYJUP010000087.1:0-8241 GCA_964373365.1 uncultured Nitrospiraceae bacterium
AGAGCAGCGGTTTCGTAAACCGCAGGTCGGTGGTTCGATCCCACTCGCCGGCTCCACGCCAATCGAGCGCTTTACTGCCGAGCCAGACTCAACTGATCATTTGATTCATGATGTTGCCTTTGACGATCTCTAGAGCACCGCGTTGATGCGCCGCACGACCTTGCCGGTGTCGATCGTGGCCTTGACGTCCGCGCGCACGACCGTGGTGCCTCCCTCGACATCACTGCGTGTAGCCTCCTCCGTGACCTCGAGAAGCCCTGCGGCGTATTTTCTAAGATCGTCCTTGCTCACGCCCAGCCTCTTGATCTCCGTCATGCCTTGCAGGTAGCTAACGGTCTGTTCGAGCGCGAGACGCCGTCGCTTCCTGAATCGCCAGGCGCTTGGCATCCTCAGGCGTGGTGTCTTTGCCCTGCAGGCGATATTCGCCGGTCGCCGTGATCGTGCGCACTTCCGCCTGAGCGGACGGTCCCCCCAGCATGACCAGGAGCGGCACGGTCAGCGGCGCGGTGGCATGGGCGCGCCACCTGGAGCAATCAGTTCGCATCAACGACCTCCTTTCTCGACGCATGACTGAATAGATGTGATCCCTGATCTGGGCTGAACGCTCATCCGCGCCCAGCCCCCCTAGCTCTGCGAAAGCAGGAGAACCTCCGGAACACCCCGCCCAGAGTGGGCAGTGTTGTAGACAGGAAGCACGGACATGTCCATCCCGTCGGGCCGACGTGGACCTGACGGAGTCCGCGTGAATCGTAGAGAGTTGCTTGCTCAAGAACCTTGTGCTAGTGTTCAGCGCTTTGCGCGGAGCCGGTGGCCATACTCAATCGGAGGTGCGGCGTTTGGGGCCAGGACGTCAAGTCCTCGTCGTCCTGATCGTTCTCTGTGCTCCTCTCACGTCGGGCTTAGCTTGCGCCGCGGGCGGAGAGGACTCGGCGAAGGCCCTTGAAGAGGACTCCATCAGCAAGGGCATCCAAGCCACAATCGAGGATGCCAAGGCACTCGCTACCGCGCCCCTCCGGATGGATCGGTACGATGCGCTCGCCCTCGGCGGAGCCATGACGGTCGTTGGAGGCTTCTTCGCGGCCGACCACGGGATCCGAGACCTTGTCCAGCGCGACACCACGGCAAAGGGGCGGGATGTGGCGGACGGATTCAACACCTTTGGGAGTGCTGGTGTCTTGCTCGGTCTGAACGCCGGCGTGATTGCGATCGGCGTGGCAAAGCAGTCGTATGGAGGGAGTAGTCATCTGAAGGATACCGGACTCATCAGTCTGGAGGCTGAGCTCTTTGCGGTGGCCGCGACGGCCGCGCTCAAGGAGCTCACGGGCCGCGCCACGCCGGACAAGCGGCAAGGCGCCACGCACTTTCGTCCGTTCTCCGGATTGGATACCTCCTTCCCCTCGACGCATGCCGCGGCGAGTTTTGCCGTGGCGACCGTCTTCGCCGAGCGATTCGAGCCTCCGGTGGCATGGGTGGCCTATGGGCTGGCCTCCGCGGTGGCCGTCTCCCGGGTCTATACCGACAAGCACTTTGCATCGGATGTCGTGGCCGGAGGCCTCATCGGATGGGGACTTGGGAAGTTCCTCAGCCGGCAGCATGGCGCCGATCCCTCCGAGTGGCGGGTGCGTCCTATGGCCATGGAACACGGCCGAGGCGGTGGCCTGATGGTGGGCAAGCAGTTCTAGTCATCGAGCCGATGAGCCTGTTGAAAGGAACGAGCCCGCATCGACCCCTGGCGAAAGGATTTGGCACCGAACACCTCGCTCCGCAAGTGGTTCGGGCGTGATCGTGCCAAATGGGAGACCTGCCGCGAGCATTACCGTCACGGGCTCTCCCGCCCCACAACCAAGCCATCGTCCTCAAGGAGGTGCTGGACGAACTGGCCTGATCGGACGGTCGTCTTGACACCCCGTTCAACCTGACGATATTCTCCCCTCACCGGGCCGGCCGCCACCGAACCGTGAGCGGCACAGGGGGACTGGAAGACAGACATGCGGAGAGGCGGAAACCGCCAGCCGGTTCATCACCGGACCGCCAGGGTAAAGACCTCACACGATCCAGCCCCCATCCTGGTGCCGCGGTCGCTCGCCACTGCGCTTCTGCGGCTGTATGACTACCCGGACCCGCGCCACCCTGGCCACGTGATCCGAGGGTATGACCGGCTTCACGCACTTCGAACCACGTGCATGTGCGCGGCCGTCGCAAGGCGGCTGGGCCACCCACCGGCTCGGGTCGCCACGTACCAGGTCGCCTGCCTGCTGCATGACTTGGGGCGGGCCGGGCTGGACCGTCGGCTCTTCGGGAAAATCTGGTCCTGGGCAAGGCGGCGTGGTATCCCAACCCGACCGCGTGAATGGCGCGCGGTCCACCCGAACACCTCCTACGGCCGCGAGACCGAGGCCTTTCTAGCGCACTATGCCGATGAGCTGCAGAAAGCCGGCATTCCCATCGATGATTGGGCGCGTGAACAAGTGGAGATGCGCTTGGGTTCCGCGCGCCGCTTGGCACGTCTGTTGCGGGCAGTCAGGCCCCGCCTCGCCAAGTTGGGCGTGCGCTGGGCCCCCTGGATGGGTCTCGTCATGCTCTACTATTATTATCCGGAGAAACTGAAAGGGGCGCCGAGATGGGTCCGCCAACTGGCCGAAGTGTTGGTGGCCTGCGAGCAATTGGAGGCGTACAACAATCGGCAGCGCGGCCGGGACTATTATGCTCGCGCTCAGGAAACGTTGGAAGAAGCCTTCGCTTACCTAGAGAAGCTGCGGGTTGAGGGGCTTCTCAGCGAGACCGTGTTGAGGGCACTTCGCTCTCTCGCCGCCGAGGGGACTTTTGACCGACTGCTGGCGGAGGCGCGAGGCACTGCCCTCACCCGCCGTGAGCTACGCTTTCTCCGAGGCCTGGCGCAAGGAGCCACCGCATGTCGGTAAAGAGCGTGCCACTCCGGCTCAACATGAAAGGGAATACCCAGATCGAAAACGTGACCGCGCTGGCGCAGAAGGCACTGGCCAGCACAGGACTCAAGGCCGGCCTCGTGACGGTCTTCATCAAGCACACCACCGCCTCTGTCATGATTATCGAGGATGAGCCTGGCATCCGTGCCGATACGAAGGCTGTCTGGGACCGGTTGGTCCCTGTCGACCCTGCCTGGCAGCACAATACGCGCAATGCGGGTGAAGACAACGCCCATAGCCATCTCCGTGGTCAGCTCCAAGGTCAATCGGTGACCATCCCCTTCAACGACGGCACACTCATGCTGGGGACCTGGCAACAGATCGTCGTCGTGGATTTCGACACACACGCGCGCACCCGCGACCTCGTCGTGCAGGTGATCGGCGAATAAGCGCAGCCGCTGTGAAGCCCATTCCCTGTGATGGCCGCGCCAGCAGGTGACCGTCACGCTGCAAGCGATCGAATAAAAGAGCTGACGTAGCACCAGGAAGCGCACGGCATCTGGCTTGATGTGGGAAAAGGTTCCCCGCGACGGCAGGTCCGCTTGCTAGAAAGCCTACTGGTCTTCTATTCAGACAGGACAGGACTTGGATGGAGGCCAGTGAAGGAGCACGTGGGCATAGCGGCTAGGATCCAGGTCGGCCTTGGTGCGCTGAAAGTACGCCTGCCAGAAACGGCCAATGTTCCCTGCCAATTCAGCTGATCCTGCCGAAGCCCCTGACACGTAGACGCAAACGCCAGAGAGATCGGGGATCGACCCTTGTGCGTCTAGTTCTGAAAGGATTTTTTGGTTGGTGGCCGGGCTCCATGAAATTCTGTCAAAACGATAGGGCGGGTGATCTTCAATCATGTCCGACATCAGGACCAGAACCTTGCGTCTCGACACATTGTGGAACAGTTTTTGAGCGATGATGAGAGAGCTGAAAATATCGGTATATTGGCTGGAGGAGCGTCTCGCAAATATGCCAGCGACCTGGGTCCGGACTGTCTCCTTGAGACGGACCACCTGGGTCTCGTTCTCCTTTACCTGGCGGTTGTGTCGCAGCGTGTTGTCCAGCCATCCATTGAACTCGGGCTTCGGGGGAAGGGTTGCGTCGAGGAGTGGATGGAAATCCGTGAGGGTTTTGTCGTTGATGGGGGCAATCACGATTCGATCTCCCGCCGAGAGCGACGGGATGATCTGGGTTACGATATCCTGCTCAAGCAACGCCCTATCCTGCCCCTGGATGCTTGCGGAGAAGTCTATGAAGATGACGAAGTCTGTTCCACGGGGCGTCGTAGCTTGTGAGGAGGGTGCACATCCCGCAGTCAGCAGCCACCCTTCCATGATCAGGACAAGAATCCAGGCGGTTTTCCGGAAGGGGAGCAACGAATCAGCCAGCATTCGGATGACCCATTTCGCTGTTCAGGGAAACCTCGGCCCACCATTTCAACTCGGGGAACTCGGGACTTTTTCTAAAGGTAGGGGGAGGCAACAGGCTACGGTACCGCATATTGGTCTGCCGATACAGAGCGATGCGCTCATTGGTGAGGGCTCGGACTTGTTCGATCTGGCTTTTAGCCTGTTTGATCTCCCCATTCATCTTGGTGCCGATCCGGAACAGTTCTTTTCGAACGGCGTTTTTCTTCCGGTCCAGAAAGAAGAGGGAGGAATGGGAGGAGTCTAGCTTTTCGTCAGGGTCATGGGCAAAAAAGGAACTCACTAGCGCTGCAAAAAACACGAGGGTGTTGAGCGCGAAGAGCGCGTACGCGAGTTTGTCTTGGTTTACCGTCACTGCACTAGTCGAGGAGACCTGAGCGAAGATATAGGTATTCCTGAGCACGCTGATCGCAAACAGGGCCGATCCCACGGCAATCGGAGTGAGAAGCCCGATCAGGATGTTCCCGGCGAGTGGTGGGAGCGAATGCCTCATGTGAATGCCAATGAACAGTCCGAGAAGAGGGATCGTGATGGCGAGGGTGGAAGCCATGACATAGGTCAGGTATTCCGCTTCGCCAAACAACCGAAAGACAACGGTGTTCAAAGGAAATTCACCGATTGCCAGGAACAGAATCAGAGCCAAATGAAGGATGGATGGAAAAAGAATCGAGACGTCCCGTCCCAATTCCTTCTTCCTGGTCTCGTAGAGCTCGGAGATGGGCTTGAGCCGGGATTCAAGTTCTTCCAAACGTTTCAGGCAGGCTTGGAAGATAGGCTGGAGCTTTGCAATCCGGAGCGACGCTTTCTCGTAGATCCGTTGGACCCCTTGTTCTCCGTGAGCGATCAAGGCCTGCTCAAACTGTGCCGAGACATACGATCCCATCTGAGGGATATTTTTCTCCCCATCTTTCTGGCCTTCCGCCTGTATCCGGCTCTCTTCGGTAAAAGGCGTAGACGTCTTTTTCAACAAGGGAATTGATATGTTGGTCAACATGGGCCTTTCTTGAACCTCCGAGGGGGCTATTTCGTGATTTCGTGCTTCTTGAGCAGCGACGTCAACTCGTCGAGCAGGAACTTCACATTGTCCAACACCGTGTCTTCCGTTGAGGAGAGATCGGTCATGTTTTTCATCATCGCTTGGTAGTCGACTTTCACCTGCGACAGGGTTTGGTGAATCGTATCCAGGCTGGCTCGGAGGTGGTCCCGCTCCTGTCTCAGGGCATTCCAGCGCTTTTGAAGCGATTCCAACTGGTCCCGCATGTCGCTGGACTGCTGGACCAGTTCCTTGTATTCACTGATGGCCTCAACGATTCGTTTGACTTCCGTGTCATTCAGCATAGTCTGACTCCTTTTTGAGTGGGGCATTCCTCCTGGATTCGACCGCTCGTTTCAGGCGATAGACAATCTCCCCATGCATGGAGCGGTTTTCCTGTGAGGAGAGTTGTTTAAGTGCGGTATGCAGCGTCTCGCTTAAACGCAGGGTTAACTTCTTCATGGTGTCACTCTACCACTTTCTTGGTATCTGTAAAGTTAACCCCCTCATGATGTCATTTCACCGCTACGCTGGTGTCAACCTACCCTCGTGGTTCGTGTTGTTTTGTTTATAGTTACGTTGCGTCTGGGCGTAGTCTGGTGGGGGGAGATTGCCGCTTCGAGGCCTGCTACTCTCGGACGGGCAATTGGGCAGGTCCTCCGGCTAATCTTTATGGAGACGGCGCATTACAGCATCAGATCAAATCGGCACACATGCGAGTCGGGCTCAAATTCGCGCCCTGGTTCCTCAAGCTCGACGATCACTCGCTTTCGCTCAGCGGGAGGAACGTCATTGAGGATATAGTCCTTTTGATGATACGGGTCGCCGGCGAAATACATTTGAGTTGTGAGTTCCTGGCGATCGTCTCCATGGATTTTGAAGGGGACGTGCGAGGGCCTGATCCATCCGGGGCCTGCTGGGTAGCCCCCAGGCATGATCGTTTTTAACATATAGCGGCCCTCTTTGTCCGTGAGCGTCTTGCCCCAATACTGAAAGTGGGGATCACGTGGCGCCGGATTAAAATGGCGTTCAGCCCATCGTGAGCCCCCAGCTCGGCCACGACCGCTCTGATGTCCTCGCTCAGGCCGCTATGGTAGAGGGTGGGCGTGAGGTGTTCGGTTCCACCGCAGTTGCGTTGGTTGAGTCGGATCACGTTGAGCCCGGCCCGCCACGCCTTCCCGGCGATACCGCGCATGTACTGTGACTCGCTACAGCCTTCCAGGCCATGAACAAGGATGACTGTAGCATGTCCTGGCGGGTGAGGCTGCCAATGACAGTACCCAAGGAGCTGCGAGTGTGGAGCAACTGAGAACAGTCGGGCCATGGTCGGGGTCCCCGTAGCACCCCGTGTCGTGGCCAAAGACGCGGGAAGACGGTTATGAAATGGGGGTGACGGAGAAGCGGGTGAGGCTCAAATACGGCAGCGCCAGCCCCGCCTGAAGGCCGCATTATCTTGAATCTAAACCCCCTTACTGACCTTCCCGGGCGCCTCACCGTCACTAGCCAGGAATTCTGCTATCCTATAGGACTCGGGACTGCATTCAGTGTCCAAGGGGAACAAATTTTGTCACCGAGATCAGCGTCCGGGGAGCCTGATGTCAGTCCCCTTTATTCATTGGAATTATTGAATAATAAGCAATAATAAAATCAATAACTTATAATCTAACATTGGCTCAGACGATGGGCACCACCCTTGCTTCGTATGCAGAGGTGTGAAAGTATGTCCCGAAGCCCAGGGTGTCGACCCGAAGGAGGAGAGAACGAAGAATCGCATTCCCGGCTGTTTCACGCGTCGGTTTTTTCCACATGGACTTATGAGGCCAGATGGGAGGGGGTGACTCCGGTGGCATAAAGGATGATGATGCGTGCCGTACGGAACGAAAATGGATTCACTTTGCTGGACAATTTGATTTCTTTAAGTATTCTATCTGTCGTGATGCTCGGTCTGGTCGGTCTGGCAACAATCGTCATCACCGGGAATGCAACCAGTAAGTCTCGAACCGTCGCGCTCACTTTAGCTCAGGACAAAATCGAGGATACTCGAAGGTCTGGCTATAACTACCTGCTGACGGCGAACACAACCGTGACGGAACCGTATAATTCTATTATCGGGTATCCCCTCTTTAAACGGGTCACTGTGACACAGGTGAATACACCCGGTATAGGGATGCAAACCATGACCGTGACCGTCTATTGGGACTCAGATGCCCATTCTGTTACCTTGAGCATGCTTCTTGCCCAATGAGAGAATAATCATGTTTCCTGAACGACCACGAGATGAGCGTGGCGCAATCTCTCTGGCTGACCTCCTAAGCGCCTTGGCCATGAGCGTGTTTGCCATGGGGGCGATGTACACCATGATGACCGCGCAGAATCAAGTGTTTTCGGCTCAGGACCGAGTTGTCGAGATGCAACAAACAGCCAGAACGGCTATGGCTATGATAAGCCGGGAACTCAGAATGGCAGGATATAACCCTGTGCAAGGAATCAGTTTGAACGGCATCACTTATGACCCCGTGCAACTTCGCATCCGGGCTGATCTGAACGGCAATGGCGTGACGACCCAGATAAACGAAGACATTACCTACTCCTTTGATGCTGCGAATCTTCGGATTCTTCGGACGACAACCGGCAGCGTGATTACGTTCCCAAACATTCAGGCCTTTGCGTTCGCGTACCTAGATAGCAACGGGAATCCCACGACGACATCGGCCAATATTCGTGAGGTGTCTGTAACCATCACGGCGCGAGCCGCCAGACCAGACCTGACTTATCCCGCCAATAATGGCTACAGAACGTTCACGCTGCGGTCCCGTGTCACGGCCAGGGGTCTTGGGTTATCATC
>CAYJUP010000088.1:0-8241 GCA_964373365.1 uncultured Nitrospiraceae bacterium
AAGCAGGAGAATGAGGTCAGCCCCCGACCTTGGCCAACTGGCCGGCCCGGAGAAACTTGTCCGCCCCGGTCGCCATCTTGCGGCCCTCGGCAATCGCCCACACGATCAGCGAGGCACCGCGCTTGACGTCGCCGCCGGCAAAGACGCCTTCCACGCTGGTCATGTAGTGCTCATCCACGGCCACGTTTCCACGAGCGTCGTACTTCACGCCCAGACTGTCCAGCAGATCATTCTTGACCGGACCGGTGAAGCCCATCGCGAGCAGGACCAGATCCACGTCCATCTCGAACTCGGTGCCTGGCACGGGCGTGAACTTGCCATTTTCGAAGGTGACCTGCTGTGCGTGCAGCTTCGTCACGTGGCCGTTGCGACCGGTGAACTTGGTGGTCGAGACGCTCCACTGGCGATCACAGCCTTCCTCGTGCGCGTGGGAGGTCCGGAGTTGCATCGGCCACAGCGGCCACGGGGTGGAGTCGGCCCGCTTGGGCGGGGGTTCCGGAAGCAGCTCGAACTGGTGGACCTCGGTGCAGCCCTGACGGTGGGTTGTGCCCAAACAGTCCGACCCCGTATCGCCGCCGCCGATGATGACGACGCGCTTGCCCTTGGCCGTGATAGGTTCGTCGGTGATGATGTGACCCGCATTGCGCTTGTTTTGCTGGACCAGATAGTCCATCGCCAAGTGAACGCCCTTCAACTCCCGTCCCGGGACGGGCAACTCGCGGGCCTGTTCGGCGCCCAGTGCCAGGCAGATGGCGTCGTACTGGCGACGCAAGGTCTCGCCATCAATATCAACGCCGACATGCACATTGGTCCGAAATTCCACGCCCTCGGCCTTCATCTGTTCCAGCCGCCGATCAATGACCCATTTCTCCATCTTGAAGTCGGGGATCCCGTAAGCCAGAAGACCGCCGATACGGTCCGCCTTCTCGTACACGGTCACGCTGTGGCCCGCGCGCGCGAGCTGCTGGGCGGTGGCGAGTCCGGCGGGGCCGGAGCCGACGACGGCCACGGTCTTGCCGGTGCGGGCCGTCGGAAGGATGGGCTCAACCCAGCCCTCGTCAAACCCCTTATCAATGATGTTCCACTCAATCACCCGGATCGAGACCGGATCCGAGTTGATGCCGAGGACGCAGGCCGACTCGCAGGGCGCCGGGCAGAGGCGTCCCGTGAATTCTGGAAAATTATTCGTCGCGTGCAGCGCCTTGAGGGCGTCTTTCCATCGGCCGCGGTGGACGAGATCGTTCCACTCGGGGATCAGATTGACCACGGGACACCCGTTGTGGCTCTGACAGAAGGGAACTCCGCAGTCCATGCAGCGCGCGCCCTGTTCCTTGAGCTTGTCTTCTGAGATGGGCTCATAGAATTCCTTCCAGTCGAGAACCCGGAGCTCGACCGGTCGGCGCCTGGGGCCTTCCCGGGCATATTTCATGAATCCTTTTGGATCGGCCATCGGCTATTCGCTTTCTATCCGCCCTACCAGTGCTCCGTATCCTCTTACCCCTAACGCCTCACCCGTCGAGAGCCTCTGGGCCTGCGACGAGCTCAGCCGAGCGGTCGTGCGACGCCTCACGTTTCACGGCCCACAGGTCAGCCATGCGCCACCATCTCCTTCTCCTTGTGCGCCTGCTCCTTCGCGGCCGCCGCCTTCCGCTCAGCCAGGACCCGCTTATAGTCAACCGGCATGATCTTCACGAACTTGGGCAGCATGGCCTCCCAGGCATCCAGAACCTTCTTCGCCTTGCGGCTGCCGGTGTAGGCGCGGTGCGACTCGATCATTGTGCGCAAGATCTTTTTATCTTCAGCGGTGACGACCTTCTCCAACTCCACCATGCCCATATTGCAGCGCTGCTCGAACTTACCGTCCTCATTGAGAACGAAGGCGATGCCGCCGGACATGCCGGCCGCGAAGTTCCGCCCGGTCTTGCCGAGCACCACCACCACGCCGCCGGTCATGTACTCACAGCCGTGGTCGCCGGTCCCCTCGATGACGGCGTGCGCGCCGCTGTTGCGGACGGCGAACCGCTCGCCGGCCGTCCCGTAGAAGTAGGCCTCGCCCTGCGTGGCGCCGTACAGCGAGGTGTTCCCGACCAGGATCGTCTCCTCCGCCACGAAGGTGGAGCCCTTGGGGGGATACACAATGACCCGCCCGCCGCACAGACCCTTGCCCAGATAGTCATTGGACTCGCCTTCGAGTTCCAGCGTCACGCCTCTGGCCAGGAAGGCCCCGAACGACTGGCCGGCCGACCCCGTGAACTTGATGTGGATGGTGTCTGGCGGCAGACCTTCCAGGCGATACCGTCGGGCGATCTCACTGGAAAGGATCGTCCCCACCGTCCGGTTCACGTTCCGGATGGGTAAATCCAGTTTCACGGGTTGTTTGTGCTCGATGGCCGACTTGCACAGCTCGATGAGTTTCCAATCGAGGACTCCCTCTAACCCATGGTTCTGCCTCTCCACGCAGTGCGTGGCAATGTCCGGACCAACCTCGGGTCGGTACAAAATCGCCGACAGGTCCAGCCCCTTCCCCTTCCAGTGGTCGATCGCCTTCTGCGCCCTGAGTTTGTCCGTGCGGCCGATCATCTCTTCGAACTTCCGGAACCCGAGCTGCGCCATCAACTCGCGGACCTCTTCGGCCACGAAAAAGAAGTAGTTCATGACATGTTCCGGCTGGCCAGGGAACTTCGCCCGGAGCACCGGATCGTGGGTGGCGATGCCGACCGGACAGGTGTTCAGGTGGCACTTGCGCATCATGATACAGCCCTCGACGATGAGGGGAGCGGTCGAGAAGCCGAACTCCTCGGCGCCCAGCAGCGTCGCGATCACGACATCCCGGCCGGTCTTCATCTGTCCGTCGGTTTCCACCCTGATGCGTCCGCGCAAGTTATTCAAGACGAGGGTCTGCTGCGTTTCGGCCAAGCCGAGTTCCCAAGGGATGCCGCCATATTTAATGGAGGAGAGCGGCGAGGCCCCGGTCCCTCCGCTGTCTCCGCTGATCAAGACCTTATCGGCCTTGGCCTTTGACACGCCGGCGGCGACCGTCCCGACCCCCACTTCCGCGACCAGTTTCACCGAGATATCCGCCTGCGGGTTCGAGTTCTTGAGGTCAAAGATCAACTGCGCCAGGTCCTCAATGGAATAGATATCGTGGTGCGGCGGCGGCGAGATGAGCTGTACGCCGGGAGTCGCGTAGCGCAGCCGGGCGATCGTCTCATCCACCTTGTGGCCAGGGAGCTGCCCGCCTTCGCCGGGCTTGGCGCCCTGCGCCATCTTGATCTGCAATTCCTTGGCATGGACCAGATAGTAGCTTGTCACGCCGAAGCGGCCGGAAGCGACTAGCTTGATGGCGCTGTTGCGCGAATCGCCGTTGGCGTCGAGCACGTAGCGCGCCGGATCCTCGCCGCCCTCGCCGGTGTTGCTCTTGCCGCCGATGCGGTTCATGGCGATGGCCAGGGTCTCGTGGGCTTCTTTACTGATCGCGCCGAAGGACATGGCGCCGGTTGTGAAGCGCTTGACGATCTCCTTCGCCGGCTCGACTTCATCCAGCGGGATGGGCTTTGGCAAGGTCTTGAGTTCCAGGAGTCCCCGAATGTTCGACCGGCGCTTGCTCTCATCGTTCACGAGCGTCGAGAAATCCTTGAACGTCTTGGGGTCGTTTGCGCTCGTGGCGTGCTGGAGCTTGTAGATCGTCTCCGGGTTCCAGTTGTGGTGTTCCCCCTGGACGCGGTAGTGGACCTCGCCGCCAAAGTCGAGCTGGCGGATCGGCGCCGGGTCATAGGCCAGGGCGTGCCGGCGCAGCGTCTCCTCGCCGATCTCGCGGATGCCGATGCCGTCGATGCGAGAAGCAGTCCCGGTTAAGTAACGGTCCACCATCTGACGGTTCAGGCCGATGGCTTCGAAGATCTGCGCGCCGCAGTACGACTGGACTGTGGAGATCCCCATCTTCGAGAAGATCTTGAGCAAGCCCTTGTTGATGGCCTTGATGAACTTGGTTTCGGCGGTGGCCGCATCGAGGCCCTCCGGCAAATAGCCATCCCGCTCCATATCCACAAGCGTCTCGAACACCAGGTACGGATTGATCGTCCCGGCGCCGTAGCCGATCAGGCAGGCGAAGTGATGCACGTCGCGCGGTTCACCGGTCTCCAGGATCAGCCCGACCTCGGTCCGGGTGCACTCACGCACGAGATGATGGTGGACCGCCGAGATGCCGAGCAGGCTTGGAATCGGCGCCCACTCTTCGTTCACGCCCCGATCGCTCAGGATCAAGAACTTGTACCCTTCCTTAATGGCGTCCGACGCCTGTTGGCACACGCTGTCCACCGCCGCTCCCAATCCGTCGGGTCCCTCGGCCACGCGGAAGAGCATGCGCAGGGTCTTACTCTTAAAGTGCGGGTCGGCGATCTCGCGGATCTTCTCCAGATCGGCGTTGGTCAGAATAGGCTGCTGGACCTTGATTCGGCGGCAGGCCTCGGGGGTTTCGGCCATCACATTCGGCTTGGGGCCGATGTTCGTGACCAGCGACATCACCAACTGCTCCCGGATCGGATCAATCGGCGGGTTCGTCACCTGCGCGAACAGTTGCTTGAAGTACTTGAACAGAAGCTGAGGCCGATCGGACAGCACCGCCAGCGGCGTATCGGTTCCCATGGAGGAGACCGGCTCCTCGCCGGTCACCACCATCGGCGTGATGACCATCTTCAGCTCTTCCACCGTATACGCGAACGCCTGCTGGCGCTGGCGCAGGGTCTGATGGTCCGGCTGCGGGACGTTCTGGGGCTCGGGCAGCTCGTCGAGCGAGATGCGGTACTGCGTCACCCAGGATCGGTAGGGTTTCCGGCCCACGATGTCCGCCTTGATCTCCTCGTCGTCGATGATGCGTCCCTGCACGGTGTCCACCAGGAACATGCGGCCCGGCTGGAGGCGGCCTTTCTGGCGGATATCCTTGGCCTCGGCGGGAAGCACACCGGCCTCGGAGGCAAGCACCACGAGGTCGTCTGTGGTCACTTGGTACCGACAGGGACGAAGCCCGTTGCGGTCCAGCGTGGCGCCGATCACTTTACCGTCGGTGAAGCACACCGCCGCCGGTCCGTCCCAGGGCTCCATCATGGCGGCGTGGTACTCGTAGAAGCCCCGTCGGTCGAGGTCCATCTGAGGATTGCTGACCCACGGTTCGGGGATCAGCATCATCATCGCGTGCGGCAGCGAGCGGCCGCCCATCATCAGAAACTCGAGCGCGTTGTCGAGGCACGCCGAGTCGCTCTGGTGCTCGTACACGATCGGAAAGAGCTTGGGGATGTCCTCCCCGAACAACTCCGACTGGAGGCGGCCCTGGCGCGCCCGCATCCAGTTCACGTTGCCCTTCAGCGTGTTGATCTCGCCGTTGTGACAGATGTAGCGGTAGGGGTGCGCCAGCGGCCAGGTCGGAAACGTGTTCGTGCTGAAACGGGAATGGATAATGATCAACGAGCTGGTCACGCTGGAGTCGGTCAGATCCTGGTAGTACTGCGGCATCTGGTGGGGGAGCAGCAATCCCTTGTAGACGATCGTGTTGCCGGACAGGCTCGGAATGTAGAAATGTTCCCGCCCTTCAATGGCGGACTCACGGATGGCCTGTTCGACGCGCTTGCGGATGACGTACAGCTTGCGCTCGAACTGCGCCTCGTTCAGGATGTCGCGGGCGATGAAGACCTGGCGGATGGACGGTTCCGTGCGGCGCGCCTGCGCTCCGATCGCGTCACTCTTGACCGGCACGTCTCGCCAGCCAATGAGCCGCGCGCCCTCCTCCGCGATCACCTTCTCAAAGAGCATCTCGCACTGCTTGCGCGAGGCGGCGGCGGGCGGCAGAAAGATCATGCCGACGCCGTACTCGCCGGCATTCGGCAGTTTCATGTGCACATCGGCCGCGGCGCGCCTGAGGAACTCGTGCGGGACCTGGAGCAGAATCCCGGCCCCGTCGCCGGTACAGGGATCGCAGCCCTGAGCACCGCGATGGTAAAGATTATCGAGAACTTGGAGTCCCTTCTGAATGATGCTGTGGGACTTGTGGCCTTTGATGTTGACCACGAACCCGATCCCGCAGCCGTCTTTCTCGAACCGCGGATCGTAGAGCCCTTGTTTCGGAGGAAGTCCCGCGATGTTCATCTCAACTCTCGTGGACTGTGCTGTGCGTGAGAGCGCTGGGCCGAAATGCCAACAATCACCATGAGTTAACTCGTCACCATACTGGACGCAGCGCTGTTCTGTCAAGCCGCGCGCGCCCCCACTGAGCGCCTTGCCCCCCGCCCGCGTCCCGGTCCTGCATCAGACACCCCAGCGGGTCGTACGTGTAATTGGTGGACGTTATTGCGGGGGTCAGTCAGGGTTGCCTAGAGCCCGTCGGTGGCATAGGTGAAGGTCGTCTCCTCGCCAGCGGGTGGCAACCAGGCAGGGAGAGATGAGGATCTCATGCTGTCCCGCGATTGATTAAGTGTCCGGGGGCGACCGGTTAGAACCGCATGATCGCGTCCCCCCTGACGCTCCTGAACACTATTGATACCGGAGGACATCGCATGAAGGCCCGGTTGCAACAACTGCTGTTGGTGTGCATTCAGTTCTTGCAGAGGCTTCTCCTGTGGCTGAACCAGCCAGCACAGCCATGGCGAGCCGGGCGAGCCGACAGAGGTCCGACGGCACACCCCCGCCCGGTCTTCGCCCAGCCCAAGCCCGCGTGGGTGCGGCGGGAGGTGATCCGTCTCAAAGCCGTCATGCCCGAGGCTGGCTGTCGCCTGGTCGCCCATCTGTTCAATCGGCGCTGGGCCAGCTCTCGGCAGATGACTGTCGGCAAGTCATACGTCGCGGACACTCTCCGCCAGCACCAGCGTCTGATTCTGGAAGCTCGTCGGAAGCTCAAACACGCGGTGCCTCGGCCGGTCCCGCGCAATCTGATCTGGGGCTGTGACCTGATGGTGAAGAGCGATACACAAGGGCGACAGCATCTGGTGCTGGCGATCCTGGATCATGCCAGCCGCGCCTGCTTGCGTCTGCAGCGGCTTCCCGACAAGTCCGCTCTCACGCTGCTGCGGCACGTGATCGAGACGTGTCGGCGGTACAACACGCCGCGAAGGTTGCGGACCGATAACGAAGCCGTCTTCGCCTCGCGGCGCTTCCGAGTGGCGCTGCGACTCCTGGGAATCCGCCCGCAACGGACCGACCCAGGCTGTCCCTGGCAGAATGGCCGAGTCGAGCGCTTCATTGGGACGGTGAAAGGCCTGCTCCCCTCAGAGCCGCTTGCTGATGGTGAGGCCCTCGACCGAGCCCTGCGACAGGTCCGATACTGGTACAACCACGGTCGTCCGCACCAGCACCTCTACGGTCGAACACCCGCGGAAGTCTGGGCGGGCATCGATGTCTTTGCGCCGACTCCCCCACAGACAGCACGGTGGGCCCAGCGGGGCACCCTGTCAGTGGGACCTTCTGGATAACGGTCCAGCGATCAGGCGAAGGAAGCGGGAGGAACAGAGGGCAGGCAGGGTCCGTGTCCGCCTTGTGCGGGAAGCCAGCTCACCAACCCAGCAGGCAGGGGGCTCGTTCGGCCGTCCAGCGGACCGAAAGGGACGGACAAGAGGGGAACCCGCGGCCCAATGGGATCCTAAGAGAGAAAAAACGAGCTATTTCTGACTGTCGGCGGCCTCACATCCGCCTGCCGGACAGGCGGACGGGACAAGGACCGAAGGGGTATCGGTCTATCACGTCCTGAGTTATCTGTCGGTGCCATGTTAAAGGACCAGCAGAAAGATACAAGGGGAGACGACCAGACCACCTCAGCGACCTGCATGAGGGGGTGCACTGCGAACCGATGTCACTGCGTCCGGCGGTGAGAGCGCGCGTCTTATACTCGCTTCGGCGCGAGCGGTCAAGTAAAATCCTCAGCTTTTTTTCCAGAAATACATGTATTTTTCTTCCGGAAATACATGTATTTTGCCGGGCCCGCGCTATCGCACCCCGGCTGCCTGCTTTCCAGCGTCACCCGGCGGCGCGCCTCGCATTGGTTTAACCAAGACGCCTTATCTCCAGGCCGGCGTCACTTTTCCCTGAGATTCCCGCCAATACCGTACCGCGCCGAGCGCCTCCCCGCACGGTCCGCGATGCAGGTTGACAAAGACTGGCCCCTGCCCTAGTATCCCCCGCATGCAAAACGGGCCCGCGACCTCGACCATCCACACGATGGCGGACGTGTGGGACGCCTACCGAGAAGAACTGGAGGGG
>CAYJUP010000089.1:0-8239 GCA_964373365.1 uncultured Nitrospiraceae bacterium
GCGTCATCACCCGTTGCTCTTGGCCCGTTGCAATCGGAGGAGCAACAGGCACCCCGAGCAACGGGCCCCCGGCACCGCCTTATCGTGCGCGTTCTGCGAGCACAGCGGGCCACCAAGTCCGTCTCACACATCTTCCTCGCCCACCGGTCCGCGGCGCATGATCACCTCGCGCCGCCCATCTCGAGCAGGCGCCCCGACGATGCCTTCCTCTTCCATACGCTCGATCATCCTCGCCGCCCTGGGATACCCCACACGCAGACGGCGCTGGATGAGCGATGCGGAGGCCTGGCCGGACGAGATGACCAGATCCTTGGCCTGCTCATACACTTCGTCCAGCTCCTGCTCCTCCGTCGCCTCTTCCTGCCGCAGCGACTGCAACTCTTCGCTGTACGAGGGCGCCGCCTGTTTCTTCACGAACTCCACCACCTGGCGCATGTCGTCGTCAGACACGAACGATCCATGCAGGCGGACGATCCGTCCGGTCCCTGAGGCGAGATACAGCATATCCCCTTTCCCCAACAACGCCTCTGCCCCATTGGCATCCAGGATTGTTCGGGAATCCGTTTTGGAGGAAACCTGAAACGCGATCCGCGCCGGGAAATTCGCCTTGATCAGACCGGTGAGCACATCGACAGACGGCCGCTGCGTGGCGAGCACTAAATGGATGCCGGACGCCCTGGCCATCTGGGACAATCGCGCGATTTTGTCCTCCACCTCCTTGGGTGCCACCATCATCAGGTCGGCCAGCTCGTCGATCATCACCACGATATAGGGTAGCGGCGCAGGCGGCGTCTTGGCGGAGGCGGCCGGAGCCGCCGGTGAGGCTGTCGGTGCCATCGTTGGCTCAGCGTCAGGCCTCGCGCGCTCGACGGCCGAGAGTCGCTCTTCCTCGGACAAGAACTCCATCGGCAACTCCGCCTGCTCCCACGCACGTTTCGCCGACGACTTTTTGACCACGCCGTGGGCCTCGGCCACCCACCGATTGTACGCGTCTATATTGCGCACTCCGGCCTCCGCCAGCACCTTGTACCGCCGGTCCATTTCCTGCACCACCCATCCTAGGCCGCGGGCCGCCGACTTGGGATCGGTGATCACCGGCCGAAGCAGATGCGGCACCCCGTCATACACCTGCAGCTCCAACATCTTGGGATCAATGAGAAGCAGCTTGACCTCATCCGGTCTGGCCGAGAACAGAATGCTCATCACCATGGTATTGAGGCTGACGCTCTTGCCGGCGCCGGTAGCGCCAGCCAGCAGCAGATGGGGCATCGCCCTCAGATCCGCGGTCACCGGCACGCCGAAAATATCCTTCCCGAGCGCGAGGGTCAGCTTGGAACGGGACCGGGTGAACGCCTCGCTGGTGAGCACCTCTTTCAGCGAAACGGTCTCGCGGTACGGATTGGGAACTTCAATGCCGACCACCGACTTGCCGGGCAACGGCGCCACAATGCGCAGACTCGTGGCCTTGAGCGCCAGCGCGAGATCATTGTCTAAATTGACGATGCGGGCCACCTTCACGCCCGGGGCCGGTTCGAACTCGTACATCGTGACGATCGGCCCCGGATGCACCTCGGTTACTTTGCCCTCGATCTCAAAATTCAGAAGCGCGCGCGTCAACACATCGGACTGCGCTTTGAGCGCCTCATCGGTCATGCGCTCCAGCGGACCGGAGGGGTCACTCAGCAGTTCCCGCGGGTCCGGAAGCACATAGCCGGTCGAGACCGTCCTGGTCATGACGACCTCCGGCTCTTCCTCTTCCGGCGCAGCCGGCTCGTCGGCGGCCTTGATCGGCATTTCTGTGGGAGCAGGTGCAGCCGGCGCCTCGACAGTCAGCACACTCCCGCTACTCTCAGACAGTGTGGCCGCCGGCGCGGGGCGATTGATTTTGACCGGTTTAGGCTTCCCTTTCCTCACCTGTTCGACCCGCTCCGACGGCGCCGGCAGAATGGCTACGACCGCCTCGGTGAGTGACTCCCACCAACGGGGCACACGCCGCCAGAGTTCGGTGAGCGACATCGGCGTGGCCAGCAGGAGCGAAACCAGGAGGCCGGCCAGCACGATGATATGGGCGCCGGTGCTGGCAAAGTAGCCTCGCAAGCCGTCAGCGATGACCTGTCCGCTCATGCCGCCGGCCATCCCGCGGTACACCAGCCCGCTTGAGAGCGTCGGCACGGCGGTCACTTCGAGATGCAACAAGCCGCTCAGGAACAGCAGCGACGCCAGTGAGCCGGCGGCGCTTCGGAGCGTGACCGTCAGGGCGCCCTCCACAAAGCACCGCGCTCCCAGCATCCCCAGCAGAAACGGCAGCAGATAGGCTCCCCCGCCCACCAACCAGAACAGGGCGACCGCCATAGTGGCGCCCACGGCGCCGATCATGTTGTGGGTCGGAACGGGAGGGGCTGCCTGAGATTGGCCGGAACCGAACAGCGGGACGTCGGTGGGAGCGAAGGAAACCAGACTCAGAAGCATCAAGAGGCTGAGCGTGATCAGTAGAACACCGGTCACCTCATGCTTCAGATGGGCCGGCTGACGGGAGGCACTGCGGGCGTCACCGCGCTTCGCCGTGGTGGATACACCCATGCGCGCGATGGTAGCACAGCGGCAAATTCATTTCAAACAACAAGCTGGCTCAAGTACCTGAAATGTTTAAGAATCAGCGCCGGCTTTCCCCAAGGCATCCGAGAGAGCCGCAAATTCCCCGAGCGCAAGAGTCTCCGCACGCCGAGAGGGAGCGATGGCGACACGCTCCAGCGCGTGGGCAATCGTCTCCGGCCGCATGCCTTCGTCGCGCAAGGAGTTCATCAGCGTCTTGCGGCGGTGGGCGAAGGCGGCCCGCACGGTTCGGACAAACAGAGCCTCGTCCTCTACACGCACGAAGCGTTGCTTCTGCATCACCAGACGCACCACGGCCGACCCTACCTCGGGTCTCGGACGGAAACAGCTCGCCGAAACCTGGAACACCAGGGACGGCACAGCCGAATACTGGACGAGGACCGACAGAATGCCATAATCGTTCGCGCCCGGTTGAGCCACCAACCGCCGAGCCACCTCGGTTTGGAGCATCAACACCAGGCGATCAATCCGCGCCCGCGCTTCGAGGAGCTTGAACAGCAGCGGCGTGGATATGTAGTACGGGAGGTTGGCCACCACGACCGCCCCTTCGGGAAGCCTCTCGTACGGGAACTCCAGCGCATCGCCAATCCGGAGATCGAGGTTGCGACAATCTGCGAGCGTCTCGGTCAAGTAGTCGCCAAGCCTCTGATCCATCTCGATCGCGATCACCGTTTTTGCCGCGGCGCACAGGGCACGGGTCAGGATCCCGCGTCCCGGCCCAATCTCCAGCACGGTCTCATTCGGCCGGAGCTCTGCCAGGGTCACGATTTTTCGGACGATGTTCGGATCGATGAGGAAATGCTGACCGAGGCGTTTTCGCGGGCGCGGTGCAGAGGGGGTCATCGTTGATATGACGGTTCAGGCGGAGCCATCGATGGTGTCGCCCGCCTTTTTGACCTTTTCGGCCAACGACACCAAGAAGCTCCGGTATGTCTCGACCTCATCGCTCAGTTCTTCCAGCAGGTCATTCGTAAAGGAAGGCCCCGGGCGTGTGTCCGAAAAACGCTGCGCGTCTTGCTGCCCCAGATGCGCCGCGATCAACGGGATCGTGCGCACCTTCCACTTTGCCACACGCTCGCTCCCGCCAACCGTATTCAGATCACTTCCCGCCCGTTTCAAAATCGCGTCCAGTTCTTTGATCTGCTCTTGGATCATCTCGAGAGCCTGCACGCGCTCGGACATGTCTCACCCTCTCCTGTACCCTTTCCTCCTACTACCGCTTCGCCGCCGCTAGCCGCGCCGCCAGCTTGGCCGCCTCGACCAGACTGCCAGGATCGGCTAGGCCCTTGCCGGCGATATCGTAGGCGGTGCCGTGATCGACTGAGGTGCGGATGATCGGGAGCCCCACCGTCAGGTTAACACACTTCCCGAACGCCACCAGCTTGAGCGGGATCAGGCCTTGGTCGTGGTACATGGCCACGACGCCGTCGTAGTCACCGCGCACCGCTTTTCCGAAGAGGGTATCTGCAGGCAGCGGATCGCTGGCGTGAATGCCGGCGGCGCGGGCTTGTCGCGCCGCGGGCAGAATGTTCCGCCGTTCCTCATCGCCGAACAACCCGGCTTCCCCTGCGTGAGGGTTCAGCGCCGCCACGCCGATCTTCGGCCTGGCGATGCCGAAGTACTCACGCAGAGCCCGGTGCGCCAAACGGATTGTCCGCCCCACGCGCTCCCGCGTCAGCGCCATCGACAGATCCCGGACCGCCACATGCGTGGTGACGAACATGATTTTCAGCGGTCCACCCAGGATCATCATGCCGACTTCCTTGCTGTGGGTCAGGTCCGCCAGCAGCTCGGTATGGCCGGGGTATTTGCAGCCGGCCAAGTTGATCGCCTCTTTATTAATAGGCCCCGTGACGATCCCGTCGATGCAGCCCAGCTCGGCCAGCCGGACCGCTTTGGTGATGAAGGTCACCGATGCGGCGCCGGTCTTCTCCGCCACCATCCCCATTCGGAACCGGCCAAGCGGGTGCTCCAGGGGATCCAAGACCGGGATCTCGCCGCCACGGCTGAGCGGCCGATCATGCCCTGCCACCGGGACGACCCGCAACGGAAGATGGAGGAATCGAACCGCCTGTTCCATCACCGGCAGCGAGCCGATGACGAGTGGGCGGCACACGCGACCGATCTCCCGACCGGCCAGCGCCTTGGCGAGCACCTCCGGCCCGATCCCAGCCGGATCGCCCATGGTGAGCCCCAGAATTGGTCGGCGATCAGCTCGGCGTGGTTGCTTAGGCATGCCCCTCCGGCTCGATGTGCACAATCACTTCCGCCACGCCGTCAAAGCTGCGCTTGATTGAGTGCTCCACCCGGTGAGACAGTGCGTGGGCGTCCGCGACCGACATCCCGCCGTTCACATCCACGGACAGGTCCACGAAGATATGGTTCGGAAGCCCGCGCGTCCTGATTCCGTGGCAGTCCAGGATTCCCTTGTTCTGCAGCACCACCTTGCGCACCTGCTCCGGGTCGAGACGGGCCACATCGGTCAGTGACTGCGAACTCTCCCACAGCACCGCTGCAGCGGTCCTGGCGATGATCCCGGCGATGCCCACCGCCACGATCGGATCCATGATCGGGTAACCGAGACGGACCGCCGCCAGTCCGGCCAGTACAGAGAAGGAAGTCAGAATATCGCTCCCGGTGTGCCTGGAATCGGCCACCAGGATTTCGCTGCGCAGCTCCCGCCCCTTGCGCCGCTCCCACGTCATGACGCTGTAGTTGATCGCTATCGTCACCAACATCACGCCGAAACTGACCGCGGTCACCTGCGGCCGGACCGCGCCCCGCCAGTGCGTGTAGCTGTTCCAGAGCAGGTACACGCAGGTGGCGACCAGCATCGCCCCGATCGCGGCCGCGGCCAGGGTCTCGTACTTCTTGTGGCCATACGGGTGATCCTCGTCGGGCGGCGCGGACGCCAGCCAGAGCCCGAGTAGCCCCACCACATTGGACACGCCGTCGAAGAGCGAATGGAACCCGTCGGCCTGCATTCCGAGCGATCCGGTCATCACGCCGTAGAGCAGCTTGGCGAAGGCCACTAGAAGGTTCAACGCCAGCACGTTCCAGAGCACAAACCGCACTTCCCTGGTGTGCGCGTCTCCGCCGCCGCTGAAGAGGTCCCCAGGGTGATTCGACCAGTATTGGGCTAATCGTCGCATGCAACCGTCTGGAATGCCGTGAGGTTGGTTTCGTCCGTTCGGTCGGTTATCTCCGCTAACAGACTCAACGGACCAAGCCGCCCTTCACCATCGCTGAACGCTGACGGCTGATCCCTGACCGCTTATCTACCATAACAGGTACAGCGTGTACCCGACGTACAACAAGGCAACTCCGCTAAGGAGCCAGGGACGCCAATGCCCGCCCCACAGGAGTTGCCCGAGACTGAACCCAACCGCCACCAGCGAGAGCCCCATGGTCGCCAATGCGGACGGCGCCAGATTCCACCCCGTTCCGATGAGACCCACGGAGACCGGAAACGTCCCCTGAAACACCATGGCTCCTGTGACGTTGCCGACCGCCAGGGTGTCCTTCCGCTGATAGAGCCACAGGAAACTGTTGGACATCTCCGGCAACTCGGTCGCCAGCGGAGCGATCAAGAGGGCCAGCAGCAGCGGCGAGACTTCCAGTTCGGCCGAGATCGCCTTCGCGACGGTCACGAACAGATGGGCGCCGCTCACCAACCCAACCAGGCCGATCGTCCCTTGCAGACCGATCATCCCATAGGAGGGCTTGGCAGATCGACGGGCAAAGATCAATGGTTCGAGGTCGGTCTCCCCGATCTGCTGCGCTGAAAATTTGAGATACATGTAGGCGAAATACAGGACGACCAACAGCCCCGCGGCGACGTAGTGCATCGCACGGGACGAAATGAACGCGCATCCCACCGCCAAGCCATAGGCGACCAGAAAAAACAACAGATCAATCCGCACCTCTCGATAATCCACCCTGAAGGCAGCGGCGCGCTTTCCCATCCGGGCGTACAGCATCAGCAGGCCGGCCAAGATCGGCAACACCAGCGTGCTGAGCATGAACGGGGCCCCCAGAATCGCTCCGAGCCCCACCTCCACCCGCTCCGGTCCGGTGCCGAAGAAGATCGCGATAATCGGAATGGAGGTTTCCGGCAGCGTGGTCCCCACCGCCGCGAAGATGCTGCCGACCGCTCCTTCAGGCACCTTCAAGCGCTTCCCCAGCCATTCGATGCCGTTCGTGAAGAGCGCACATCCTCCCAGCGTCATGACCACGGAGGCGAAAAACAATGCGAGATCGAACACGATCGTCACGGAGTACCTTCTCCTTTTTACTTTTTCCCTTTGCCTTGTGCTTGCTTTCTGTAAGCAAGCACAGCTTCTTCCATGACCTCGCGCACCGGCCGACCGGTCTGCTCCGCAATGCGCTTGCAGTCCTGATACTCAGGGGCCGCCTTCGTCCCGCCCTCGCCGATCTCGGCGACTTTCACCCGCACCATCCCGCCCCGCGTGCGCACGGATTCGATACGACGGCGGAGGACTCGTCGGCCCATCTCCTGCAGGCGGACACCCAACGTGGTGGTCTCCCGGAACATGACGCCGGCCACCGCCTCGGCCTTCTCGCGCGACGCCAGCGCCGCGAGGACGATGCCGGGACGACCGTGTTTCATGATCACCGGCGTGAGTGTGACGTCCAACGCGCCGGCCGCAAATACGCGGTCCATGACGGTCTCATAGGCCTGCGGGTGCAGGTCATCCAGGTTCGTCTCAATCTGGACCACCGTCTCCGTGTCGCCCAAGGATGCCGGGATCGACTCGCCCAGGAAGATCCGCAGCACGTTGGGCCATCCGTCCGGGTCCGCACTGCCGGCGCCGTACCCAATGGCGGTGGGGCGCAGCAGGGGAAGCGGACCATATTCCTGAACGAGTGTGGACAGGAGCGCGAGACCGGTGGGGGTGGTCAGCTCGCGCACGGGGCCGGCGCTGTACACCGGCACGCCTCGAGTCAGCAGCGCGACCGCGGGCCCGGGGACTGGCAGCCGGCCATGCGCGGAGTCCATCACCCCCGAGCCGAGGTTCACCGAGGAGGCGCTGGCCCGATCCACGCCGAGGAGATGGCATCCCAGCACACTGCCTGTCACGTCCACAAGCGAGTCTACGACGCCGACCTCGTGGAATTGCACCTCAGACGGACTCACCCGATGGGCCACGCCTTCCGCCCGCGCCAGTCGTTCAAACACCTCACGGCTCAGGTCTTTCACCGGTGCCGGCAACCGGCTCGATGCGATGATCCGTCGGATGCGACTCAGGGGGACCGGCGAGCGGAATCCATCACGCACCACCACGTCCACCTTCGTGGCGTGGAGACCGCCCCGTATCACCTTCTTGGATTTCAACACATAGCCATCTGCTGGCAGCGCCCTGAGCCCACGGACCAGATCCTTGAACGGCAAGCCGGCATCCACCAGCGCGCCCAGGATCATGTCCCCACTGACACCGGAGAAACAGTCGAAATAAAGCTGGGTCATGACGTCCCTACTTCATCGCCCGCACACGCACCAACACGCCGCTCATCTTAACAAAACGGCCCGGAGACCGAAAGAAGGCACCAGTGATTCGTCGGCTGATTGACGAGTGCCCCCATGCAACGATTGATCCATCGACTC
>CAYJUP010000090.1:0-3410 GCA_964373365.1 uncultured Nitrospiraceae bacterium
TTCTCACTCATTACCCCCATCTCACCCTGGCCGGCAGTCATGACGCCCTGTCGTACGACTATGATCATCGCGAGCACATAGACCGCGAGATCGCGGAACACGAGGCGCTCGACCCGGTCCTGCCACACCCATCGAAGGCGTAGGATTTAAGGCGTCCCAACCTAGTTCCCCGATCCCTTTCGGACCTCGAGCCATCTCTTTAAGGACTGCGGGCTCTCGCCTGAGCGGCGACCGGCCAAAAGGCCGGCCACAGTCAGATCCTCGTCCAGATCCGGCCAGTGGATATACGCCCCGTCTCCAAAGATCTCAAAATGGCTGCGCTCCTCAGCCGTGCCATGCCACAGGCGAGGGTACCACACCAATGGCACGATGATGGTCCGACCGTCCACCAGATCAACCGTCAGGGCTTCCTCACTGACTGAAAGATGTCTGGCCCGAGCCTCTTGTATGTCAGCGGCCAAAGAACTCATACCACCTCTCGCCCCTTCCGACGCAACGACGCGGCACGCAACAGACGCAATGAACGCGGCACGCGACCGACGCCGCACGCAATAGACCCAGTCGTCGGGATCCTCCTCCCCGGTTAAGGGTGAACTGCGAAAAACGGTTTGCCTGGTTGATTTGGTTTGTCCTGAATGTTTTGTGCGAAGGGTTAGAAGAGCGAGGTGCGTAGACTCTGAGGTGGCCGGGTCGGCACAGCGCTTTTGCAATTGGACGGTCCAGAGCCTTCGCCGTGGCTTCGCATTAGGCAATGACCTTCGGACCGCTGGGGAATCAACCAGCAGCATCCAAATATTCACAATTTCTATACCCATCCTCCGACTGTCTCTCATCTGGGAAACGCTTCCCGCACACCACCATCGACTGGGATCACGGCTCCAGTGGTCTTTGACGATCGATCGGATGCGAGGAATAGGACCGCTGACGCAGCGGCCTTCGCTTCCCGAGGAGGAGCCACCGCGCCCAGTGCCGCCAACTCGGGGCCTAACTCCTTCATCAACCGGTCGAGCAGAGGCTCAGCGATCGCCTCCCGGCCGTCGAGTTCGATTTCATCGTTCCGAATCTGTTGAATGGTGCGTGCCACATATTTGGCTGCTTCTTTCCAACCGTACGGCTTCGGCACCACCATCGCTCGCTCAACGACACCCATCGCGACCAGGCGCTCGATGGCCTCGTAGGCCCAGTGATGAAGGGGCAAGTTGACCGACGCCTGCGCGATACCGCAGGCCCCAATCGTGACGACAGCAACCACCGCCCCGAGCCAGCGCCTCATCCGCCAGTCCAACCGTCACCTCCGTTGGCCTGTGCCACACCCCGGCAACCGGGGCCCAATGCCAACCGGCGCTTGGAGCCCGTGTTGGATCGCTGACCGACGTAGCCCCATCCGTGTCCTCTCGGTGGGTGGCAAGGCCATGTTAAAGTCAGTGCTAACTATTGGAATACAAATGATATTGTCCCATGATATCAAATTCGGTTTTCCGTCATTCCGTCATTCATTCCGTCATTCCCGCGAAAGCGGGAATCCAGGCTCCCGCTTTGAACCCCTCGGGAGCACCCGCCTCAAAGAATCTCCTCCCACAAATCTCTCCAATCCGGATTCCGCTTCTCGATCAGTTCCAGCTTCCAGGCCCTGTTCCATTTTTTCACTTGTTTTTCCCTATTTATTGCTGACGCCATCTCCTCATGCAACTCATAATAAACCAGGCGATGAACGCGGTATCTCTTCGTGAAGCCCTCGACCAAATCGTTCTTGTGTTCCCAAGCACGCTTGTGGAGGTCGCTCGTCACTCCGATGTAAAGGGTGCCGTTTCGCTTGCTGGCAAGGATATAGACCGCTGGCTGTTTAGACATCCTCAATCACTGGATTCCCGCTTTCGCGGGAATGACGATTTTGACGTGGGCCTGCGGTGGGTGGGTAGGGCCATTGACAGGCAGGATCCGACCGGTGAGTCCGGACCAGCGGTCACGAAGCGGGGAGGGAGGCAGGGGAGGGGCTTCAGCCCAGCGCCTGGCAGGCAGATAATGACGAGGAAAGGGGCTGTCTCTGCATCCGTTGAGAGGTGTGCGGACGACCGGGCACGGCTGGACGACCCTCAAGGAGCGTCCGGCCCAACACGGCTGTCTGCAGGAACCCTCTCTTGCTTCAGGCGACTCGCGGCCTGCTGAGCAGCCTCTTCCGTGCCCTCTACGACTCGATACAGGTAGACGTGACGCCAAGCCGCCACGGCCAAGCTGGTCCCGTCAGGCGCATAGGCCACGCCGGAGATCGGCAAGATATGGCGCTTCGACCAGAACTCGCGCGCCATGAACGGGTTAACCAGCGTGACCCTCCCGTTATCGTGTCCAACAGCAAGGAACCGATCATTGGGGGAGAACGCCAAGCTGTTGACCGACGACGCCCTCTTGTATCGGGCCAGCACGTGACCGGATTCCCGATCAAGAACCACCACCCGGCCATCCTGTCGGCCGTACGCCAAGAATCGGCCATTCGACGAGAACGTCACACCGCTGACCGAATTTCCCTTATTCCGAGTCGGGGCCACCACTACGGCAGTTGAGTTCCCTGTGAAGTTCCAGACCTCCAACCCTCCAGCCACCGTCCCCACAGCAAGTTCCCGGCTGTCGGGCGAGAAAGCGACTGCGGTTACCGGCTCAAATTGCTTCTTCACCTTGATTACCCCGCCGCTGGCGGTTTCCAAAAACGCAAGCGGAAACGAAGGATCTCGGCTTCCAGATGCCACCCATTTCCCATCGGACGAAAAGGCCAAGGCGGTAATCTCATGATGTTGGTAGCTGGGCTTCGAGGCCGAGGTCGATACAGCTCCGGACTGAATCAGGCGCCCCGTCGAGTCCCCGGCGACCCACTTGGTCCCATCCCGCGACACCGCTAACGCCGTCACCGGCTGCGGCAATGCCGCGCCTGTGGTCAGCGTGGCTGACTCCAGGCTCCAGATCTGTACGAGGCCACCACTACACGCACCGGAATCGGCCGGATGGCAGCCTCCCACGATCAGGGCGCGCCCGCCGTTGGAGAAAGCGACCGCCTTGATCCAACCATCAAAGGCGAATCCTTGCGAATGGTTGATCGTCACCGGATTGGCTTCGCCGCCGCGAGTGGCACGGAGCATCGGGCAAGCGACCAACACAGGCAGGATCAGCAATGCTACGGCGCATCCCGTCCGGGCAAGAATCCGGTCCCGACGTTCAGATCGCGATTCGGGCATCAGTGCCATGTTTCCTGAATCTCCGGAGGAGCGGTCGGCGGTGTCCCCTGCCATGCTTCACCACGAGAGCCCTCCTGCATGAAAGAGCGTGACGGACCTGACGAGGAGAACACCCGATGCGTGCCGCTCCGGTGTACGCCTCTGGTTTTCAGGCTCAGCGCGGAAAGGCCTCCTTTGACCCTCCGT
>CAYJUP010000090.1:3420-8199 GCA_964373365.1 uncultured Nitrospiraceae bacterium
AATCTCCGGAGGAGCGGTCGGCGGTGTCCCCTGCCATGCTTCACCACGAGAGCCGTCTTGTAACCCTTCCCGGATGAGTCGGGCGAGCGAGGGCAACACGGTGACCGGCAACCCGGTTGATTCGCAGAGTCGAATAATCTCGGCCAGTGATTCGGCTCGGGCCGAGGGCATGGCCACCATGATCTGATCAATTCCGAGTTTCGAGACCGCTTCCAGGATCTTCTCCCTTCCGCCGAGCACCGGCACTCCGTGAATTTTGCGGCCTTGCTTCTCAGGGTCATCGTCGAAGAAGCCGACGGGAACATAGCCCAACTGAGCGTTGTTCCGGATCTCGCGAAGCACCAGCTCCCCGGCATCCCCCGCCCCGATGATCGCCACGCGCTTTCCCTTGGTTTCAGAGAGACTGAAGAGGTATTCTCGGATGACGCGAATCAGGAAGCGGATTCCTGCGACCAAGAGCAAGAGAGCCATCCAATCGATGATAAAAACACTTCGCGGGAACAGCTCAAATCGAAACGTCATGGTCATCGCCGCCACTGCCAGGACGGAACTGAGCGTGACAGCCTTCAGAATTCCGAGCAAGTCGCGCATCCCCACGTAGCGCCACACCCCGCCGTAGAGCCCGAAGGACGCGAACACGACCAGCTTCAGCGGCAAGATGAGCGGGAGCGAGTGCGCCAACACCCGGAGATGCTCTTCAGGTATCCTTCCATCGAACCGCACCAGGAAACTTGCTGCATAGGCCAGGCAGATCAGCACGACGTCCACCAGGATTTCCAGGATCCGACGCTTGTGCATGAGGAAAATGTCCAGGACCACGCCCCGATCGGCCGGCACACGCCCGTGCACCTCGCGCTCCGTTCCGTAGGTCACGATCCCGTTGAGAAACATGCCGAAGTAGAAGCCTGCGATGATTACCAGAATTCCCAGGAGAGCAGGCAGCAGCACGTCGTACCACACCCCGAGAAACGCGATGGACCCGCAGAGGAGGCTGATCGCATAGAACAGCATCACGGCCTTGCGCTCGGACAAGCCGAAGGCAACAAGCCGGTGCGACGTGTGATCGCGTCCCCCCTGGGAGATGGCCCGACCGTTCAGCCAACGCACCAGCGTCACAAACGTCGTATCAAAGATGGGAACGGCCAAAACTAGCAGCGGGATCAGCACCATCAGCAACAGGTTTGTTGCATGTTCCCAGTTGCCCTTCATGCTGAGCGCGGCAACCATGAAACCAAGAAACATGCTGCCGGAATCCCCCATGAAGATCGAAGCGGGATTAAAGTTATAGAACAGGAACCCCAGCGTCGCGCCAAACAAGATCGCCGCGCCCAAGGCCACGGTCTCATGCCCCAGGACAAAAGAGATGAGACATAGGAACAAGCTGGCGATGCAAGCAATGCCGGCCGACAGGCCATCCATGTTGTCCAGGAGATTGAACGCATTCGTTAGGGCGACCAATCCGAAGATCGTCAGGGGAATCAGGATCAGCGGTATTTCCGAAGGCGGGATGAAGACGCCAAAGGTGGTCACGCTTGCGGCCGCGATCTGGACGACCAATTTCGTGTAGGGTTGAAGATGGTAGAGATCATCGACCAACCCTAGCGTGAACATCATGGTGGCCCCGGCCATCAAGAAAAGCACGCTTGCATCGTGACCGAGCAGAAATCCGAACGGAAACACAAACGCAACAAATATGGCGATCCCGCCGAAGAGTGCGGTGGGCCTCTTGTGCCACCGATCGACTCGCGGGTGCGCGACAAATCCGTACCGGCGGGCTAACCATCGTATGGCCGGAGTACAGACAAGGGACAGCAGGAAAGCCCACCCCCCTGCTTGAAGGACGGCGTGCACCATGTCAGGCTGATCTCTGCGCGAAGTAGTCGTTCACGGACTTGAGGATTCCATCAAGCGGGAGGGTAGGCCGATAGCCGATCAAACGATGGGCCTTTTCGACGGAAGGGACACGCCTTGGCATATCTTCAAATCCGGCGGCGTAGGCCTGCTCATAGGGCACAAAGACGATGGGGGACCCGCTTTCGGTGATGTCCTTGACGCGGTGAGCCAGCTCAAGAATGGTGACTTCCTCGGCGCTGCCCAGGTTGAAGATTTCGCCGACAGCGCCAGGATGTTCCGATAGCGAGATGATCGCTTCGACCACATCGCCGACCCACGTGAAGCACCGGCGCTGGCTGCCGTCCCCGTAGACCGTAATCGGCTCCCCTTGCCGAGCCTGGGTGATGAACCGGGGGACAACCATCCCATATTGCCCGGTCTGACGGGGACCGATCGTGTTAAAGAGACGGACCACAATGGTCGGGACTCTCTTCTCTTTCCAGTACGCAAGGGCCAGAAACTCATCTATAATTTTGGAGCCCGCATAGCTCCACCGGCCTTTGTCGGTTGGGCCTAACACGAGATCGTCATCCTCGCAAAATGGAACTTTACTAGCTTTGCCGTAGACCTCGCTCGTTGAGGCGATCATCACCTTCTTTTTCTTCTTGCTCGCCAGCTCGAGCACCATCTCGGTGCCTTTGATGTTGGTTTCGATCGTCCGGACCGGGCTCTCTACGATGAGCCGCACACCCACCGCCGCGGCCAGGTGTACGATGACGTCAGCCCGATCCACCATTTCGGACAGGACCCCCCGGTTCATCACCGTGTCCACCACATAGTAGAACTGCGGGTTTGCCTTCAGATGTTCGATATTCAGGATGCTGCCGGTGGACAAATCGTCAATGACCCCGACATTGACCCCTCGTATCAGCAACGCCTCAGCCAAATGAGAGCCGATAAATCCTGCACCACCGGTGATCAAGTAATTCATGCCCGCTACCCTCTGGTGGACCTACCCCTGTAAGTCCGAAAGTGCCTTCCGTCTGTCCCTATCACAGCCTGCTCTACCCTGCGAGGCAGGCCTTGTATAAGGCCTCCGTATCCGCGATCGGCCGTTCTTTTGAAAAACGCTCTTTGACAAATCGCTTTCTTCCCATTCCCATGACCAGCGGCTCTCCCACGTTCCGAAAAGCACGCTCTTCCACCGCAAGCTTGCTACCGACCGAATCCAACGAAGCCATTGCTCAAGAGACGGCTACGCTCTGCTCCGCCCTCGCCAAATGAAAGGCCCGTCCTGGACTTGCAGAATCAGGCGTGCCCAGCACGACTAGCGAGTTCCGAGTAAAGCTGCGAACCCAAAGAGGCCAAAGAGCACGCCTGAGATGGCGCCGAAAAATGCAGCATAGTCCGCATAGGTCTTGAAGAGCTTTTCCATCACCACAATGGTGTCCCCGTTATTGATCTCGGCCGTGCCCAGGTAGGGCTCGACCGTCCCGTCCGCTCGCTTAATAAACGATCGGCCGAAGTCCGCGGTGACTGCTGCACCACCGGCCTGCGAGATATACGCATCGGCGGTCCGGTTGGGGAAGTACGAGTACGCCCCAGGAGCCTTTACAAAGCCGGCCACAAAGACCCGCCTGATCGAGGCGGGGACAAAGACCTGGTCACCCGCCGCCACCACCGGGTTTTGACGTTCATCCTTCTCCAGAAGGTACCGGCTGAGGTCAGCCGGGATGCGCATCGTCCCTTCGGGGATTTTCATCTCTCGCACGATAAATACCCCTTGCAGATCCCACCATGGACTCACGCCTCCGACCTGGTCGATCACTGTGGATAATCGTTCCCCTTCTTTAACTTCAACCGCAAGCGGGACCGAATTTTCCGTCAACGCTCCGCCGATTCCGGTAGAAACCTCGCTGACATAAACCACCACCCGCGATTCTCCCATTGGGGGCACCAAGATCACATCCCCGTCGCTGACATACGGGTTGGCGGATTCATCCCCCTTCCGCAGAAAGGCGTAGAGGTCGGCGGTGGCACGCAGCCGTCCCTCTCGCCTTAGCTCGATGTGACGAGCGCTCCCGCTCGGCAACACGTCACCCGCCTTATTAATCAGCTCAGACACCCGTCGCACCGGCGTCGCGAGGTACGTGCCGGGGTTCTGGACTTCTCCTAACACCAGGACTTGAAACACGCGTAGGGAGGCGAGGCTCACACTCGTGAAGATGGTGCGGAAGCGACGTTTGGCCTCAGTCGCCACGAGGGCTTCGGCCTCGGCGAGCGTGAGCCCAGTAACAGCGATATCTCCGATGGATGGAAGAACGATTTTCCCATCCGGCGTGACCTTGACGGTCTGGCTCTCCTCGTAATCTCCCAAGAAATTAATCGAAAGGCCATCGCCCGGACCCAGAACGTATTTCTCCGGGACGATGGCACGGGATAGCGCTTGGCCACCCGGGATCGATTCTTCCGCCACCTCGGCCGAAATCACACCTTCTTAGCCGGCCCCTATCTGCCCCTGAGCCCCGGGTCCGGCCGCTTGGCCGCGCGCAGCCCCAGCCCCTCCGCCGGCAGCCTGTGCAAAGGCGAGATCAGCCGGTCCAAGGATCAACTGGAAGACAAGCATCTCTGTAATCAGGGCAGAGATCCCGTTTCCGAGCATGAACCAGTTCATAAGTTCGGAGATGAATAGCACCCCCTCGCGCGAAAGTCAAAAACTTGAAAACCCATCCCTGATGGTCTCGTAAGAAGTCGTCATTCCCGCGAAAGCGGGAATCCAGCGAGAGCCTCACTATCTGAAAAGACTGGATTCCCGTTTACACGGGAATGACAGAACGGTGTTTTTTCAGACTTCTTACGACTGCATCATCCCTTGCAAGACCAGAAACCTCACGGCATATGGGCGATCACACCCAAGACCGATGCGCGAGCCGGTCATTTTTGGCG
>CAYJUP010000091.1:0-4367 GCA_964373365.1 uncultured Nitrospiraceae bacterium
GCCCCATTGCGGCCGTCGAGCGAGCACATTCTGATCGTGCGCGCTCCGGGAGCACAGGGCTGGCTCAGCCGCCCCCTCACCACCCATCGCCTACTCCCACGTTCTGGGTTGCTGATGGGCCCCGTCGTATTCGCCCATGATGATTTTCCAGACCCACTCATCCGGAAGCTCCAGCTCCCAGCGTGGCATCGCCGATTTCCAGGGCATGCCCTCGATCGGCAGCCCCACCCCACCCTTCTTGATCCGCCAGAACAGGTAGGACTCCTGGAGTTGGGCGATCGTCCCCGAATCCACGAAATTCGCCGGGGGTGGATTGAAGCCACTAGCGGCCGGCCCCTTGCCGTCGAAATTCCCTCCGTGACAGGGCGAGCAGAAGGCGGCGAAGAGCCCCTTGCCCATCATCACGTTCTCCGGAGCGTTTGGGATCGGGTTTGAGAGCCCAACAAACTCGCCAGGTGGGGCCGGATGGATGGTCCGGCTTTCAGCCGGCGGCATGTCGCTGGGAACCGTGCTGGTGTAGGTCTGCCAGCCAACCAGGAGGGGAAAGAGCACCAGCACCAGCAGGCGGGCGATCTTCATCGGACCGGCCTGCCCTTCCCCGCTCAAGAAGCGGGAAATCGGACCGAAGAACGCCTCGGTCGACTCACCGCTGAGGGTGGCGAAGATGATGATGCCGGTGACGGTCAGGACCAGGTACAGGAAGATGAGGTTGGCCGGCAGCGGAGCCGTGACCAACGGCAGGATGAACTTCAAGAACAGATAAATACCGACGATGAGGAGAACTCCTTTGAGTAGTACGCCACCTTTCATGTCCTTCATCCTTCCTTCAGCGGAACGTTACTTCGCCTGAGCCACCACCGCCATCACGGCCGCCGTTGGCTGCCTGATCTCGGAGGGACTCACCGTGATCGGATCCCCGCTCATCTGCTGCAGAAACGCGATCACGGACAGAATCTCGTTGTTCGACAGTCCGATCGGATTCTTGTTGATGTGCGGCATTCTGGCCGGGTATTGCTTCGGCGGCCCCTCATGCCGGTAGTCCAGGTAAATGTACGCCTGAGGTTGCGTCAGACTCTCATACATGAATTCGCGGGTAAGCTTGGCGCCGATGCCTTTCAAGTCCGGACACCGCGCCGACTCGCTGGGGCCGATCGAGTGGCACAGCGCGCACTGGCCCTTGCTGAAGAAAATCTTCTGCCCGATTGCCGCCATGTCGGCCGAGGTCTTGATCGTGGCCACGTCGAATTTCTCTTCCGCCGGTGGCAGTGACGCCATCTGAGGGATACTCAGCGCAATTAAGGCGAACGTCCCGAGCACGATCACCACAAACCCCACAACCCGAAGAAAGCGGGCCTGGATAAAGAGCAGGACCGCCACACCGAGGCCCACCACAATAAGCCCGATCAACTGAAGCACTGCAACTTCGCTCATAGCATTCTCTCAGACGTTGAGTCCGTTGGGTCCGTTTAGTCGGTTGAGTCCGTTAGTGCTGTTCGGTCCGTAGTTCAGTGAACGGACAAAACTGACCCAACGGATCTAACTGACTTAACTGTTAGCCCGCTCATCTAGCGCGCTCGACCCGCCGGCCATGGCAGGATGCGCGCTCGCCGACAGCTTTTTCTTGGTCCCCGGCTCCATCGCCTTTGCCTTATCCCCCATCGTGGCCACCCAGAAGATGAAGGCCACCATCAGACAGAACACGAACGTATTCAACGACATGAATACTGCCGCGTAACCCAGGGCCGGCGAGTAGGCGTACGGGGAGGAGTCGCGCATCACGCCGTAAATGTGCCAGTGTACCCGGGACGAAGACCGCGCGTAGCCCATCAAGGTCATCAGCAGGATCACCATGACCGCATTCAACACGAGGGCGTATCCGGCCCGCGGTGGCATGCGGCCCCAGATCATTTCGGTGGTGGTGCGCGCGCTCTTCATGAGTAGACCGGTCAACGGCGTGATCGTGACCAAGACGAACAGGACGATCAGGACCTGCGCCACCGAGAAGTAATTGATGCGAATAATGGCCGGGACAAAATAGCCCCAGACACCCAGCACAATCACGATGATTGCGGCCACGCCGAGCACCCCTCCCATCACCGTCTTGGCCACCTTGGCCCAGGTGGCGGTCTCTACCTTGCCCGCGCGCCAATAGATGATAAAGCTCATGAACGTCACCAGGATCATGATATTGACAACGGTCATCTTGGCCGACATCACGCCGAACACGCCCAGGAGGGGATGGTGCGTGCCACCCAACTTTTGGGCCTCTTCCAGGCTGGCGACGAGCGAGTGGGGAGTCATCCAGACGCCGAGGCAGAGCAGCAGGATCACCAGCATTGCCATGATCGGCCGGCGGTACTTGACCTCGGCTCCCTCGATGCGGTGTGTAATCCCCAGCCAGAAATAATAGTTCGCTCCCAGGAACAGCACGCCGATCAGCATCGCCTGCAAGATGAACAGCCACGAGAGGAAGCCACCCATCAGGGTAATGCCCATCTGCTGGTTGTATTGGTACACCTCGCGCATGAGCCAGTAGCCGGCAAAGGGTAACGGCAGCATGCCGAACACCCCGATGAAGTTCCCCACGTAGCCCATCCAGTCATAGTGCACGCGCTCCTCGTGCGTGCTCGCCGAAAGATACCGCATGCCGGCGTAGGCGCCGCAGATGAACCCTCCCAGCACCACATTGGCGATCAACCGATGCACATTGACCGGCCACCACGTGGGATTCCAGGTGGCGGCCCAGGCGCGGGCCAGGGCCGAGCCTTCTGCGATCACCACGGGGCTGGCCTGAAACGTGGCCCAGGAGTTCGGCACGATCATGATGAAGAACGCGAACACGTTCAGCAGGAAGCCCAGGAACAGGTGAAGTCCCTTCTTGCCTCCTTTCTGCATCACATCCCAGCCATACCAGTACAGATACAGCGTCACGGTCTCCAGCAGGAACAGGACGCAGTACACGACGAAGGACGGGAAAAAGATATCCGTCAGATATGCCATCAGCTTGGGGTAAAAGCCCAGCAGCAGGAATAGCAGAATGCCCCCGAACAGGGCGGTCGTGGCATACGCGGAGGTCAGGAGCTTCGTGAACTCCTTGGCTAGCTTGTCGTAGCGCTGATCGCCCGTCCGGACTCCGACGATTTCGCAGACCCAGGCAAAGATCGGGACGCCCAGCACGAACCCCGCCAATAATAAATGTTGCTGCGCGATGACCCAGATGATGTTCCGGCTGCCCCCCAGTTGCGGAATGTCACGATAGCTGACAGCGGAAGCAGTACTTGCAGCATCCTGCGCCAGCCCCACCAGGGGGACCCCCAGCAGGCCGATAAGGAAAACCAGTGCCGCGAGCGACGCGCCTCGTCCACACAGCAAGCCGACGATTCGCCTCCAAGTTCCGCCGTGGTTCATCATGGAAATCTCCTCGTCCGCGCGCAGGGGCTAGCGGGTGCGATCATCGGCCGCATGCGCGTCGGCCTTCCCGGGGGGCTGCTCCGTCTTGATGGTCTTGGCGCCAATGCTGGTCGGTTGGGCCTTCGGCTTGGCGGTTTCCTTCCCAGTACCCTTCCCCTTCCCCTTCGATGCTTGCTTCGCCTTCGCCTCGAGCGCCTGCACGGCGGACTCCGCCTGAACAATCAGTTTCTCGGTCTTCTGCAACGCCTCAGTCGGCTTGAAGAGAGCCTCACCCTTGACCGGCTTCTTATAGTCTTCGTGGGGGTGGGGGGTCGTCACGGGCATGAACGCCCAAAATAACACCACCAGCGCGACCCCTGTCCCCACGAACACGGTCAGCAGAAGGGGTTGATCCGCCGGAACCCGCAGGAGGTCCCACTGACGGACCAGCGCCTGATACGGTTCGTCCGACGGACTGGCGGCGATCGCCTGCTTCCGGACGATCCGACCAAAGACAAACAGCCATCCGAGCACCAGTGCCAGCAAGACCACCGTGGCCACGCTGCCCCACAGTGTCAGCTCGAGACCGATCCGTTCCGCCACCGGCAGGCTCTTGAGCAACTCGATTTCCATGATCGTTCCCACGACTGCCTTAGCGCCGGCGACCGTTTGGCTTTCGATCACGTATGCAACGGGGAGGTACACGGTGCTGACCAGCGCGGCTTGCCACCAGAGCGTGAGCCCAATCGCATTCGGCGGTTCGGCCCGCAGACGCTCCAGGAAGACGGTCTTCGCGCTGAGGCTCAAGGCCCAGATATCGATGGGAATCGAGAGCAGAAGGAGGAAGGCCAACCCGGGCAGCTCCCACGGGGGCAGGCCCATCGCCAGCAGCAGCAGGATCACGACGACCTTGATCGGGACGCCGGTCCAGAACGCCGGCCATGCCACAGCAAGGCCCAGTTTCAGGGACGACATGC
>CAYJUP010000091.1:4467-8162 GCA_964373365.1 uncultured Nitrospiraceae bacterium
CTAGTCCAGGAATTCCCGATTAATGATGGCCGAAACCGTAAAAAAGAGAATCCCGGTCATCACGATCAACCAACCAACAAGGGCAAGGGGCCGCTTGAAAATATTGCGTTCCGGGCTGCGGTCGATAAACGGCAGCGAAGCCAGAAACAACAGGAAGCCGAGCGGAATGGTCACCCCGGCCACGAATTGCCCGAATTCTCCAGAGAAGATTTTCAATCTCAGCATCTGAAACAGAAACAGGAAGTACCATTCCGGCTCCGGGTAGTATTCGCCAGGGTCCGGCGTGGCCTCCTCGAGCAGCACCACCGGTTCGATGAACGCCAGGCTGCAGATCGTCACGAACACCGCACCGATCGCGACAATGTCTTTCCAGACTTGCCTGGGGAAGAAATAATCGGTCTTCGCCTTCAGCTCCTCCTCACTCCCCCGAAACGGCCCGGCCGGACCGGCTTTTCTGAACAGGAACAGGTGCAGCCCGGCAAGACCCATGAGCGCAGCCGGAAGGATCATGATGTGGATGACGAAGAATCGGCTCAGGGTCATTTGGCCGGGCGTGGGACCACCCTTGAGGAACCGGGCCATGAAGTCGCCCACGATGGGCGTCTTGTCCATGATCTCCACGCCGACCGTGGTTGCCCAGTAGGCGCGCTGGTCCCACGGCAAGAGGTACCCGGTGAAGCCGAACGCCATGACAAGGCCGAACAGGGCAAGCCCGACCAGCCAGATCAACTCGCGCGGCTTCTTGTACGCGCCCCACAGAAACACCTGCGACATGTGGGCAAAGACCATGACCACCATCGCGGAAGAGCCCCAGAAGTGGTAGCTCAGGATGAACCACCCATAGTCCACTTCATGCAGGATGTACTGGGTGCTGGCATAGGCGTGGTCAGCGCTCGGGACGTAATAGAACATCAACAGGATGCCGGTGACCGCCTGCATGATGAAAATGAATAACAGGCAGGAGCCGAACACGTAGGCCCAACGCGATCCTCCCGGCACCGGCTCGTTGAGCATCTTGGCCTGGAGGGTCTTCAGGCCCACCCGCTCATCCACGAACGCAAAGACTTTTTCCAGCAGGTTCGGTTGGCCGTTCATTAGACGATCCGAGTCTGAGCTTTTGTGCCCGCCTTGTATTCGATGTCAATGATCTCGACGTCGCCGTTGGCAGCCACCCGGATCGGCAACGGGTCCAGGGGGCGGGGAGCCGGCCCATCAAGTACCTTCCCGCTGGCGTCGTAGATGCTGAAGTGACAGGGACACAGAAACACCTGGCCGAGCAGTTTGTGGGAACGCCACTTGTACCCGCAGCCCAGATGCGGACACTTGCCGGAATAGACCACATAGGGAACATCACGCTTGTTCGTCCACACCGCCTGCCCGGTGGGGTCCTTGAATTCCATGTCCTTACCCTTGTAAACGGTCTCGAGGACTGCGGGCGAGGCCTTCAGCATCCAGACATTCTTGCCGACATCGGCCTCGGGCATGAATGCTTCCTTGACGTTCTTCTTGAACTTGAACTGGACACCGATGTCGTCGGTCTTGATCTTCTTGACGTTACCGATTTTGATCCAGCGGTTGTCGAACGGCGCGTACATGGGCTTCATCAGGTATTTGAGGGCGGGAAAGACCAGCGGGAGGGCCAGCAAGACCCCGATGGCATGTGTGAAGTTGGTGAAGAAGGTCCGGCGCTTGACGTCGCGTTCCAACTCGGGCACCGGCACCAGCACTTCACCCGGCTCAACGTGCAGGTGATCCTCGAGGTGCGCGATCTCGACCTCCCGGATGGTCACATAGTCATCGCGCTTGAATGCCGGGAACTGCGCCATCTCGCTCGCGGTATTGCGCAAGTGGACGGCGTCCCCCGTCACCATCTGCACCTGGGCCGCCGGGACCTGGCGCTCCACGGCGCCCGCTCCGTCGCCCACCACGATGTGGCTGACCTCTCGCGACAAGGGATCGACGATGATGCGGGTCACCTCGCCGACCTCCCGGTCGGCGCACCGTACTTTCGATTTGAGCTTCGGTTGCACGTTACTTCTTCTTGATCGGCTTCGGCGTATTGACCGAGGGATTCTTGAGCGTGGCGAGAAAGGCCACCAGCGCGTCCACTTCTTTGTCCTCCATCAGCTCCTTATATTTGTCCGGCATCTTCTTCTTTCCGTATTCCTTCTCGAATCCTTCCGCCATCCAGCTCCGAGGGTCCAGGATCTTTTGTCGGAGCTCCTCCGGCTGCATCACATTGCCGATGTTATCCATCTCCGGCCCGCGCTTCTTCCCACCCTGCCCGGAGAGCTTGTGGCAGTTGTAGCACTCCTGAAGCTCCCACTGCTCCTTACCCAGGGTGACCAAATCGCCGGCTGCCGCCGGCGCGCCGGACGGCCTCGCCCTGTCAGCTCCGGCCGGAACGCTGACAACGGCGCTGCCACCGATGGACTGCAGGCGCTGCATGATTGCGTCGGCCTTCTCCGAAAGAGCCTTGGTTCGGGCGAGCAACTCCTCCGCCTTCCCCTGTTCCGTGGCCGCACGCTTCGCCTTCAGCAACTTCTCAATCTTGCCCTTCTCGTCCTCGGGATCATACTGAGGCCATAACGACGCTCCGCCGATGTACACGCCCGAGAGCACCGCGTAGAACGCCACCAGCGCCACAAGAGCCTTGATCCCGCCGATAGGCTTGACCGAAGGAGCATCCAGGAGAATGAAGACCACGGCCCCAAGCATCGCGTATGTGAAGAACATCGCCTGAAAGACCGGTGGAAACGCCAGCGCCTTGGCCGCCCCCACGAGGATGGCACCGATGACGACTCCTGAGATGCCCTTCTTCAACATGCTCTTCATGAGACTCGGCTGTTCGGCCATGCTGCTCCTCGACATGAATCAACGAATACGTGTTCCGCGCACTATTTGGCCCCGGCCGGAATTGGCTTGGCTTCCGGAGCGTGCGCCTTGGCTTCCGCCGTCCTCAAGGTCACCACGATCGCGAAGCTCACCACAATATAGAACGCCAGCGTGATCCCCGTGATCCACCACGCGGCATAGGAGAGCGTGGGGGTGAACGATTCGGCGGTGAAGTCGGGCATCAGGTTATACGTGTGGAAATACTTGCGCAGCAACGAGCGGACCGCGCCCATGAGCCCCATCGTCCAGATCGCGCTGAAGGCCAGGAAGATCAGCACGAACTGGGACGCGAAATCGATTTTCCCCCACACAATCGTTCCCTGTCGGATCGCGCGGTTATACAGGATGTAGTTCACGACCGTCACGAACACCAGGGTGAAGGCCGCAGAGTTCTTGGCCGGCATGAGCGCCAGGAAGCCCCAGTCCGAGGGCAGTTCCAGTTGTTCCGTCGAAAGCGCCTGTGTGGCGACAAACCCGTGCGGCGTCATCCAGATCGCGTTGCCGACCACCACCATGAGGAACCCGACCTTAATGCAGGTGCGCGACGACACGGTGATGCGCCCGAGCGGCGGGATGCCTTTGCCGAGAATGAAGGGTGCCAGCGTCAATGGCACCAACACCGCCAGCGACTTGGGATCAGGCACCGGGAAGATCGTCCAGACGTACGTCATCACAAACGGCAACGCGATCATCACCAGCAGAGTCAGGGCCGACATCCGAACGCGTTCGACCCCCTCGATGCGCTTCATGCTGAGCCAGATGTAATAGTTGCTGGCCAGGAAGATCAGCCCGACCATGGC
>CAYJUP010000092.1:0-8088 GCA_964373365.1 uncultured Nitrospiraceae bacterium
CTTTCGAAAGTTGGCCAATAATTAATTTTCATTAAAGGGCGATCAATTTGATCGCAGATCATTTTGGTCGGATTTAGACTACCATTAATATTAAAATACTGTCAACACACAAATTACATTTAAAAAACAAATAGTTAAAAAGATACTAGAAAAGTGGAAAAAAGCAGAAAAGCAGACAGGTTAGATAGCCTTCAGGAAGGATAACGCTGCAGCTTATAAGACAGTCCAACTTTCGAAAGACTGAAGATGAGCCACTTGGACGGATCGAAGTTATACCACTTCGGTCCATTGCGATAGTCCCGCAGGTACATATGGTGATAGTTGTGGTACCCCTCCCCGAAGGTCACGAGGGAGACCCACCAACTATCCCGACTGCTGTCACCATCTCCGTGCGGCTGAGCGCCCCAGATGTGGCAGATGGAGTTGATGCAAAAGGTGGAGTTGAGCACAAAGAAAATGCGGCAGACGCCGGCCAGCATAAAGCAACTGAGCCCTCCGATCCAGCCTCCGTGCAAGAGACCCGCCACGAACGGAGCCGCCAGACCCGAAAGCACGATCGGGACATAGTACCGGTGCTGCCACATGATCAACGGGTCTTTCCGCAAAGTGATTGCGTATTTCTCCTCCCTGTAGGGAGAGACCTCAAAAATCCAGCCGCAGTGGCTATACCAAAATCCCTTCATCGCGTTGTAGGGGTCGTCTTCCTGATCACACCGCGCATGGTGCCGGATGTGATCCGCACACCACCGCAGCGCCGAGTTTTCCAACGCCCACCCGCCGGCCACCAGCAAGCAGGCCCTGACCCAAGCCGGACATTCGAAACTTCGATGCGAGATCAGACGATGATAGCCGACCGTGATTCCGAGTCCACTGATCATATAGAGCGAGCCGAGCATGATCCAATCGAACGACGTGAACCCGTAGGCATAGGCGAATATCGGGACGCCGATGAGTGTGCCTAGCATGACGCTTGCAAAGAGCACGATCACAGGGTAATCAAGCTGTCGAGGCTTCCTGTCCACTCTCCTCCCTCCCAGGTAGGTCTCACGTCCAGTTGCCGTAGGTCTTCGACCTTAATAAACCGCGTCATCGTACCGGACCGTCTGCTGATTTTCAAGAAAAATCGCTCGAGGTGTATACTATGACCCAAGTCAGCCGCCTCACACAGGGGAGCGTATGAAACCGAACCACTCCTCACTCGAACCCGCCATTCGCCGAATTGGTCAAGAACTTGCCGAACGATCCGCCGGACTTGCTCCGACGGTGTTCGACCCCCGGTGGTGGTCCGGAAATTTGCTCGACTGGTGCATGAAAGATGAGACGTTCAAGGTCCGGCTGTTTCGTTTCATCGATGTCCTGCCGTCCCTCCGTGATGATGCCCAAGTCGCCAGGCTTGTGGAGGAATACTTTGGCGAGGGGGAGACGCTGGCGCCCACCCTCCAGTGGGGGTTGCGCGCGATGTCCGTTACGCGCCTCGGCGCTCGCTTGAGCGCGAAGTCGCTCCGCCGCCAAATCCACCAGATGGCCCAAACATTCATTGCCGGAGCTTCGATTGACAGCGCGGTACCGGCTCTGTCACGACTCTGGAAAGAAGGGCGGGGGTTTTCGGTGGACCTCCTGGGAGAAGCCACGGTCAGCGAGAAAGAGGCCGATCAGTACCGGGATCGTTGTCTCGAGGCGCTGAGATTCCTCGGAAAGGCCGCATCCGCCTGGCCTTCCGTCCCGGTGCTGGAACAGGACCGTTTCGGACCACTCCCCAGAGTCCACCTGTCGGTCAAACTCTCGGCTCTCTATTCCCAATTGGATCCCATTGACCCGGAAAGCAGTTTCCGAGCCGTGGCGGCGCGTCTGCGCCCGATGCTCGACCTGGCAACGGTCATACCGGCGGCGATCACGTTCGACATGGAGCAGGCGGAGCTGAAGGATTTAACCCTGATGATTTTCATGCGCCTCCTCTCCGAGGACGCGTACCGCCGCTATCCCCATGGCGGCATCGCGATGCAAGCCTACCTGAAGGAATCCGCGGCCGATGTGAACAACGTGATCCGATGGGTACGGCAACGCGGTGTCCCCGTCACGATCCGACTGGTCAAGGGGGCGTATTGGGACTCCGACGCGATTCGTTACCAACAGCGGGGTTGGCCGGTCCCGCTCTTCGAGACCAAAGCGGAGACGGATGTAAATTACGAGGCGCTCAGCCGCACCTTGGTCGAGCATGCCGATCTCTTACAACCTGCATTCGGCACGCACAATTTGCGCAGTCTGGCGCATGCACTAGCCGCCTCGGAAGCAGCAGGGCTGCCGCCCGAGGCCTGTGAATACCAAATGATCTTCGGCATGGCCGAACCGCTGCAAGCCGCCGTCGCCCAAGCCGGAAAACGCGTCAGGATTTATACCCCGGTTGGAGAACTCCTCCCAGGCATGGCGTACCTGGTGCGCCGCCTGCTCGAAAACACCTCGAACGAATCGTTCCTGCGCAAAGAATACGCGGAATTGGAGTCGCTGGACCATCTGCTCGCTCCACCGCGCGCACCGACTCACCCCACGCCCGGCCACCCTGTGGATCGACCGTCCGATCCAGGTCTCACTGATCGGTTTCACAACGAACCCCATACGGATTTCTCGAACGCGTCAGCCCGGGCCGCAATGGCCAAGGCGATCACTACCGTCAGAGCGCAGTTGGGACGCACGCTCGTCTCCACGGCGCGGCCCGGTTTGTCGCCATCCGGGCCGGAACTCGTCTCCCGGAACCCGAGTTCGCCGAGTGAGGTGGTCGGCCGACTGCGCGGCTTTGCTCCCGACGATGTCTCGATTGCGGCCCGGCAGGCGCTCTCAAAGCTGCCCGGGTGGAGTGCGACGCCCCCTGCACAGCGCGCCGACATCCTGACCAAAGCGGCTGCCGCGATGCGGCAACGACGCGTTGACCTGGCCGCCTGGGAGATTTTTGAAACCGGCAAACCGTGGCATGAGGCCGACGCGGACGTTGCGGAGGCCATCGACTTTCTTGAATTCTATGCCCGCGAGATGCGCCGCCTCAGCTCCCCACGCCGGTTGGGACACGAGCCCGGAGAGCTGAATCTCCTAGTGCTCTCTCCGCGGGGACTGGTGGCCGTCATCTCGCCCTGGAATTTCCCGCTCGCGATTCCAACCGGGATGGTCTCCGCTGCGTTGGTGACCGGAAACGCGGTGCTCTTCAAGCCCTCAGAACGTTCGCCGGTCATGGGGCATCTCTTGGTTGAACTGCTGGAAGAGGCCGGAGTGCCTGACGGGGTCCTCCAATTCATGCCCGGCGGACCGGACATCGGTCAGTCGCTGGTGGCGCATCCCGACGTGCAGGTCATCGCGTTCACCGGATCGAAGGACGTGGGACTTCGAATTCTGGCCGAGGCAGGGCGCGTAGAACCGGGCCAGCGGTCGGTCAAACGGGTGATCGCGGAGATGGGTGGGAAGAATGCCATCATTGTCGATGACACGGCTGATCTGGACGAGGCGGTGGTGGGCGTCGTCACCTCCTTCACGGGGTATCAGGGACAGAAATGCTCGGCCTGTTCACGGGCGATCGTGCATGAATCGATCTCTGACGTGTTCCTCCAGCGGCTCGCCGACGCGGTCATGAGCCTCCGGATAGGGCCTCCGGAAGATCCGGGCAACCGCATGGGCCCCCTGATCGACGAGCGAGCCCGAGCCAACGTGCGCGGCTACATCGAGATCGGAAAACGCGAGGGACGTCTGGTACTGGAGAGGCAGGTCACAGGGGACGGGTTCTTTCTCGGGCCGGCCGTGTTCGCCGACATCCAGCCCTCTCACCGGCTGGCGCAAGAGGAGATTTTCGGGCCGGTGCTTGCCGTGATGCGGGCGCGAGATTTCACCGAGGCGATCCGACTCGCGAACGCTACGTCTTATGCACTGACCGGTGGGGTGTATTCACGGAGCCCCGCCAATATCCTGACAGCCCGCGAGACGTTCGACGTGGGCAATCTCTACATCAACCGCCCCATCACCGGGGCCTTGGTGGGCCGTCAGCCCTTCGGAGGACATCGCCTGTCCGGCGTCGGCGCCAAGGCCGGCGGCGAAGGTTACCTCGCGCAATTCATGGTGACGCGCGTTGTCAGCGAAAACACGCTGCGTCGGGGGTTCGCACCTTCGGAGTGAGGCGGCCTCCGTCTTGATCTCCAACTCTTCCAGTTCCTCCGTGATCTCGGTGACGACTCCCCGGTCCGACTTGAACGGAGGGAACTCCTGACGCTCGATATATTTGATCAGTCCGACGCCCTCGGCGAACCATGCCGTCATCGTATCGGTTCCAACTGCGGTGCGTTGAGCGCTCGAGAGACGGATCCGCATCGTCAGCCGAGCCTCGATGCGGATGGCATCCGGATAGGACCCGGATGGCACCGTCACGGTCTCCTTGCCGACCACGGTGACCGACGCTTCCACGTCCGCCTGTTCGTTCTTGTCATCTCCATCCAAATCACTGCCGAAATTCAGCCCCTTCCGGTCGAACTGCTGGAACGTGGACGGGAACTCGAGCGGAAACCGAACAATCTGGTACGGAATCAGTTGTTTTTCGAGGGCGGTCCCGGGCTCGGAGCCATAGTACACAATGCCGGCCGCGTCCCGCCGATAATAGTTGTCGGAAGGACCGTGGTTGCCCGGATTCGTATCGTGAAACACCTTCACGCCGACGCCCTTGATGGTGTCGGCTCCCTTTACCGTGGACACATTGGCAAACTCTCTCGTGTCGATTCTCTGGAGAGGCCCCTCGACGACCTGGCCGCGATAGCGCCATCGGCTCCCCGATGCGTCCGGGAAATACGCGTCCGCGTTGGCCACAGTCTCGGTTCTTGGAGCGGCAGCAACCGGGGCGTGCATGCCGACCGCCAGCATGAGACTCCACCCCACCAGGAAACCCACGCCCGCCCGGACCTGATCCCTCCGCATCGTCTTGCCTCCGCGTCGCTCCGCTGATCGCCACCGTAACATAATCCTTGAAGAGCGGCAAGAGCCGACCCGGCTTGTTTTTCCGTCGCGCATTCCGGGATAATACTGCCTCGCGAGGCATGCATGCCGAGATCATCGCGGGCTCGTTCCTCCCCTCCTTCCTCGCCAGTCGCCCGTCCCACTGTCCTGGTCACCGGCGGATCGCGTGGCATCGGTCGTGCGATCTGTTTAGAATTTGCGCGCGCCGGCTGGCGAGTCGGCGTCCACTACCGGGAACGCCATGAGGACGCTGATCGGACCGCGGCTTCGATCAAAGATTGCGGCGGCGAGGGGGTGACGTGCCGGGCCGACATCCGTGACGCCCAGCAAGTGGACGCGATGGTGCGGGACTTCGCGGCCCGGTGGGGACGCCTCGACGTGATGGTCTGCAACGCGGGACAGGCTTCCAGCGGCCTGCTGCTCCGCGCGCGCCCTGACGAATGGACGGCTATCATCGAGACCAATCTGACGGGGACGTTTCATTGCCTCAAGGCAGCGGGCACGGTCATGCTGTCCCAAAAGGACGGCTCGGTGATCGTGGTGAGCTCGTTCGCCGGGGTGCAGGGACAAAGCGGGCAGTCGGCCTATGCGACCTCGAAAGCCGGTCTTCTGGGTTTGGTCAAAACTGCGGCCCGGGAATGGGGACGCCGCAATGTGAGGGTGAACGCCGTCTTCCCGGGCTGGCACAAAACCGAATTGTCAGAGGCCGCCATGCCGGACGAGGCGCACGTGCATGACCATGTGCTCGGCCGCTTGACCGATCTGAACGAGGTTGCCCGATCTGTCTATCACGTGGCGCTCTTGAAGGACGTTTCGGGCCAGATCTGGAATCTGGACAGCCGCATCCTGTGACAGACAGCTGATGGCTAATGGCGAATGGCCGATGGTCGGAATTCATCCGGCACGTGCTATCCGCCATTCGCTATCGGCTATCAGCTAACAGCTATACGCTACCTGCTATGACTCGTGGGTGCTTTGTCACCGGCACCGATACCGGTGTCGGGAAAACCGTGGTGACGGCGGCCCTTGCGCTCCGTCTCAAGCAGTTCGGCTTCCGCGTCGGAGTCATGAAGCCGATTGAGACGGGTTGCACAGGAAGCGGCGCCACCGCTTCCGATGCGGAACGCTTACGCACAGCCGGGGGAGCTGTGGACTCTGTGGACGTGATCAGTCCCTACCGCTTCCCGGCCCCGCTGGCGCCTCTGGCCGCCGCCAGACGAGCCGGCGAGGTCATCGAAATTGATCGCATCATGGCCGCGTTCGAGACGCTCGCGGCTGGTCACACGCTGCTGTTGGTGGAAGGCATCGGGGGCGTCATGGTGCCGATCGGCAAGCACTTCAACGTTCGGGACCTCATCGCACAGCTCGGGCTCCCAACCGTTGTGGTCGGACGGGCCACTTTGGGTGGCGTGAACCACGCCGTACTCACGGTCGAGGCGCTGAGGCAGCGCCGGATCGCCATTCTCGGGATCGTGCTGAATCGACCCGCCACACTCTCAGAGTCGTCCTCGGATGAGCCGGATGCGATCGAAGCGAGGCAGGAAGATTCCACCGTTCAACTGGTGAGGGAGCTGATCGGGGTCCCCGTGGTCGGTCCGCTCCGCCACGAACCCTTGCTCGCTCAGGCGTGGGAACCGGGCCTCCGCAAGCTGGTCAACGAGGAAGCCATTCGCGAACTTGCCGACCTGGTCATCAAAGGCGTGCCATGAAGGCCCGGACGGCCGCCGCAATGTCGGCAGAGTCGAAAATCGCAGAGACGACCGCCACGCCGTTCGCCCCTGCCCCAACCACCGCCTCCACGGTGTCGAGCGTCAGGCCGCCGATGGCAAAGACCGGCAACCGGGTCAGCGGTCGAATCTGGCGGAGTCCCTCAATCCCCACGACCGGTTCGTGGTGTGGCTTGGTGCTGGTCGGAAAGATCGGGCCAAACCCGAGGTAATCGGCACCGCCTTCGGTCGCCTCTTTGACCTGAGCCGCCCCATGAGTTGAGACCCCGATGATTTTCCCGGACCCCAGCATGGACCGAGCATAGGACAGAGACAGATCCTGCTGGCCGAGGTGCACCCCATCGGCATCCACCGCCAGGGCGACGTCACATCGGTCGTTCACCAAAAAGATCGCCCCTGCATCCGCGGCAGCCCGTCGAAGTCGGACCGCCTGGCGGTACATCTCCAACGCCGAGGACGTTTTGTCGCGATACTGAAAGAGCCGGGCCCCGCCGGAGGCCGCCTGCGTCAGCGCCTCCACAAGCGATCGCCCACGCGACGCCTCCGCATCCAGGATCACGTACAGGCCCTTGAGGAAAGAGGCTGGGATCGAAGGGGGGGACACTGGCTAACAGATCAGGCGCTCGAGGGTGGAGGCTCTGGTCAGCATCTGCCGGTCTCAGTCGGAATCGTTGGCAAGAAGTCGCTCCAGAAAACCGGTCGAGACCCGGCCCTTTTGAAACTCAGCATCGTTGAAAATTCGCCTGTGAAGCGGAATGGTTGTTTTGATGCCGTCGATCACAAACTCATCGAGGGCCCGTCGCATCCTGGCCATTGCCTCTTCACGAGTCTGCCCGTGCGTAATCAGCTTTGCAATCATCGAATCGTAGTGTGGTACCACGGTGCTGTGGGACTCCATCGCCGAATCCACGCGCACGCCGAAACCGCCTGGAGGATGGAAGCGCGTGATAAGACCGGGGCACGGGGTGAACTTCTCCGGACACTCGGCGTTGATCCGACATTCGAAGCTGTGCCCCACCAGCCGGACATCCTGTTGGCGGACCGAAAGCGGGAGCCCTGCGGCAATACGAATCTGCTCTTTAATGAGATCAATGCCCGTGACCATCTCGGTCACCGGATGCTCGACCTGTATTCTGGCATTCACCTCCATAAAGTAAAAGTTCTGATCCTTGTCCAGTAAGAACTCGACCGTGCCCGCATTGCGATAATGGACCGCCTTCACCGCTTCGGTCGCCATTCGACCCATCTCCCGTCGCAACCGGTCATCGACGGCCGGTGAAGGGGTCTCTTCCACCAGCTTCTGATAGCGCCGTTGGATGGAACAGTCGCGCTCTCCGAGGGACACGACCCGTCCACGTTCATCGGCCAGCACCTGAACCTC
>CAYJUP010000093.1:0-2603 GCA_964373365.1 uncultured Nitrospiraceae bacterium
GATCGGTTGGTATCCGCTCCTCTTCGGCGATAAAGCGTTTGCCTCCCTGGAGAATCAACGTGACGTCGCCACCTACCACGATCGGGGTGGTGAACACATGCAGGTTGGCCTCACACTTGATAAACAACGGCTTTGCGGTTTCCAGGACCATCGCCACGGCTTTGCCGCAGTGGGCCTGACAGTGCCGTTCACCCACTTCGGTGCGCTGAACGGCGGCGCAGATGGGGTTATCTTGACTGGGTCCGCAGGCGGGGGTTCGCTGAGGGTCGAAGCTGAGCAGTGACAGGCCGGACATCGACGCAAAGCCGTCCTGCATAGCCTTCCAGGCTGCCAGTGTTTCCTGATCCATTTAGCTCGCGACTCGGGCAACGGATGAGTTGAGAAACTGCGCGATGATACCCTTTTGATCGCAGGAGTCAATCCCTACTTTTGTTCGGTATGACCTATTCTGCATTGTCATTCCGTCTGTACCGGGCAAAGAAGCAAATACAGCGGAAGATCAATAGGTTCACGAGACCCTGTCGACGAGATGAGGAAGACGTTCATGGCCCAGACGCGGTCCCTCTTTGGACTGGCTCGGTTGTGCTAAGATGACCGCCGAGAGAAATCTTGATGTCGTTCAAACTGGAAGCCGAGTTCTCGCCTCGTGGGGATCAAGCCCAGGCGATTGAGGAGCTCACCGCCGGGGTGCAAGCCGGCGCGAGGCACCACGTGCTGCTCGGGGTGACCGGCTCGGGCAAGACCTTCACGATGGCGAACCTGATCGCCCGCGTCCAGAAGCCGACGCTGGTCTTGGTCCACAACAAGACGCTGGCCGGTCAGCTCTACCAGGAATTCAGGCAGTTTTTTCCCCACAACGCCGTCGAATATTTCGTGAGCTATTATGATTATTACCAGCCGGAGGCATACCTTCCCCAGACCGACACCTATATTGCCAAAGATGCGTCCATCAATGACGCGATCGATCAGATGCGGCACTCGGCCACGCGGTCGCTGTTCGAGCGGAACGACATTGTCATCGTCGCCTCCGTGTCCTGCATTTATGGCCTGGGCTCCCCCGAGGTCTATCACGGCATGCTGCTGTACCTGGAGGAGGGCATGGAGATCAGGCGGGAGCAGATCCTGTCGAAGCTCGTGGAGATTCAGTACGCGCGCAACGATACCGACTTTCACCGGGGAACGTTCCGGGCTCGCGGCGACGTGGTCGAGATTTTTCCGGCGTCATCCGACGCCGTCTCCGTACGGATCGAACTGTTCGGCGACACGGTGGATGCGATCCATGAGATCGATCCGCTCACGGGGAAGGCATTGGCCAGGCTGCCGAAAGTGCCGATCTACCCGAACACCCACTACCTCATCGCGCCGGACCGCTACGAGCGCGCCCTCAACGGCATCGAAGCCGAGCTGGACGAGCGCATCGCCTTTTTCAAGCAGCACAAGCAGTTGCTGGAGGCGCAGCGCATTGAACAGCGCACGCGGTTCGACCTTGAGATGATCCGGGCGATGGGGTACTGTCACGGCATCGAGAACTATTCCCGCCACCTCAGCGGACGGGCCCCGGGCGAACCACCGCCGACGCTCCTCGATTATTTCTCGAAGGAGTATCTCCTCATTATTGACGAATCCCATGCGACGATTCCGCAAGTCCAGGGGATGCACGAGGGCGACCGGTCCCGCAAGAAGAGTTTGGTGGAGTACGGCTTCCGCTTGCCCTCCGCCTATGACAACCGACCGCTGAGCTTCACGGAGTTCGAGCGGTGCATCAATCAAGTCGTCTACGTGTCGGCCACTCCGGGACGCTACGAGCTTGAGCATGCAGGCTCCGCGATTGTGGAGCAGATCATCCGGCCTACCGGCCTGATGGACCCCGTGATCGAGGTCCATCCGGCGCGTGGGCAGGTGGATGACCTGCTCGGGGAGGTCCGGACTGCGGTTGCGCGCGGCAGCCGGGTGCTGGTCACGACGCTCACCAAGCGCATGGCGGAGGACCTGACCGAGTACTATCACGACCTCGGGGTGAAGGTCCGGTACCTGCATTCCGATATCAAAACGCTGGAGCGGGCCGAGATCGTCAGGGACCTCCGGCGGGGCGTCTTCGACGTCTTGGTCGGCATCAACTTGTTGCGGGAAGGGTTGGATATCCCGGAGGTGAGCCTGGTGGCGATTTTAGACGCCGACAAGGAGGGATTTCTTAGATCCCACCGTTCCTTGATCCAGACAGCCGGCCGCGCAGCCCGCCACAGTGAGGGACGGGTGATCCTCTACGGGGATACGGTGACCGAGTCGATGCGCCTGGCGATCGAGGAAACCGCGCGCCGGCGTCGCCTCCAGGCCGACTACAACGAGGCCAACGGGATCACGCCCGAAAGCGTCAAGAAGGGCATTCCGGAACTGAAGTATCGCTTGTCGGAGATGGACTACCTGACGGTCGAGCTAGCGGCCGAAGCGGAACAGCCGTACGAGAGCGCCGGCGCGATGACGGAGAGGACGATCCAGAAGCTGGAGGAGGAAATGAAAGCGGCGGCTAAGACGCTGGAGTTCGAGCGGGCGGCCGAACTGCGGGATCGGATTCGCGCGCTCAGATTGAAAGAGCTCGAAGTGCG
>CAYJUP010000093.1:2703-8019 GCA_964373365.1 uncultured Nitrospiraceae bacterium
CTAGACTTGCTTGTACAGATACGCGCCCAGGAAGATCCCCAGAAACGTCAGGAGGTTCATCTTCAGGGTAAACCCGATTGTGACCTTGAGGAGGATGAGATTGATGGTCAGCGGCGGGTTGATTCCGGGAGTGAGCGCAGTCGAAAAAATGTTCTGGATCGCCCCTTCCGGGGCCACGACCCGCAGGATTTCGCCGAGAATTCCGCCCAGCAGCCCTCCCAGGAGGATAAACACGAGCAGCACCCACGGCGATTTTCGCATCACCCACTCTCCCCGCAAATTGCGGTGCACCTTAGCGAACCCGCTCTGAGAAGTCAAGAAAGGTTGCGCGGGTCCTGTCGTCAGCTCGCCGCCTGGAGGGCACCGGCTCGCCACCCACTCGCGTGGGTACCCGCCGGCCGTCTTTGCACCCCGCTCGGTGTAGGGACCCCGCAGCGGGCGGCCAGGCCCCAGTTCGGCGCCACCCGCTGTGAGCGAAAAAGATGGAAACGCCGCTCGTTTGGGCACCCCGTGCCTTGACTTCTCGGCACCCGTTGGATAGACTGCCCGACGGTCTTTTTTCAGTGTTTTCGAGGAGGTAGGCGAGTTTCCAGATGTTCGATGCCCTGAGCGAAAAATTCGAAAAGGTTCTGAAAAAACTTCGCGGTCACGGGGTCCTGACGGAGCAGAACATCGCGGAGGCGCTGAAAGAGGTCCGCCTGGCTCTGCTTGAAGCGGACGTCAATTTCAAGATCGTCAAGAACTTCGTCGACCGTGTACGTGAGAAGGCGGTCGGCCAAGAGGTGTTGCGAAGCCTGACCCCCGGCTACCAGGTCGTAAAACTCGTGTGGGAAGAGCTCCGCGAGCTCATGGGCCGCGAGCAGGCCGGTCTCGGCTTGGCCTCGATCCCGCCCACTGTGATCATGACGGTGGGGTTACAGGGTGCCGGCAAGACGACGACCTGCGGCAAGCTCGCGCGGCTGTTCAAGCACCAAGGCAAACGGGTCTTGCTGGTGGCGGCCGACCCGCGCAGGCCTGCGGCCGGTGAACAACTGGCCAGCCTCGGAGCCGACCTCGATGTGCTGGTGCATCGCGCCGACCGCGCCGGCGTGTCGCGGGCGGATGTCGTGCGGACGTGCGCGGAGGGGGTATCGCGTGGCCGCGATCAGGGCTACGACGTGGTAATCCTGGATACGGGTGGCCGCCTGCACATTGATGACGAACTGATGGAAGAGTTGGCGGACGTCAAACGCGCCGTCACGCCGCACGAGGTGCTGCTGGTGGCGGATGCGATGACCGGCCAGGATGCCGTGGCTATGGCGGAACGGTTCGAGCAGCGCGTGGGGCTGACCGGCGTGATCCTGACGAAGGTGGAAGGCGACGCGCGCGGCGGTGCCGTGCTGTCGATCCGGGCTGCCACCGGCAAGCCGATCAAATTTTTGGGCGTCGGCGAAAAACAGGATGCGCTGGAGGCTTTCCATCCGGACCGGATGGCGTCCCGGATTCTTGGCATGGGCGATGTCCTCTCGCTGATCGAGAAAGCCCAGGAAGCTTACTCGCGCGAGCAGGCGGAATCGATCCAGAAGAAGATGACCGCGACGACGCTGACGCTGGAGAATTTTCGCGAGCAGATCGGACAGGTGAATCGCTTGGGCTCGATGGATCAGATCCTAGGGATGCTTCCCGGGGGCCAGCGCCTCAAGGAGATGGCGGCGATGGCGGGTGGGGGAGCGCCTGACCGGGAGATCAGCCATGTGGTGGCCATGATCGACTCGATGACCCCCTGCGAACGGCGGGACCATACGATCATCAACGGCAGCCGAAAGAAGCGCATCGCCCGAGGCAGCGGGACCAGCGTGCAGGACGTGAATCGGTTAATCAAACAGTTTCTAGCCGCACGAAAAATGATGAAAGCCCTGACGGCGGGGGGCGGGAGACGACAGCTTGCGCAGGCCTTTCGGTCGTTCTGAAAGGCTAAGGGTGAGGCTGAGGAAATCCAAACGAGCAAGCCTTACTCAACTTTAACCTCAACCTGAACCTGATTGTCTAAGGAGGAAAGACGTGGCGGTTCGTTTACGATTGACACGAGCGGGGCGTCATAGGTTGCCCTTTTACCGGCTGGTGGCGGCGGATTCCAGAATGCCGCGTGACGGGCGGTATCTTGAGGTCCTAGGCACTCATGATCCGCAGAAGCATCCACCCGTGACTCGGTTGAAACAGGAACGGGTGCTCGACTGGCTGAGGAAAGGCGCCCAACCGTCCGTGACGGTGCGAACGCTGCTCCGCCGGGCTGGCGTCTGGAAGCAGTTCGAGAACGGACGCATGAAGGGGAAGGCCGCTTCCTGACACGAACCTATGGCCGACACGGCTGAAATGATCACGATCGGGATGATTGTGAAACCGTTCGGAATCAGGGGGGAAGTCCGTGTCCGGTCGCTCAGCGATGTGCCGGGGCGATTTGCAGGGCTCAAGGCCGTGACGCTCGTGGCTCCCTCGGGGCGGGCCGTGGTCACGGCGGTCAACCGAATGCGGGAGGATCGAGGCTCCTATGTCCTGGGGTTTGATGCATTCTCCAGCCCGGAGGCGGCGGCGGCGTTTCGCGGGGGGCTGATTAAGATTCCTCGGAGCGAAACGCCACCGTTGCCGGCGGGGCAGTATTACGAATTCGAGCTGGTCGGCATGACCGTCGTTGATGAAGCAGGCCGGGCGCTGGGCACGTTGGAAGAGGTGTTGGAGACCGGAAACAGCCACGTGTTCGTGATCCGCCGAGAAGGCCGAGAGATATTGATTCCAAGTACCAGACAGGTGGTCGCTTCAGTGGATGTGCCGAGTCGAACCATGACGGTTCGGCTGATTAAAGGGATGTTAGACGACGAGAACAGGGGTCCCGATGCGGTGTGACATCATCACGCTGTTCCCGGAGATGATCCTGCCGGTCCTCGGGCAGAGCATGCTCAAGCGGGCTCAGGAGAAGGGACTGCTCGAGGTCCTGGTCCGCAATTTGAGAGACTATACGCTGGACCGACACCAGGTGGCGGACGACGCGCCGTACGGAGGCGGCGCGGGAATGGTGATGAAGGCGGAACCGATCCTCCGGGCGGTTGACGCGCTCTGTCGAGAGTACAAGGAGTCCGCGCCGGAGTCGGAGGTTCGTCTTCTGCTGCCGTCGCCGCAGGGTCGCCCTTTTACCCAGCGTGTCGCCGAAGAACTCAGGGAGGAGCGGCGGAGGCTGGTGTTTCTGTGTGGGCATTACGAGGGCCTCGACGAACGCGTCCGGCTGGCTCTCAACCCGGAGGAAATCTCGATCGGAGACTACGTGCTGACCGGCGGTGAATTGCCTGCGCTCGTGATGATCGACGCGGCGGTGCGCCTGATTCCGGGCGTGCTCGGCGATCCGGAGTCGGCTCGGTATGAGTCGTTCTCCGACTCCCTGCTGGATTTTCCCCAGTACACGCGACCGCCGGACGTGCAGGGCTTGGCGGTTCCCGAGGTGCTGCTGTCCGGCAACCACGAAGCCATCAGGATCTGGCGCCGGAAGGAGGCGCTGCGAAACACCTATCTCAAGCGTCCCGATCTCTTGCGAGACCGGTTGCTGAATGAGGAGGATCGACGGTTGTTGGATGAAATTGTGCGCGAGGGAGTACGACGAATGCCTGTGAAGTGCGGGGAGGAGGGGTAATCCCATGAATCGGTTGGAGCGTATCCAACAATCGTTGACCAAGAAAACGCTGCCGTCGTTCGAGATCGGAGATACCGTTCGAGTCCATGCCAAGGTGGTCGAGGGCGAGAAAGAGCGCATCCAGATTTTTGAGGGCGTGGTGATCGGCCGGAAGGGCGGGCGCAACAGCGAAACCTTTACGGTCCGTAAGGTGTCGTTCGGGGTTGGTGTCGAGCGGATCTTTCCGGTCCATTCGCCGATCGTGTCTCGAATCGACGTGGTCCGCCAGGGCAAGGTGCGCCGGGCCAAGCTCTACTACCTCAGGGAGAAAAAAGGCAAAACGGGAAGGGTCGGGGAGCGGGAGTTCTCCCAGGAATCCAGAGCGCAAGCTAAGACCGCTCGCCCCGTGGCGACTGAACCGGTCGAAGCCGTGGCCGTATCGGAGAAGACGGTTCCTGCCGGCAAAGCCTAACAAAGCCAATAGCCAACAGCAAATAGCGGATAGCTCGGAGCTGTTGGCTGCCAGCTATTCGCTGCTTGCGTGGCAAGTACGAGTGGAGCCCACCGACTTTTTTGAGATGGAGGCCAGACGCTGCGGGTACCGTCTGGTGGCGGGCCTCGACGAGGCCGGGCGCGGTCCTCTCGCAGGCCCGGTGGTTGCAGCGGCGGTCATCCTACCGCGCCGCTGTGCGCTGCCCGGTCTGAATGACTCCAAGCAGGTGGCCGAACCTGAACGGGAACGGCTCTATGAGGAAATCGCCCGACGAGCCCTCGGAGTGGGGGTCGGGGTTGCGACCGAGCGTGAGATCGATGACATGAATATTCTGGAAGCGACTCGGCTCGCGATGGGCCGGGCGATCCAGGCTCTTGCGCCGCCGCCGGACTTTTTACTCATCGATGCTGTGATTCTTCCTTCGGTGCGTCTGCCGCAGCGGGCCATCATCAAAGGCGATGGCTTGTCGGTTTCCATCGCCGCCGCCTCCATCATGGCCAAGGTCAGTCGGGATCGCCTCATGCGGGACTACCACCGGCGCTATCCTCAGTACAATTTCCAGGCGCATAAGGGGTACGCGACATCGGAACACCTTCGTTTACTCGCCGCCTATGGGCCGTGCGAGATCCACCGGCGAACGTTTCGCCCTGTGCTGGGCGCGCGGCGAGAAGAATAAGGATTCACTCGCCGGGCGGGTGCCCGGTCTGTGCGTCGGGTACCCGGCTTTGCGGGTGATGAGTCGGTGAGGCGGCCGGCCTTTATAAGGCCAGTGACAGCGGTTGAGATTGTGGAGGCGGTGCATGAATATCGAGCGACGTGCGTTCGGGCGGATCGCCGAGTCGGAAGCCGAGCGCTATTTGCGCCGCAAAGGGTACCGCATTCTAGATCGCAACGTCAGGTCACCCAATGGGGAACTGGATCTCATTGCCCAGGTGGCAGACGTGTTGGTCTTTGTCGAGGTGAAGGCACGGCGAACATCTGCGTACGGCGGAGCCTCCCACGCCGTGGACGGGCACAAACAGGCCCGTCTGGTCCGACTCGCCGCGCACTATCTCTCCCAGCATCGCCTTCGAAATCGGTCGTGCCGCTTTGATGTGATACTCTGTCGGGGCGGAACATTGAAGCCGGCTGAGATCGAGCACATCGAAAACGCCTTTGAAGTGCCGGGAGAGGATCTGCGGTGGTA
>CAYJUP010000094.1:0-8002 GCA_964373365.1 uncultured Nitrospiraceae bacterium
ATCCGGTCCCAGAACCCTTCGCCGTGGAGCGAGGGTCATTGGTCCAGGGTCAGGTTTTGACTTTGCCATCTGGCAGCGGTGCGGAGCGAGGCGGGGCGCGCGTGTTGTGGCGTGGCTGTGAGGATTCTCCGGCGATCTTGGGATTCAGGAGGGTCAGTAGTCTTGTCAAGGTCTCGGGTGAGGATGGGGTCATTGCTTGACTTGGCACTCCTTGTGGAGTGAGCCGCGTCGGCTATCACGAGATAGTGGGGGTTGAAATCTGGCGCCGCCCCTTATCAGGGGAGTCGTTCACGGAAGAAGAAGGCCCTGACGCGATGCAAAGTCAAGCAATGACCCCGTCTGTCCCACTGTGGATCACCTATATGCGGGCATCGCTACCTCACGACACAACTATGCCATCTGAAATTCCTTGGCGACGCAACCTGGACGGATCAGAAATAAGGAGGAGAAGAGATGCGCATCCTATTGGCAGTGGATGGTTCTGATAATTCCTACGAAGCGGCCCAGGCATTGAAGTTTTTGGGACGGACGGAGGCAATAACTCTGCTGCATGTCCTCGATGTGCCTACACCAGCTTACCCAATGACGGCACCTGAGGTTAGACACGAGTACTACGAGATGGAACGGACTATGCGGGCAGATGGTGAACGCTTATTGGATCGTATCCTTTCCCTCCTGCCTACAGAAAAAGGCTCAGTGACAAAGCGGCTCGAAACGGGCTCACCGTGCGACACAATTGTCACCTGCTGCGAAGAACAGGGGATAGACCTGGTGGTACTAGGAGCGCGCAGGCTTGGTCCGGTCCTGGAACGACTTATTGGCAGTTGTTCCCACCGTGTGTTGACCCTGGCGCATTGCGCAAAGTTGATCGTCACTGGCCCTATGCAAGGACTGAAGAATGTACTTGTCCCGCTCCAAGGTCCCTCTGATGCCGAAGCGCTGATCCGATTCTTGCGGCTCACGCCATTCCAGGAACCTGTGGAGATGACTGTTCTCACCGTGCTGCAGCAAGCTCGGCCCTGGTCACGGGAGAAGGGAACTGTGGAGGAACAGGCACTTCAGAGCGCCCGCAACTTCGCCGACGGTGTGACCTCACAACTCACCGCTCTTGGGTATCAAGCCCGTGGGCTCGCTGTCCTGGGGTCGCCGGTGAATATGATCCTTCAGGAGGCAGCGAAGCTGAACCCGGACCTCATCTTGACAGGATCACGTGGGAGACAGGGCGTCACTCGAAGTGTTTTAGGCAGCGTTTCGCATTCACTGCTCCATCAACCACCATGCCCAATTCTGGTTTTCCAGTAAAACGGCGTCCTGCAGATAGCACCTTATGCCAAATTAGACGGCGCGCTCAGCCGCGATATAGAGCGATTCCCATCGCCCACTCCAAACCAAGCTTCGGTTGAACCGCCGCGTTCAATCAAATCGCGGCGGATAGTTACTTTGCCACCAGTTGACCTGGCCCCCTGAAACGGGTCCACCCTGTAGGTGAGGGTTGGGCCGAAAGGAGATGGGAATGGGGTCTGGCATGCGTATTGACTTATTGCGGAGCGAGGCGGCGCGCGCGTGTTGTGGCGCGGCTGTCTTACGGCTGGACGATCACCGTGCCTTGCATGGTGCCGGTGTGGAAGTCGCAGTGGTAGGGGTAGGACCCGGGGCGCGTGAAGGTATGCTCGAACCGGTCCCCCGGTTTGAGGAGCGACGGCCCGCTCGCAAACGCTTGCCCGCCTCCTGAGCAATCCGACCCACGGCACGCCCCGCTGGTCACCGTGTGGGGTTCCTTCGAGCCATCTGCATAGAGCCAGACCACCTTCTCGTCGACCTTCACCCGGACCTCTCGGGGCGTATAGAACGACGTTGCACGGAGGACGAGCACGGTTGCTCCAAGACGGGACTGGACAGCCGCTGACCGTCCCTCACCTGTTGGGCTAGGAGGGCTGGAGACGGTGACAAATTCGCCTAGCTTGGCTCCAACCTCGCAGACCTTTCCCTGTTCAGCCACAAGCGCAAGGGCCTCCACGAAAGACATCCTCGCGTGGGCCGGACGTCCCTGAAAACTCCCGTCGTCGCGAATGTCGATCCACTCAGCAGTTCCATCACCGTTAGAATCCGCGAGCGCTTGCAGGCGGCAGGTGTGAAGATCCACCTGCCACAGGAGGTCAGCCTCGATCTGTGCGCCAGCCTCGTCTTTGTCAACGATGAGATGACGCTCGCCGTCAGAAAGGGAGACGCCGAAATCAATGACCCAGTCGCCTGGATTCCATCCGGCCGTCGCGGGACCGCCGTGAAGGCTAAAAAGGATTCCAATCGCAGCCGTCAGTGCCCGCCGGCCGACCCTTTTCGTAGCTTGCTCATCCATGCTGTGCCGTGAAGAGACCCCAGGTTACCGTCACACACATCCGGGGCTGCTCCCGGAGATGAGGGTCAGGACTTGCAATCCTACAACGGGCTGAAGATTCGGCGAGACGATGGACAGATGTGAGCGGCTGTGAGTAGTGGCTGATCTGTCAGGCTCGTGGCCGAGACACAATGAGACGGAACAATCGAGGCGGGATTAGAAGAGCGGTTCTTGTGGTCCCCATCGGAGACCCGCGAGGTCCGGATCTTCCCCGTCGGTTGGCGGTCGGCGATCAGCTTTCTCCGCCTTGCGCTGGACGCGGCGCGCTTCTTTGTCTTGCCGCTTCATCTGTTTGGCCCGCTCTCGGGTGCGCTTGGTCAGCGTCGCCTTCCCTGGTCGTCCGATGGTGTCCTCCTTGGCGTGCGATCACGCCAGCAGGATGTTGAAAAAGGAACCACGGGTGGCTGGGATGATCCCTGTGCTCCCGCACCGTGCACGCTCAGAAGGTGCCGGGTACCCGTTGCTCTGCTGTGTGCAACGGGTGATGACGGCCGCAGTGGGGATCATCCCACCCACCCTTCACAGCAGGAGTTGCGGCTTTGCTGGGCGACCTGTTTGAACATCCTGAACGGCCTAGTCTGACAGAAGCAGGGGCACCGTCTCGGTGTCCCTGCTTCTGTCAATGGGTCTTATCCGTTTCTTATTCAGTGGCTCCGCGACGTTTTGTGCGGCCGGGTTCGCCGTGATTGCTCGCGTCAGTGGCTGGCCCGCTTTGCGCGACAGGGCGAAACCGCACAGCGTGTCCAAGCCCCCGGCTGGACAGCGTCACGACTTGACGCCGGATCTCATCAATTGAAGTAGCTGGACTCTCTTCTGCTGGGTCCTTGAGCCCCAAGTGCTGCCATCGGATCTTCGGCTTCTGTCTCGTGCGCTTGCCTCTGTCTGTCTTCTTGTTTCCACGCCAACTCATCGTGGTCTTCATCATCTTCTCCTTCTGTCCGGGCATCCCTCTTCGACACGGGTGCGGCCGACGCTCTCACCTCTCTGATTCACGTGATGGGAATTGGTCCCTGCCAGATCAAATAGGGTGGCTTCTTCATTCCGTCCGCCGTGCCCGGATACAGACGTTGTGCCTGGCTGTAAGCTATTTCCTGGGCTTCGAGGCAGGTTGAGGCTTCACAATGATTCGATACGACTCGCAGGCCGATGCTCCCTTCCTCGCCTGGGCTGGACACATAGAGCTCGCACGTAAAACTGCCCTCGCGGGAATATTGGGTACTGACCAGCAACTGCGAGCCATCGGGAAACGTGGCGAGCGGATCCACGTTCAGCTTGCCCATGGGTGCTTCTCTCTTCTGTCGCCGTGTCCCACAGTCAGGTCCTGATCGGTACGGTCCCTGCTGCCAGGTTTCTGCCGTGGCAGATGGAGCTCTCTCAGGGAATCGCACACACGACTGTCACAGCCAGGTCAGCCCACCTCCCTGCACGACATCGGTACATGGAAGTGATGGGCCGTAGGAGCAGCGAGTACTAGAGAACCGATCGCACCGAGGAGGCACTTACCGAGGCGGAAACGCGAGGGGTAGGATAGTCACCGTGGCTCGTACGGTGGCGCAGCCTACCACGTCAGGGGTGCCATGTCAAATCGGGCCGTCTGTGATAAAAGGGGTCAGGAACCTCGCCGGGGTTCATCAGAGGCCTGCGGATGAGTTGATCCGCAGGCCTCTTTTCTTTTGAAGCAGCGTCATGAGGCCGTGAAATTGAGGCTAGGCGACACGGCTTTCAGCGGTACAACGCCGTTTCATTGCATTCGCTTCGTGTTTCTCCTAGAATTCTCAAGGAGTTCAGAGACAATCACCCATGTGTTGGGAGAGGGGAGTCCCGTGGCGGTAGTCGTGTGGCTTGGCCGGAAGACGATTGACGGATACACCTATTTATCCGATCTCGCAGCCTTGGCGTACCTGTCGCTTCGGGAACTCGCCACGCCCGCTCGGCAAGGCCGCGGGGAAGCGCTCCGCGTCATTACCCGTCAGATCCTCTTTACCGGCGTTGACGCGCTGCCGGTGGTGAGCGCAATTGCGCTGATGCTGGGGCTCATCATCATCACCCAGGCCGGGACCCAGCTTCCCAAGGTGGGGGCGGGAGCGCTCGTCGGCAACATTATTGTGGTGGTGGTCATCCGGGAACTGGGACCGCTGCTCACGGCCTTTATCGTTGTGGGTCGCTCCGGCACGGCCATCACCACCGAGTTGGGGAACATGCGTGTCGGTCAGGAAGTGGCCGCGCTTGAACTCATGGGCGTGCGGGTCACTCGGTTCATTGTCATGCCCAGGCTGGTGGGGATGGTGCTCTCCATGGTGTGTCTCACTCTTTACTTCGATGCCGTGGCGGTCCTGGGAGGGTTCGTGGTGGCCAAGGCCAAGCTGACGGTTCCGTTCGAGGTGTTCGCGCAGGCGGTGACCCACTCGCTCTCGCTCACCGATGTGGCGGTCACGGCAGTCAAGAGCGTGCTGTTTGGAGCGGCGGTGGCGACGATCTGTTGCCATCACGGTCTCGCGGTCCGATCCTCATACACCGAGGTGCCCCAACAGGCCACACGGGCAATGATTAACTCCGTGACGATGTGTCTCATCCTTGATATTCTGGTCACGGTGGCAGCCTACTTCTAGCAGGATGCTGAAAAAGGCACCCAACTTTGTTCTCGGTCGCTCGACCCCCTCAACGTACTTGCCCAGTACGCCTCGGGGCCCGCACTCCCTGCGGCCGCGTTGGCTGGCCTTTTTGAGCATCCTGAGTCCACTTCGTTTTCGACCCGGAACCGGCGCCTTTACTGCTTTTGCGTTCTTAATAGGTGTAACATCCTAAACTTGATGAGCGCGGCGGTTGAACTGTCGGATGCGTGCGTGAATTGGGAGGAGCAGGACCTCCAGGTCCACGTGACCCTGTCCGTGCAAACCGGGGAGTTCCTGGCCCTCGTTGGACCGAACAGGTCGGGCAGGGGCCTGGTCCTGAAGCTCTGCGCCGGACTGGTGTCGCCGGTCCAAGGCACGGTGCGCGTGCTTGGGCGCGAGATGGCCCAGCTTAGCGAAGAAGATCTGGTGGATCTGCGGCTGCGCGTCGGCATCGTCCTGCAGCAGCCCGGCTTGCTCAACAACATGACGATCTATGACAACGTGGCGCTGCCGCTGCGCTATCACAGAGGGATGCCGGAGCACGAGATTCAGTCGCTCGTGATGGCCCGGTTGGAAACCCTGGGGTTGTCCCAACTGTGGAATCGGTTCCCGGCGCAACTCAATGAGGGTGAGACCCGCTGTGCGGCCATCCTGCGGGCGTTCATCATGGACCAGGAGCTGCTGCTGCTGGAGGATCCGACGGAGGGACTCGACGCGGAGATGGTTGGGCGCCTGAGTCAACTGTTTGCCGACTACCGGAGGTCCCGTCCACTGACGATTGTGGCCACGATGCGCGCGTTTTCGCCGCTGATGGAGTCGGTCGATCGCATCGCCTTCATGCGCGGGGGGCGAATCGAGGCGATCGGCCGCCGTAGGGACCTTCTGACCATGGCGGACGCGGGCATGAAACTGTACCTGGGAGCACCCGTCCCTCCTGAGCAACCCATTCAACCAAGATGAGGTGGTTCCATGAAGATGCACTATGCACACATGTTATCGGCAGCCCGGATTGCGCAGATTGTCGGGATGTTTGTCATCATTCCGCTGCTCGGCCTGGTCGTGGTGGGAATCTTCATGGCCAAGGCCGAGCATCTCTTCGAAGAAAAGTATGTCCTCCATGCCAACCTGAAGCATTCGTCTGGCCTTGAGCCGGGCGCGTCGGTGCTCGTCTCGGGCATTCCGATCGGAAGGGTCGAGGCGGTCGATTTCAACGATCAAGGCACGATCAACGTGACGCTCCTCTTGCTCACAAAGTATCAGGACAAGGTGCGGGAGGATTCGGTCGCGAGCATCGCAAAGAGCGGTCTGTTCGTGGGCCAACCCCAGGTAGAGATTGTGATGGGGAGCCGAAGCACGCCCGCCTTGCTCAACGGCGCCACCGTCAAAACGGCCGAACCGCGTGACCTGGCTGAACTGGTGAATGACGCCAAGCCTGTGTTGGAATCGGTCCAACGGACGCTGCTGCGTGTCGAGGAGATCACCAAAGACTTCCACACTATGGTGCAGAGCGGCGGCCGTATCCTGGCCGATGTCGAACACACGAGCCGCGAGCTGCCTGCGGTAGTCGCATCAGTCCAACGGGCGGTCGGGTCGGTCGAGCAGAGCACCGCGACACTGCCGGAGCTCACGGGATCCGTCAAAAGGACGCTTGCGGCAGTCGATGGGGCCGTGGGTGATGTGCGGACTGCAACCAGGAAACTGCCGGCGGTCGTGGACGCCGCGCAGGACGCCGTGAACAACGTCAAAGCCACCACCCAGTCCCTGAAGGGCATCACCAAGGATATTCCTCCGCTCATGCGGACGGCTCACGCGACGCTGGATGACGTGAACCTGATTCTCCGGGGGGCGAAAAAGACATTCCCGGTCAGCACCTTCGTGAAGAATGCGGAACCCGAGGCCGCCGGCCGATCTGGGAATGGCCTCCGAAGCCTCCGGGGAGATCAGCTCGGTCGGTGAGGCTAGGGGCGATGCGAGCCGAAAGCGCGGGACTGGCTGCCGTGCTGCTGGTCACGGCCTGTGCCGGCGGTTCTCCGAAGGACACCGTGCCGCCGCTCGCCGCTCAGGTCCGCCAGCTACATGTTCAGGGATACCGACTGCTGGAGCAGGGCGATCGCGAACAGGCCAGAGAGGTCTTTGAGGACGCCAGACAGCTTGCTGAGAGCTTGGATGATCTGGCGGGGCTGGCGCAAGCCTTGAACGATCTCGGAGCGGTCGCGTCGCTGGAAGGGATGCCGACCAACGCGGCGGAGCTGCATCGTCGTGCCCTGGCGCTCGCAGAGAAATTGGGACGCCCCGAGCTTGTGGGCGAGACGCTGGCCCATCTTGGAACGGCCCTGCAGCTCTCCGGCCAGCATGACCAGGCGCAGACACTGTATGGGCAGGCGCTCGAGTTGGCTCGGCAAGCGGACGACCGTCACAGCGAGTCGGTCCTGCTCAACAATATCGGGTTGCTCGAAAAGCGCGCAGGCCGGGTGGGTCAGGCCGAGGCCTCGTTCCAGGCGGCGCTGGCGATCAATCAGGCGCTTGGCGATTCACGCGGTCAGGCTGCCAACCTCGTCAATCTGGGCCTGATCGCGGAGGAGGCCGGTCGGTTGGAGGAGGCGCGGATGCGATACGAGACCGCGCTGGCGCTGGATAAGTCGGCCGAGAACCGCCCCGCCATCGCCACCGATCTGGCGAATCTCGCGCGCATCGCCGACGCGCAGAACCACAAAGACGTCGCGTTAGCTTACGCGCAGCGCGCCTACTGGAGCTATCGTTCGCTGGGAGACACCGCCCGCGCCCTGGCCGAGCTCCATCACGCGCTGACGCTGTCTCGTGCGCAGGGGCGGGAGGTGGACGCCAAGCAACTGCAGAACGAGCTGAATGCGCTTCAGGATTCAGTAGCCCCTCCATGATCCTCACCTTTGACGCCGCTTCGTTTCGTTGACTTTGGTGAGCCAGCAATCGGGGACGCGGTCAATCTGGCTTGCCGGCTGGAAGAAAACGCGAAGGC
>CAYJUP010000095.1:0-7879 GCA_964373365.1 uncultured Nitrospiraceae bacterium
CGCCTTCCGGTGCTCTTTGATGGCCTGACCGCAAGCAGCCTCCTTGGCGGCAAGCGCCTCTTCGCGCTTGGCGAGCGCCAGATCGCGTTTTTGCGTCTCGGCCTCGCGCTTCTCCACCGCGCCCGTTTTCCGTTCCAGGTTCTCCTCGCGCTGGAGCAGGCGTTGCTCTTGGACACCCAGCTCGGAACGTTTATCTTTCTGCTCCTTTTCCAGTTCGGCCCGCGCCTGAAATAGCAAGCCTCTGGCTTCGAGTTTTGCCTCTTTGACAAGATTGTCCGCTTCCCGTTCCGCTCCCTGAACGAGCTGGCGGGCCTGTTCTTCAGCCTGACTGCGACTGGCCGCCAGTGACTTCCGCCGAAGCACCGCGTTGACACCCATCCCCGCCAGCGCTCCCAGAATTCCCACCACCACATACGCGGCAACGTCCGTAAAAATGGTGCCCACCTCCCTCTTGTCTTGATCGCGTTGGTGTGCTGCACACGATGAGCAGGAACGGGCTTCAGCGGCGAGTGAGCGAAGGCAGCGAGGGTCGGAAACCCGCGGAACCGGCAAGAGGCAAGAATCGAGGCGTGAGGCTACGACGTCGCGGTCCTGAACGCAAGAAACGGTGAGGGTCGCGGCCGGCCCCTGGCGAGAAAGGAGGTCAGGCTCGGTTCGGCCGTCGCCCGCTGCTCAACGGATGCGGGCCAGGGGCGCCCTCTCTCCCACAGAGTCCGTTCCGACGGGCTCTCGCGAAGAGAAGCCGCGTCGTCTCGTCGCATGATTGTTGGGGCTCCAACCGCTGTCATCACTCCGCGCACCCTACACCAACCGATAACCCGAAGACGTTCCTTCTTCAGTTCAGCACCGCCGGTCAACCCCGGCGTTCACATTTGCCTCTTGGATATCGTTACCCGTCACCGCGCCTTATTTCTGTCCTGCTCGCGTATCCCTTTCAGACTGATCGTACCGTACCAAATCCCCTCGGGCAATGCAAGCCTTCATTCACCGGCCCCGGGCGGGCTGGAGCTGTTCCTCGATGGATTCCATCAGACAGAGCGCCCGTCGCTCAACGTCCACCTCTCCTTGTTGCCGAGCCTGCTCCGACTGAAAGAGCTGATGGGCGATATTGATCGCCGCCAGCAACGCCAGCTTGGAGAGGGTGGCGGTTTTCATCCCCTGCGCCAGCCCTCGCATCTGCTCATCAACGTACGTGGCCAATCGTTTAACGTAGTCTTCATCCGCCTCGCCTTTGATGGTATACCGATGGCCAAAAATCTCAATCTCAATGGTCTTAGCCAAGGGCCACCTCCTTAGATTCCTCTATGCTTTCGAGGAAATCCAATTCTCCCAAGACCTTTTCGATCCTCGACCGGATATCGGACCGCTCCTCTCCCCAGCGATGGCTCAGTTCTTGCTGCTTCGACAGACGTTCTCGCGCCGTTCGCAGTTCTCCTTGCAACGCGGCATTCGTGCGTTTCAGCTCCTGAACCATCTCCACCAGCCCACGCACTCGCGCCTCAAGCGCCTCCATTTTCTCCAGTGCCATGCCTCTCTCCCCCGTCGCGAGTTCGCCGCGAGAAATCGCGGCGAACTATAGAAGCTTCAGCAGACCTTGTCAAGGGAACGGGCTTCGCAGGTTCCGCGCCCAAGGCGGTGATATTCCCGATAGCTGCGGAGCACGCGCTTCACGTACTGGCGCGTCTCTTGATACGGGATGAGTTCAACAAATTCGTCCGGCTCCTTGTCGCCGTTCTTTAACATCCAGGCGGAGACGGCCGAAGGCCCCGCGTTGTAGGCCGCCACCGCGAGCATTACATTCCCTGAAAATTGCTGCAGCAACTGCTGCAGGTACCCGATCCCGAACCGGATATTGGTCTCCTGGTCGAACAGCTCGTCCCTCATCACGTTGGGCAAGCCGAGTCTCCGGGCCATCGCTTGGGCCGTGGCCGGCATCACTTGCATGAGTCCCACCGCTCCGACCCGCGACACCGCTCGCGTATCGTACTGGCTTTCTTCACGGATGATCGCGGCCACGAGATAGGGGTCGACCAGGCTGCCGGCGTGGGCGCGGATTGTGGAGAGGTAGACGGTCGGATAGGCCACGCTCCATAACACCTGAGGCAGCGGCTCTCCGCCCCGTTCGAGGGCATCTTGGAAGTAGAGCCTGGCCACCCGGAGAGCGGGATGATAGGCGCCCGCCTCATTCAGCAGCGCCGAAAGCTCAAGCAGGATCCCGCGATCACGGGCATGGCGTTCCGTCAGCGAGGCCAACTCCCTGGCTGCGTCCTCATCCATCCCCAGGAGCTTCAACTCAAGCGCTTTCCGGTAATGCACGTCCCGCTCCACCTCGGTCTTCCCGTCCGCAGCCAGCGGCGTGGGGATCTGTGGACTGGCACCATCGGGCACCGGGAGCAAGAGGGACAGCTCGGCGTGAGAACGCACCAACTGACAGTAGTAGGCGTAGGCGTACTGGCGGCACAGTTGGAGGTAGACGTCGGTCGCGTTGCGGTCCGTGAGGCGTTCCAACGCTCGCGCCATCCAGTACAAGGCCTGGGGAGTGAACTGAGCATCCTCTTTGCCGTTCACCACCTCTTGAAAGGCTTCAACCGCGTCACGAAAGCGAGCGGCCCGATACCGAATCCATCCGATCCGCCACAGGGCGTCTGAACGGTAGCCTGAATTCTCTCCTGCCTGCGCCACCTGTTGATACTTTCCGATCGCCTGGTCATACTGACCTTCATCCTCCAGCCACGTTCCCTCAAACATCAGGATCGCGGCCTTCTGTTCAGCGGACAGGGAAAGCTTCGGGAAGGACTGGCGGAGTGCCAGCAACCGTTCTCCATCTCCTTGTCTGAGATAGATTCTCGCCAGCCACACCACGGCTTCGTCCGATTCCGCGGTATGCGCGGCGGCCAACTTCTGGAAGACCTCTCGAGCCTGATCATATTGCCTCAGTCGGACATGCGCCGTGCCGAGTTTGAGCCTCGCTTCGTTGCGGCGGGGATGGTTCGGAGCCGCCGACAAGAACTTCTGAATCTCGTCGACCGCCTCGCCGTGCAAGGACAGGTTGAGAAATGAAATGGCTCGTCCATACAGATCGTCGGGCATCGGGCGCCAGACGTCACTGTCCGCACTTCGGGTCAAGCGAGTCAGCGCCTCGCGCGCTTCGGGCGTGTTGGGATACCGCACCCAGAGCTGTCTGAGCGTTTCGCGGCTCTCCGCAGGTCGGTTCTCGCGAATCTGACAGTCCGCTAGGTTCAAGAGCGCGGTCGGCGCGCCGGGATCCTGCGGCCCCAAGGCAACCGCTTTGGCAAGAAGGTCGATCGCGTTCGCGCATTGATCCGCCCTGTACCAGGCTTCGCCGCCTCGAAACGCCGCGCGACTCACGAGCAGCGTGTCCGGCACAGCTTCCGGGATGAACTCAAACAGGGTCGCGGCTTGCGACGCATCGCCCAGCCTGAGCTGGGACTCCGCGATCCAAAACCGGATATAGTCGTCAAGGAGAGGCAGATCGCGTTGGGCGGATTTGAAAAAGCGGATGGCTTCCGCGGGCTCGCGCTCGGCCAGGAGCACTCCCATCAAGAGGCCTGCGCGCTTGGCCCACAGGGACCCCGGATGCCTCTCCCGGACCATCCTGAGCCTTTCAATCTCGGTTCGAACGCGGTCCTCGCTGGCCAAGGCCACGTCAGGCCGGGCGATCCCGACAGGCGCAGCACGTGCGGCACGAAAACAGTCTTCCGCCGAGTCGCAGGCGAAGTCCGACCGATCATTCGCGGCGAAGGAAGAACCGGAGAGCGTGAAGAGGGCGACAAGCGTAAAAAGAGCGGCCGCCACCCGCTGTCGGAAGCGCACTGTGGAGCAGAGTCGGTTGCGAGTTGGTGCATTCAATGGCCTTCATTATATCAAAGCTGCTCCGGGCCGGTCCATGCGCTCAACATGCTACACTGCGCGCCTTGTCAATGCGTTTGAGGCTGTGCTACGCTCACGCCATGTCTGCTCGGTCTGCTCACAAAGAGCCGCTTGCCGCGCCGTTCCCGATGCTCATGAATCTGCTGGCCCTCGACCTGGAGTCGGCCGAACGCCTGGTACGCGATCTGGGCTGGCCACGGTACCGGGCCCAGCAGATCTTCCGTTGGTTGTACCGCGGACGTGTCCGGGACATCGAGCGGATGACGGACCTCTCGCAGGCGGAGCGCGCTCAACTCAGAACGATCGCCACAATCGGACGGTTCCAAGACTGCCACGTCTTGAGATCGACCGATGGCACCCGCAAGTTCCTGATTCGCCTTGAGGATGACCTGATTGTCGAGAGCGTACTCATCCCCGAGGACGGGTGGCTTACGCTCTGTCTCTCCACCCAGGTCGGCTGCACCCTCGACTGCGGCTTCTGCCTGACCGGCAGGATGGGACTGAAACGGAACCTCAAGGCGCACGAAATCGTGGACCAGGTCCTCACGATCCAGGACCGGCTCGAGCCCGGCGAGACGCTGACCAACCTCGTCCTGATGGGCATGGGTGAGCCGCTGGCCAACCTGGACGCGGTCACGGAGGCGGTCGTCCGGTTGACCAACTCGCACTGGGGCGTCGGGATTCCGGCGCGGCGCATTACCCTATCCACCGCAGGGTTGGCCCCCCGTCTGAAGGACGTGGCGGCCCTGGGAGTCAACCTCGCCGTCTCGCTCAACGCTACGACCAACGCGCAGCGCGATCAGCTGATGCCGGCCATCAATCGGTTGCATCCCCTGAACACCTTGCTGGCCGCTTGCCGTGCCTATCCTCTGCCGCCCCGCCGAAGGCTGACTTTCGAATACGTGTTGTTGGCGGGCGTCAACGATACCGAGCAGGACGCCAGACGGCTGACGAAGCTGCTCAGCGGGATGCGCTGCAAGGTCAACCTCATCCCATTCAACGAATTCGACGGCAGTGGGTTCCAACGACCTGATGACGACACGGTCCTGCGCTTCCAGTCGGTGCTGAGGCGGGCTGGCTTCCACGCCTTTATCCGCAAAAGCAAGGGGCGTGATGTGCTGGGAGCCTGCGGTCAGCTCGGCCGGCTCCCGGAGAGCCGGGAACCGGCAATCTTGACGCCGGTGGGAGCCTGTTGCTAGCATGCGCCCCGCTTACGGAGAGTCCGGCCGCATGTCCCTGGATCGCGTGGTCCGCATCCCCCTCCTTATCCTCACACTTCTTCTGCCCGTGTGGTCCAGCACCCCCGTCCATGCCTCAGACGCGCGGGAATTTATCCTGGACAACGGCATGAAAGTGCTGCTGGTGGAAGCGCCCAAAGCGCCGGTGGTCACGGTCCAGATCTGGTATAAAGTCGGCTCGCGGAACGAGGTCATGGGTCGGGCCGGATTGTCGCATATGCTGGAGCACATGATGTTTAAAGGGACCGAGCGACACCCCAAGGGGACATTTTCTCGCACGATCCGCAAGAACGGGGGAAACGACAACGCGTTCACGAGCCAAGACTACACCGCTTATTTCGAGAATCTGGCGGCGGATCGGGTAGAGCTGGCCCTGGAGCTGGAGTCTGATCGGCTGCAGGGACTGCTCCTGGATGAGAAGGAGTTCCAGCTTGAGCGCGAAGTGGTCAAGGAAGAGCGCCGACTTCGCACGGAAGACGATCCGCAGGCGTTTCTGGTCGAATCGCTCTTCGCCCAGGCGTTTGTGATGCACCCGTACCACTGGCCGGTCATCGGATGGTTCCCCGACCTCAACGCCATGACTCGTGAGGACCTCAAGCGCCATTACGACACGTATTACGTGCCCAACAATGCCACGCTCATCGTGGTGGGAGACATCAAGGCTGATGCGCTGCTCCCGACCATCACACGCCTGTTCGAACCCATTCCGAAGAAACCGGTGCCTTCCCAGCAGGCTGTGGCCGAGCCCGAGCAACGAGGGGAGCGGCGAATCATCGTCAAACGGGAAGCGCAGGTGCCGTTCGTGATGGCAGGCTATCGCGTCCCCAACTACACGAACGAGGATTCCTATGCCCTTACGATCCTTGAGTCGATCCTGTCGCACGGCAAGAGTTCGCGGCTGTACCGAACCCTGGTGTACGACCAGAAGATCGCGCTTGCGGTTGGGGGGGAATACAGCCTCCTCCAAGCCGACCCCGAACTGTTTTATTTTTATGCGGTGGCGAAGCCCGGCCAGAAGATCGAGCAGGTCGAGCAGTCCTTGTACCGCGAGATAGCTCGGATTCAGATCGGCCCTCCCACAGCGCAGGAGCTCCAGCGTGCGAAAAATCAGGTTGAAGCCACCTATATCTTCGGCCAGGACTCTAACTTTCGCCAGGCTATGCTGCTCGGTCAGGCCGAGACGGTCGGGGCGGGCTGGCGTCACGTGCACCAGTTCTTGCAACGCATCCAGCGCGTGACGGCCGACGATGTCCGGCGGGTGGCCCAGCGCTACTTCGTCCAGGAAGCGCGCACGGTCGGTATCCTGACTCCGATCCCACCACCCCCAAAATCGGCCGCTGTAAGCCCCGCCTCTAGTCAAAGGAACTGATGGATTCGTTGATGCCAGTGTTGCACGGAACAGACCGACCCCCTACGGACACCGGCTCGGGCCTCGGCGCGGCGATGCTGAAGGCACTTTTGATCCTGGTCCTCGACCTCCTGATCCCGCCGGGTCAGAGCCAAGCCGCGGACATTAACCCGGTTCGCTTCGTCGTACCGAATGGATTGACGGTTCTGGTCCTGGAGCAACACTCGTTGCCGATCGTCCAGATCCATGCCCTGATCAAGTCCGGCTCGGCGCAAGACCCGTCCGAGAAGGCCGGCCTGGCCAACCTCGTAGCCAGCCTGCTGGACGAGGGAACCGGCACCCGCACGGCCAAACAGATCGCCGAACAAATTGAGTTCGTGGGCGGCACGTTGGCCGCGAAAGCCTTCGAGGATTTCACGACTGCCTCAGCCAGGGTGTTGAAGAAAGATACGGAGCTGGGGTTCGAACTTGTAGCCGACATCCTGCGCAGACCCGCGTTTACGGAGCAGGAACTGAAGCGCGTGCGGAGTCAGATCCTGGGCGAAATTGCGAGTGAGAAGGACGACCCGGGGCTGGTCGCGGACAAGGCGTTCAACCAACTGGTGTTTGACGGTCATCCCTACCGGTGGCCGGTGAACGGCACCGAGGCGAGTCTCCCGAAGATCACGCGGGTGGACATTCTGAGGTTTTATTCCCGTGAATATCTTCCCAATCAGACGATCCTGGCGATCGTGGGGGATATCACCATCGAGCAGGCGCGCGCGCAGGTCGCCAAACACTTCGGCTCGTGGAAACGCGGCACCCCGCCTGCTCGCACGGTCGGCAGTCCGCGTCCGATTGAACAACCGGTCGTCCGGCTCATCGAAAAGGATCTGACCCAGGCCACCATCATGGTGGGCCATCTGGGGATCAGCCGGACGAACCCGGACTTCTACGCCGTGACGGTCATGAATTACGTCCTTGGCGCCGGAGGGTTTTCCTCGCGGTTGATGGATTCGATCCGCGACAATCAGGGGCTGGCCTACGGCGTGGGAAGCGTCTTCGACGCCAAGCTGATGCCGGGACCCTTCATGATCAGCCTGCAAACGCGCAACGAGGCGGCCAACCAGGCCATCGCCGGCGTCATGACCGAGTTGAACGGCATCAGAGATGCGCCGGTCACGGATGAGGAACTGGCCGACGCCAAGGCCTACCTGATCGGCAGCTTCCCGCTCCGTCTCGACACCACCGCGAAGCTGGCCGAGGTCCTGAGCCAGGTCGAGTTCTACGGGCTGGGGCCTGACTATTTCACGCAGTACCCGCAATGGATCGAGCGGGTCACCAAAGAAGACGTGCTGCGCGTCGCGAAGCAGTATCTGCATCCGAACCGGTATGCCCTCGTCGTCGTCGGAAACTTAGCGAA
>CAYJUP010000096.1:0-7850 GCA_964373365.1 uncultured Nitrospiraceae bacterium
TGGGCTTTCAAAAGTAGCCTGTCACCTTTTTCTACTGTGGGAAGTTGCCTGCAACAAGCAGTGATCCTGCCCGATGGCACCAACGTGAATCACACACTGGTCAAACAAGGCTGGTGCTGGTGGTATCGGAAGTACGCCCCTGGGGATGTGGTGCTAGAGAAGCTAGAGGCTGAGGCACGAGAGGCGAAGAAAAGTCTGTGGAAAGATCCTACCCGGTGCCGCCGTGGGAGTGGCGACAGTCACGAGTTCTCGCCCGTTGATGAAATACGTGCATTTTCTCCGCTCATCGCCTTAGCTACCTCCCGGCTCATCGTTTCCCTCACGCCCCCCCCCACAAACGGGGGCATTGACCCACTCTGTGCGGTGGCGTAGGATTCGTTCCCCATTATCACCTTTGAGAATTTCCCATCATCGTCTCACACCCCAGAAGACCATCATGCACACCACATGGGTCAGTAGGATCGGGATCGTTGCGCTGGTTGGAGGATTCTGCCTCGTAGGTTATGAGCTGGGGGGTACCCCTGCCACCGTGCCGCCGGTGAAAGAAGATTTACTTGCAGGCGTCATCCAGAACTGGGACAAGGCCCTGCCGGCGGCGCAGCGGTTCGTCATCTTGTCCGCCTTCAACAACGACGCGGTCCTGGATAAGACCACCGGGCTGGTGTGGGAGAAGTCCCCGCAGACGACGACCACCACGTGGAACGTGGCCCGCACCACCTGCGCCAATAAAGCCGTCGGAGGCCAGAAAGGCTGGCGTCTGCCCTCGCCTGCCGAGCTGCGCAGCCTGGTGGGTCCATTCGTGGACTCTCCAGGCCCGACCCTCCCGCCGGGCCATCCGTTTCTAAACGTCCAGTCGGCCTCCTATTGGTCGGTGGTGCCGGATGCCAAGCTTCCTTCCTTCGCACGGTACGTGGACGCCTTCCTTGGCAACGTGCTCAGCCTCTTTAAGATCTTCAGCTTTCCCGTCTGGTGTGTCCGTGGTCCCATGAATGCGGATGCGTATTGAGGCTTGGGGGATTGAGCTATTGGGCTCTGTCGGTGGGGGGGGCCGTACTGATTGCCTTTCTGAAATCGGAATAGCCCCTCCTTCATTCCCTAGATTCGCCGCGCTGTATATCTTGCCGTACAGCTAGAGGACTCCAAACAGGCCCCCCGCCTGCCGACAAAGCCCCCCCCTCACTCTTTCCCAGTGTGACAGGTGTTAAATAGGTGTTAGCCTGACCAGCAAATGACGGCAGAATCCGAGGAAGAGAAACAAAGAGCGGCAAACTGCCTTCAAGGTAAACTCCGTAGTGGGAGCTGGGATTGCCCAGGTCGTCAAGGACTTGAGCAGCCCCCTTCAATCCAATCCCGGCTTCGGCACCAATGCTCTCCCCCTTGTAATCTTCCAACAGCTTCTACGTAGCCGCTCCATTGTAGTCAACGAGTGTCGCTTCCGACAATCCCCTAGCACTGAATAATCTCACTTCCGCTGGTCCTTGCTGAGTTCAGGGCTCCAACCTAGAATGTACGGTTGTGTCTTGGCGAAACGGATTCACAAATGTTTGAACAAAAACTGTATAATGCAACTCCCGTATGGCGATACATCGTCATTTAAGCAGGGCGCCCATCACAGAAGCGCTCATCGACCTTCGAGTAAAACTTTCTCCAGAAATGCAGGATGTGGCTCATCTTGAGCGCATCCACGAGCAAATCAAGGAGCAATTCCCGGAAAGGAAAAGTCAATATGAGCAGATATTCGAGTTTCATGCGGGACCGTCACCAACTGAAAAAAGCGTTAGGAACCATGTCGGTTACAGACTTACGAGTGGAGATGGCAAACGGGTGATTCAGGCTACTGTCAAGGGTTTCACTTTCAGTAGGCTAAAGCCATACGAGACATGGGAGAATCTTCGCGCAGAGGCTTATGAGATTTGGAAGCTGTATGAAGAGACTGTTCGTCCTGAGGCCATCACACGCGTAGCCACACGCTTCATTAATCAGATCGAAATCTCTATGCCAATGAGGGATTTCAGTGACTACCTGACAGCTGCCCCCATCGTTCCTGAAAAGCTTCCGCAAGGACTAGCCAGCTATTATACGCGTCTAGTGCTCCTGGACCCCGCCACTGGGGCCGTGGCAATTGTGACCCAAGCTTTCGAGCCGGGTGCGAATCCTCAGGTTGTGCCTGTGATCTTGGATATTGTTGTTTACAAGGAGAAATCATTTGAAAACCAGGTAGATGCATGGGATACAATAGACAAACTAAGGCCATTCAAGAACCTCATCTTTTTTGAGAGCATAACCGACAAGACAGCGGAGCTATATCAATGAGTACGGTGGCAGCCTATCACCATCCCATCATTGAATTTCTTGGTCACTCTAGCACTAGTAGCCTGGAAGAAGTGGGCCAAATTACGAGGAAAGAGTCTGCCCATTTCGTTCTCCCTGTTACTTGGCAGAGGAAGAATGAGGCAATTGATGCCTTGATAGACACGTTCCGCAAACACCGAGATCCTAACTGGGACGGATACGATGCAGAACCTATAAAGGAGGCTGCGTGTGCTGAGTCTGCAAAATTCTTGAGGACGCTTCCGTCGGCCATTCCGAATCCTGAGATCGTTGCCGAGCCTGATGGCGACATTGCTCTGGAATGGTACGTGAGAAAGCGACTTTTATTCGTTGTCAGTTTCTCCGGTAAGGGCGTCATTTCCTATGCTGGGATGTTCGGCAGGGGCAGTAAAGCCCACGGTACGGAGTATTTTTCCGATTCTATTCCCTTCTCCGTGATCGCAAACATCAGAAGACTCTTATCCCAGGCCTAGCCAGACAGTGACTGATGTTTCGCGCGAGGAAACAGTAACTCGTTACTTCTTCGACCGGGAGTATGTCAGGAAGGACGGGGCACTCCACTGGCGTGCTCTAATGCCTGATCGATCTGGAAAAACGTCGGTCTTTCGAGTTTCCCAGCTTTCAGAAGATGAAATTTGGAGAATTGGATCTGAAAAGGTCGCTGCGATTAGGCAAAAGTCTCTCGTCGGGAGAGCCGACTTAATAGCGGCTAGTGTGTACGACAAGACCTTGAGGTTTGCTCCCGACAATGATCCTGAGTCCAGACATGCTGACATTATAGGCTGGCCAGAAGACAAAGACAAAAAACACGACATAGCTTTGGACCTTGCTGATGGGGCTGAGGTGAAAGTCAAATGATAATCCTCGTAGCCAAGCCCCATAAAGTCACTTAGCTTGCCACCAGCTACTCTCCTCTAGATTCACTCGCCCATCTTTCTAACTGTAATAGACGGCCGCGAGCTTGGCTGCCACTTCCTGCTGCATTGACGGAAGCGCATGAGCATTGATGTCCAGAGTAATCTCAATTTTCTTATGGCCTAACCGTTCGGATACAACCTTGATGGGAGCCCCCTGACTTCAATAGCAGGACAGGGGGGGGCGGAAAACCTTGCCGCGAGCAATCCGCCCCCTTGGTGAAGTAGGGCAGGCTTACCGCCTTTCGGCGTCGTGCTTCTCCTCAGCTATGTTTTTGCTGGCTTCGTTCAGGTCCTGATGCAACTCCTTCCGCTCTTCTCTCGTCACTACTCCGTCTGACCTCATCGCCCGTTCTTTGGCCCGGATCTCCCGCTGCTCCTGCCTCAGCCCTTTGGCTTCCTCTCTGGTGAGCTCTCCGCTCCTCACCCCTTCCTTGATCCGCTGCTTCTGCCGATGCTCCCGGCGGTCTACGCCGGGGGTGTCTTTAGGACCCGCAAAAACCGGCACCGCAAATGTCATTGCCAGCACCACTGCGACGATGGCCCGTCCGATCATGGCACGCTCCTTTCAGTTCGGAGTGAAGAGGTCCTGCTCACCTGGAAATGCCTCGATCACCTAAGGATTCGCGCGTGAACTACCGTACTGCGAGTCCGGACAGAGGTCAAGAAAGAACTCATTCCGTGGCAACATAGAGTGCGTGACTCCGGGTCCAAATGCCGTTATACTGCGTCCACGTTAGGGGGCTAACCTGTTCGTGTCATGGTGAAAGACGACCTGGCCAGAGCGTTCGTCACGACCCGGTCCTTCAAATGGGACCCGACCTCAGGCTTTAAGCTGGCGTCCGGGATCACCAGCCCCTTCTACGTGGACTGCCGAGCCCTCATGGCGTATCCCGGCCCCCGCCACCTCGTTGCCCAACTGGCCTTCGAACGAATCAAGGAGTTGAGGCTGGAGTGCATCGGAGGGCTGGAGATCGGCGCGATCGCCATCGCCACGGCGATCTCGGATTACGGGCACAACGCATCGCCTCAACGAGAGTGGCGCACCTTTGTGGTCCGCAAGCAGACCAAGGATCACGGGCTCGGGAAGCTCATTGAAGGCGCCGTTAAGCCGGGAGACCGGGCGCTGATCGTGGACGATGTGCTGACCACCGGAGGATCGGTCATCAAAGTGGTAAAGGCGGTTCGCGAGGCCGGCTTGTAGGTGGCCCTCTCGTTCGTGTTCTTGGATCGCAATTTTCAAGATCGAATCGCTCGCGTGGAGGAACAGGCCCTGACGTTGCTGAGCCTCTTAACGATCGACGACCTGAAGGCAAAACAGCAGGAGACGGCGAGAAGATAACGGCCACCCATCATTTGCATCGGAACTGCAGCCCCCAGCGGTGTTCCGCGATGACCTCCGGCCCACCGGTATTGTCCGCCACCCGGCTCCGCCCTTTGGCTTCCCCTTCGCGGACGATGCTATAGGCCCCCTTGCAGCGTTTCTCGATCATGTCGAGCGCCTCGGTCCGAAAGCGTGAAAACAGGTAGCCATTCTCGCCCTTGAACGGGTACGTGACGACTCCCCCCGAGTCGCTCTCCTGAACGAGCTTTGCCCCTTCGGAGCAGCCGGCACATACAAGCAGCAGAGCCAGTGCGGCGCCTCTTGACCATTGTTTCATGGCGGTCTTATGATAACCGGTACACGGAACGTCGACCATCATGGAACAAGGCAGTTCGACTGCCGCCTGCGTACACGAGGAGGCTGAACCATGAAACCCTCACCGTACACCGCCTGCTTAGGACTGGGACTCGCGCTGGTGCTAGTCGGCAGCAGCGTCTCGGCTTATCATTCGTACGTGCTCACGGTCCAGCAACTGAACGCCGGACTGTCAAAAGCGGTCACCCAGGCCACCAAGGGTTTCTTCTTGATTGATGTCCGATCGCCTCAGGAACACGTCACCGGTGTCATCCCCGGGACGGACCGCAACATCGAATACCGGGAGATCAGGACACGGCACCGCGAAATCGGTGCCACGCTGGACGATCACATCGTCGTCTACTGCCAATCCGGACGCCGGAGCAATATCGCGGCGGAGACGCTGGCCGATCTGGGCTACCGACACGTGTACAACGTGGACGGCAGCGTGAACGCCTGGATTGAGGCCGGCTATCCTGTCCAACCCGTGCTGCGCTGAGAAGCCCGAGAGCAGAGAAGAGCATCCTGCTACTGCGGCGCCCTATCGCGCGGCATCACCCCGATCACCGAGGGGAGCGGAATGTGTCGCATCCCGCTCCCGTCCACCAGGGCATGCCACGGAAGCTGGTCGCCGGTACTCTCGCGGTTGACCAGCCCATCAGCCTCGATCAGCAGGTCTGACGAAGGCCCACCGTCCATCGCCATCGCCTGGTGAATGGCAGGAATCCCTTTCCGGAGACACTCGGCCAGATCCCAGAGCGCCACAACGTCCGCCGTCTTGATCAGGAGAGTGTTGCCCTTTCGATCCTCCCCCACAACCGTCTGGTGCGCTCGCTTGCCGGTCTGACGGACTCGTGGTTTTCCGGTTCGATCCAGCAACATGAGCGACTGCGCCGCCTCGCGGTAGGGCGGGTTGTCGTCTGCAAATGAATCCATCGCCAGATCCAGGACGCGGGCTTTTCGCACGCCCGGCGCAACCGGTTCGGCCACGAATAGCCCATGCCAGCGGGGGTGTCGTTTCGTCCCCAATGACCGCCCGCCTTTCAAGAGCAGGCCCAGATACGAATAATCGTCCTGAAAGAGTCCGGCGTTGAACAGTACGCGCGCTCGGGTCCGCCGTTGCCAGTCCTGGATCGTCAGCGGGTCAGGCAGTCCCTCGTCGCGGAAATGATAGGTCGAAAACCGGAACCGCTCCGGGTCCACCTGCACAAGGTACAGGAGGGGAACCTCGTCACCGCATCGCGGACCCGGCTCCCAGACCGTCACGGCCAATCCATCCGCAAGACGATCCCACACCACGTTCTGTGCTGACAGTAAGCCGTCCGCGATCACCCCGAACCCGGCGGTCACAGACACGATCCAGAGCACACCCCAACGAAGCCTCGCGCGGAGTCGCGAGCCCGTCATGCCCGGTTCCACGATGTCAGCGCAGGATCGCACCGAGGGCCTCAGATAAAGTCGGATACCGAAACCGAAAGCCCAGCGCCTCGGCGCGATGGGGCAGCACCCGCTGCCCGGTCAGCAACAACTCCTCTGCCATCTCACCCAGGAGGAGTCTGAGCACCGGAGCCGGCACGCGGGCCCAGGCCGGTCGTCCCAGGGTGCGGCCGAGGGTCCGCGCGAACTCCCGATTCGTGACCGGATGCGGCGCGGTCGCATTCACCGGCCCGCCGACCGCCTCGTTGAGCAGGAACAGCAGCAGCTCGATCAGATCGTCCAGGTGAATCCAGGACATCCACTGTGCCCCGCTCCCCACCGGTCCGCCCAGCCCCATTCGGAACGCCGGGAGCATCTTGGCCAGCGCGCCGCCGTGCCGCCCGAGGACCACGCCGATGCGAGGCAGTACCACGCGGACGCCGAGCCGCTCGGCCGCGCGGGCCGCCGCTTCCCATTCCCGACAGAGGCTCGCCAGAAATCCGACGCCGGAAGGAGACTCCTCCGTGAGCGGTTCGTCACCACGAGGGCCGTAATATCCGATTGCGGACGCGCTGATCAGCAGAACCGGTCTCGTCGGAAGCTTGGAGAGAGCCGCAACCAGGGCGGACGTGGTCCCTTCGCGACTTTGCCGCAGACGGTCTTTGACCTGGGCATTCCAGCGGCCGGCCGCAATCGGGGCGCCGGCCAAGTTGATGATGACATCACCGTCGCCCAAGGCCGCCATCAACCCGTCCGTGGGTCCGCGAAACCCCTCCCAGCCGATCACCGACATTCGAGGATCCAGGACCGACCGGGCGGCGCCGGGATTGCGCGTGAGCACCGTCACCGCATGCCCGAGTCCAACCAGCCTCTGACAGAGCGGGCGGCCGATGAATCCCGTGCCCCCGGTCACGACAATGCGCACAGGCCGGGTACTCACCCAACGCCGAGAGCCTTCGCCGCTTTCTTCACGTCACGCGGCTTCACCCAGAACAGCGCACCGAAGCGACCCTGGCCCGAGCACACGGCATCAATAGCCGTGACGTTGATCTTGGCCCCAGCCAGCTTGGCCAACACGTCAGCCGTGGCGCCCGGCCGATCATCTCCGTCCACAACAAAACAGGCTTTTGGTCCCTGCACTTTCCACTTAGCCTGTTTCGCGACCTGTTTGAAAACCGTTGGATCTGAGACCACAAAGTCAAGCTGGGCTCGGCGATTGCGTGGGAACCCGGAAAAGGCCAGAAGATTGATGCCGGCATCACCGAGGACACCGAGCATCCGGGCCCCTTCACCGGGCTTATCCGACACCTGAACTTTGAAGTAGTGGGCGGTCCGAATCATGTCAGCCATAGCCACCTCCTCCACCCTGTGATCCAAAGGGCGTCATGGTATGTAAGGGGTCGCGTGCAGTCCCTGAAGGCGGAGTCTATTTTATTCCTCTCAAGCTGCCTTCATCAACGAAAAGAAATCAGAGGGGTGGGAAAACTGGCAGGGCAGACCGAATAGGCTGG
>CAYJUP010000097.1:0-7821 GCA_964373365.1 uncultured Nitrospiraceae bacterium
CGCCCGCGAAGCCGGCCAGCACCTGGTCATGATGGACACGACGGAGCTTGCGGGCATTGCTCTTCATCACGGTGGTTCCCACGGTGACCTGGCCGTCGCAGCCTATGGCGACGTTGCCCCCTCGCCTTACGCAGAGGATGGTGGTGGAGCGGATCCTCATGATCGGTCTTTCCCTGTCCCTTGCCGAACGCCCGAGAGCCGCCCTGCCCTCGGATGGGCGCGGTCGTACACCTCCAGCAGGTGGTCCGTCGCCAGGTGCGTGTACTTCTGCGTCGTGGCCAGCGAGGCATGGCCCAGCATCTCCTGGATCGCGCGGAGGTCGGCTCCCTCATCGAGCAGGTGAGTCGCAAATGAGTGGCGAAGCGCGTGGGGACTCACGCGCCCCCCGGGCAGGCGGCGGGAATATTTCTCCACGATCCGTTCCACGCCGCGCGCGGTCAGGCGCCCGCCCCTCCTGTTTCGGAAGACCGGAACCGCAGACTCTCCAGCACTGCGCCCCGGGACGACTGGAGGCGGTGACATGCTTCGATCAGTCGGCTCCAGAGCGTGGTACTCCCGGAGCACTTCCAGCGCCACCGTCCCGATCGGCACGATGCGCTCTTTGCGCCCTTTGCCGCGGAGGCGGACCAGCCCGTCGCTCACGTTGAGGTCGTCCAAATTCATGCCGACCAGCTCACTCACGCGGGCTCCCGTGGAATAGAGCGTTTCGAGGATCGCGCGGTCCCGCCTGGCCAGCTCGTCGTTCCCTTCCGGAAATTCCATGAGCGCGTTGGCGTCGTCCTTGGTCAGGACTCGAGGCAGGTATTGCGGCTGTTTGGGAGTGCGGACTTCGGCGGCCGGATTGAGCCCCGCCAGTCCTTCACGCGTCAGGAACCGATAGAAACTTCGCAGCGCAGCCAGCTTGCGAGCCAGCGAGGACTTCTTCTCCTTCTTTCGATCCAGCCACGCCAGATAGCCGCGAATCGTCAGCGGGTCGACGTCCTCGGGCGTTAGCGAGGGAGCCGTGGCGGGGCGGAGCGTGTCGACGTAGGACAGGAACTGGCGGAGATCCGATTGATAGCCACGAATCGTCTCGCGGGACGCTCCTCGTTCCACTTCAAGAAACGTCACGAAAGCCCGAATCGCGTCTTCCATGCCTCGAGATCCTCCAGCGCCCGCTGGCCGATCAGACGCCGCTTCTGGTCTTTGTCCCGGATTCGGCTCGGAAGAGGCGGGAACAGACCGAAGTTGGTGTTGATCGGCTGGAAATGACGGGGCTCACAGGTCGTAATGTAATTGATCAGGCTTCCATGCGCCGTCGTGGGCGGTGGCGTCACCAGGGGAAGTCCGGCGAGCCCCCTGGCCGCGTTGATGCCGGCCAGGCCGCCCGTCGCGGCCGATTCGGTATAGCCTTCCACGCCCACGATTTGTCCGGCAAAAAACGCGGTGCCCCGCGCCTTGAGTTGCAAGGTCTCTCGGAGCAGTTGAGGCGAGTTCACAAACGTATTCCGGTGGAGACTGCCGTACCGGAGGAACTCGGCCTGTTCAAGGCCCGGGATCATGCGGAACACCCGGCGCTGCTCCGGATACGTGAGCTTGGTCTGGAAGCCGACCATGTTGTAACACGTCTCATGGAGGTTCTCGGCCCTGAGCTGCACGACCGCATAGGGACGCGTCTGTGTCCTCGGATCTTCCAGCCCGACCGGTTTCAACGGCCCGTACAGCATGGTCTGGCGGCCGCGCTCGGCCATCACCTCGATGGGGATGCAGCCCTCGAAATACGGGATTTGCTCGAAGTCTTTGGGCTGGACTTTCTCCGCCTTGAGCAAGGCGTCGTGGAAGGCGTTGTAGGTCGCCTCGTTCATGGGGCAATTCAAATAGTCCGCGCCGCCCTTGTCGTACCGAGAGGCTCGGAACACCATGTCCATGTTGATGGAGTCGGTGTCGATGATCGGCGAGATCGCGTCAAAAAAATAGAGGTTCTTGGAATGCGTCAGGTTCCGGATGGCGGTGGCCAGGCCGTCGGATGTGAGCGGCCCGGTCGCGATGATGCAGACGCAGTCGGTCGGGATCTCCTTGATCTCCTCTCGGATGATCCGGACATTCGGGTGACTCTCCAAGGTCTGGGTGATCCGTTGAGCAAACTGCTCACGATCCACGGCCAGTGCCGATCCGGCCGGCACCCGGGCTTCATCCGCCGCCCGGATCACCAGGGAATTTAAGCGGCGCATCTCTTCTTTGAGGATGCCCGGGGCGTTGAGAATGTCGCCGGAGCCTAAGGAGTTGGAGCACACCAGCTCGGCGAGGAGACCGGTCTTGTGGGCCTGTGTAGGCTCCTTCGGACGCATTTCATACAGCGTCACCCGTGCGCCCCGCGTCGCCGCTTGCCAGGCCGCTTCCGAACCCGCCAGGCCCCCGCCCACGATGACCACATCCTCGCGCATCTGCTTGAATCTCCGTAGAAATGGCATTGTAAGGACCGCCTTCGGAGGATGTCAAGTTGAGGCGAGCTGATGTGTTGATCCGGTCCGCTTCGCCGTGTTAGACTCGCGGCCACGTGGGCGATTAGCTCAGTGGGAGAGCGCTTCCCTCACACGGAAGAGGCCACTGGTTCGATACCAGTATCGCCCACCACCACGCTCAGCTACCCATAGCCCCGGCTCCTCCCGCAGATTTGCGTCATTGACTGGACAATATGTCGCGCTTGAGCTAGACTGCGTGCATACTGAGTCCTTTCTCTAAGCAATACCGCAAGAGGAGAGAAAAGGAAGAAAGAGGTGGGACAATGCGGACATTAAGACTCTTGGCAGGTCTGGCGGTGGTGGTCGCCCTGCTGTCCGGCGGATGTGCCGGCGGTCGGGATGAAATTAAAGCTGCCCAGCAGTCCACCACGTACTGGCCCCTGGATATGTTGGCGCTGACCTATGCAGACCCGGTGGCGGTTGCGCCGATGCATGATCACCCTCTTCGGTGGCTAGCCTTCGGGATGAACGCAGCGGGGGTCGCGATGGATTACGGCATTAACCGGCCGATATACGGTGTGGCATCCATCTTCCCGGGTCTGTTTGGGTATACAGCAGAGGACGCCGGGCTTCATGCACAGCGCCCCAGTCTGATTTTCCAGTAAGACTTCAGGCCGCACTGGGCCGCTCCTGAGCCCTTGGGCTGCCCAGGCTCTTCGGCATCCTTAGCGCAGACCTATGTGATGAATGCCCGCCGGGCGGGTAGCCCGCCCGGCGGGTGCTACCTCGAGATTATCTCAGCACCCTCCGTCGCGTGATGAACTCCCGCCCTAGCCAAATCAAGATACGGAGTCGGTGTAGTTTCTTCCTGTCCGCTCTGGCCATCGGATTGCTGATCTCGGCCTGTGCAGCCCCACCCCCGCGATCCAATCTTCCTCCTTCGGCAAGCGATCTTATTTTGCTCAAATCGACAAGGCTGTGCGATCTGAAACCGGCCTTCCTACAACGTCGAGGGAGCGTCGCACCACACCGAGAGACGTGGGGAAGCGGGGAAGAACTGCGCATCGCGGCGAACCGGAGCGAGTCCGGGGCTGAGGAATCGTTCTTTTTTGACGAGGATGGACTGCTGGTCGGCGCGGTCTTTTCGTTCCCGACCGGTCACAGCCTCAGGCCGTACCCAGTCCTGCGCCGGACGCTGTCGCAGCTCAAGCCCGCCCTCGAGTTCTATCTGAACATCGCCCAAACTGCCGACCGGGCGAACCTCGACCCCAGCACGTTGTACGAAACGGGTGATGAAAAGAGCACGACCCAGTACATCGTGCTGAGCGCGGCGGAATCGCCCACCCTGTTGCTGGCTTCCTTCTCGCTGGATCCGTATTCCAAGCTGCTCTCTCCGTACCGAAAGGAGTTCCTGGCCCGGATCGAGCGCGGGGACAAGGCCAAGGGCAGCCAGCGCCCCGGGGGGCAAGGTGCGGAGGATAAAGAGTCCTTCCCAGCGGTCCAGCAGTTTGCCAGAGGGCAGACCGCCCACTTATCGTATTGTGGCTCGCGCAACTACGACATTGCGGCTGAGGCGTATGCAAAATCGATCAAGCACGGCTTTCCGAATAAGGTGTGGCTCGCGGAGGCGCATCATAAGCTGGGCTTGGCGTTGGAGGGGAAAGGCCAACTCGAACAGGCGAAGATTGAGATGCAGCAATCACTGACCGTGCGTCCCAACACGCCGGAGGTCCTCAATAATCTCGGCACGGTGTACAAAAAACTGGGAGACCAGGACAAAGCGATGGCGGCATTCGAGAAGTCGGTCACCCTCAGGCCGAACTATCCGCTCGCGCGGTACAATCTGGCGGAAGCCTACGAGACGGTGAACGCCAAGCGGGCGATCTCGGAATATGAAACGTACTTGGCGTTGGTGGAAGGGATTCCGGAGGAAGCGGAACGAGCCGTCCGAGCCCGCCAGCGCGTCAACGCGCTGAGCCGGTAACGGGCCGGCGTTCTCGCAATAGTCTCTCTAGCGACGGACCTTTTCTTCCCGCTCCTGCTGAGTCTTGCACTCGATGCACAGCGTCGTCACAGGGCGCGCCTTCAGACGTTTGTAGGGAATCTCCTCCCCGCAGCGCAGGCAGACGCCGTAGGTGTGCGTCGTCAGGCGGTCAAGCGCCTCGTCGATTTTCTTCAGCAGCTTCTGCTCCCGCTCCTTTAGTCGGAGTGAAAAGTTTTGGTCCACTTCCGCAGTGGCCTGGTCGCTCAAATCCGGGAACGCTTCCAGCTCGGGTCGGTGCAGCAGGGCCACGCCGGCTTCCTCGAGCAGAGCGGCTCGCTGCTTTTCGAGATCACGGCGGATGTCGTCGTACTTCCCGGCCGGCTTTCGGGCCTTGGCGGCGCGCTTGGGTTTGGCAAGTTTTGTCATGGTCTTGGGCATTGCTCCCCTTTCAAGGAATCGGCTCGCTCTCAGCAGCAACGTTACCGAAAACTATAGCAGACCCCGGAAAGTACCGTCAATGCGCAGATTTTTCGCTGCACGCGCTCAACAGGTCAGAGGTCGCGTCTTCCCTCGATGGATTTGATCAGCGTCACCTCGTCCGCGTACTCAAGGTCCATTCCGACCGGAATGCCGTACGCGATCCGAGACACCCGAACGCCGTGTGGCTTAATCAGCTTGGTCAGGTAAATCGCCGTCGCTTCGCCCTCGATCGTGGGGCTTGTAGCCAGGATCACTTCCTGGACCCCTCCATCCTTCAAGCGATCCACGAGATCCTGGGCGCGGATGTCCGACGGACCGATCCCATCCAAGGGCGAGAGTGATCCCAGCAGCACGTGGTAGAGACCTCGGAACCCCCCGGTTCGCTCGATGGCATAGAGAGTGCTTGGTTCCTCGACGACCAAAATCTTGGTCCGGTCACGCTTGGGATCGAGACAAAACTCGCAGAGCTCACCCTCGGCGATATTGCGGCATTGACGGCAAAAGGCCAACCCCTCCTTCACAGCGCGGATCGCGTCTGCCAGTCGCAGCGCCTCTTCAGACTCGGTCTTGAGCATATGGAAGGCGAGGCGCTGGGCCGTCTTTTGTCCGATTCCGGGCAACCTGACCAGTTCCCGGATCAATCGGGCCAGCAGGCCTTGTTGATCGAGGCTCATCAGAACAATCCCGGGATACGCAACCCGCCCGTGACGGTCTTCATCTCTTCCGCCATCATGTCCCGTGCCTTGCGCAACGCGTCATTGGCCGCCGCGACGATCAGATCCTGCAGCATCTCTGTATCACCCGACTTGAGCACCTCGGGGTCGATCTTCAGGGCGACGACCTGCATCGCTCCGCTGGCAGTCACCGTGACCATGCCGCCGCCCGCTGTCCCGTCCACCGTCTTGGCGGCAGCCTGCTCCTGGATCTTGGCGAGTTGTTCTTGCATGGCCTGGGCCTGTTTCATGATGTTGCCGACGTTGCCGAACGGATTCTTGGTCATCACCGTACCTCCCTCTGCGGAGAGACTTGGCGAACCTCCACCAGCTCCCCCCCGAAGACATCCAGGGTCTGCTTGACCAATGGATGGGAACGCGTGCGTTCCAGGAGCGCCTGTTTCTGGTCCCGTTCCTTCGCAGCGCGGATTTGGGCGAGGCTGAGGCCGGTGGTCCGTCCATCCGCCAATTCGATCACGCGGAGCCGAACAGGCCGACCGGCTAGCTCTGCGCAGATGTCGGTCACCAAGCGCAGGTTCTCGTCGTTCTGAATCCTGGTGAGCGCGACCGACGCCGTCTTGGGATAGCCGATTGTCAACAGATTGCCCTCGATGGTCACCAGCGTTCCCATCTCCAGGAAAGGGCCTATGTTCGGATGCACGCTCGCCACGCGTTCCAGGATCTGCTCCCAATTGAGACGCACGGGAGGGTCCGCGGCGACAGGCGCAGCCACCCGGCGGCTGTCCGGCGTGACACCTCCGGTCTGGCTCGCCGGCTTTGCGGCCGGCGAGTTGGCCGGCTGGCCGGATGGCTCGGAAGATCCGGCTGTCCAGGACGCACTGGACGAAATGGCTGGCTTCGCCGGTTCCGGGGCAGGTGTCTGGGTTTGGGGATTGTGAACGGCGTCCTGTCTGGGCGCAGGGTGACCCCCTTGTCCAGATGCGGCTCGAACGGGCTCCGAGCGGGGCGCCTTCTCGGTCGGCTGTCCTGGAACTGGAGTATCGCGCCGAGGTTCGGACTGGCTCGCGCGTGGTCGAGGAGCAGCCGGAGGCGCAGGAGAAGCCGACGAGGCCTGTGTCGCAGGAAGCAGCAGGCGCGTGGCCCGCACGGCGGCCACCTCCAGGACAAATCGAGGATGCGCGCTCAGCCGCAAGGCGTCCTCGGCCTGCGAAAAGATACGAAACAGCTCTTGGAGCTGCTCGGCGGTGAACGCCTTCGCATCGGTCTCGATCTGTCGAACTTCGTCCTTCGATAGTTCAATCAGTCCTTGCAGTTCCTGCGAGGAGGGCACCACCGCGGCGACTAGCAGATTACGGACATGTTCGACGAGGTCCCCGCAGTACGTGCGGAGATCGTGGCCTTGATCGAGGAGGTGAGCCACGGCACGCACGGCCGCCGGACTGTCCTGCGCGATGATGGCCGAGATCATCGCCCGGACGTGTTCCTGCGGGACCGACCCGAGTAAGATCTCGAGATCGGTGTGGCGAACGGTCTTGCCGCCGAAGGCCACGGCTTGGTCCAGCAGGCTGAGGGCGTCCCGCATGCTGCCCTCGCTGGCCCGCGCCAGGGAGGCGAGACTCCGGTCTTCCACCGTCATGCCCTCGTGCTCCGCGACATGACGAAGGCGTTGGATGATCTCGGACCTCGCGATCCGCCGGAAGTTGTAGTGCTGGCAGCGCGAGAGAATGGTCGGCGGAATCTTGTGAATCTCGGTGGTGGCGAAGACGAACACCACGTGGGCCGGGGGCTCCTCGAGTGTCTTCAGCAGGGCGTTGAACGCCGAGTTCGACAGCATGTGCACTTCATCGATGATGTAGACCCGATAGTGGCCCCGGAACGGCGTGAACTTCACGTTCTCGCGGATTTCACGCACGTCATCCACGCCGGTATTCGAGGCGCCGTCAATCTCAATGACGTCCATCGAGGTGCCTTGGGCGATTTCCAGGCAGTTAGGGCAGGTCCCGCAGGGAGTGCCGGTGGGGCCGTGTTCACAGTTGAGCGCCTTTGCGAGCAGGCGCGCCACCGTCGTCTTGCCGACCCCACGCGTGCCGGAAAACAGGAAGGCGTGCGCGATCCGCTTGGTGGCAATGGCGTTCACCAGCGTCTGCACGACGTGCGGCTGCCCGATCACGTCCTCAAACGTCCCGGGCCGGTATTTTCTTGCCGAGACTTGGTAGTCCATAATTCGTTATTCGTTAAACGT
>CAYJUP010000098.1:0-7657 GCA_964373365.1 uncultured Nitrospiraceae bacterium
GGTCTGCTGCGGTTCTACGCAATGCCCGTTGGAGCGGGGTGTCAGCGTGGCCCACACGGCCCGTAACTGGCAAACCGTGATTCCCTTGTTGCGATACAGCGACGGGCAGCCTTATGAACGATGACACGTTCAAGGACTTTGTCCTGGATCAGGTGAGCGAGCTGCCCGGAGTGACCTGCCGCGCGATGTTCGGTGGGTACGGCCTCTATCGAGGTGATGTCTTCTTCGGCATCATCCACAAAGGTCGCCTCTATTTCAAAACCGACCGGGCAAGTCTCCCCGCTTACCGGAAGAGAGATATGAAGCCCTTCCGGCCGAATGCCAAACAGACGCTCAAGACCTATTACGAAGTGCCGGTGGACATCATTGAAGACTCGGAACAGCTCACGGTTTGGGCGGAGCACGCCGTAGGCCATCACAAGCGCTAAAATGTCTCAGCTTCTCTGGACCGTCGGTCATTCCACGCGGCCAATTGCGGAGTTCATCGAACTGCTGCAGGCGCATGGGATTCAGCTTCTGGTGGATGTCCGCACGATCCCCTATTCCCGGCGTAATCCGCAGTTCAATACTGACACACTCGCCGACAGCCTGGTGAAAGCCAGCCTGCAGCATCAACATCTGCCGGCGCTCGGCGGTCGCCGGAGAAGCCGGCCTGACTCCGTTAACCTGGGATGGCGGAGTGCCGGCTTCCGCGGTTATGCGGACTACATGCAGACCGCCCCATTTTGGCAAAGCTTGGAAGAATTGATGAAGTTAGCGACTGCCACCACCACCGCCATCATGTGCGCTGAAGCGGTGCCCTGGCGCTGTCACCGGTCTCTGATTGCGGACGCCCTGGTCAGCCGAGGCTGGACAGTCCCGCATGTTCTGACATCCGCCAAGGCGGACCTGCATGCCCTCACGCCCTTCGCCAAGCTGGAGAACGGGAGGCTTACCTACCCAAAGCCGACCACGTCGGAACCGACACCACCTTTGTTCTAAGGACGCTCCCTTTCTCACACGAGTCAGAGGGCGAATAATTCTCAATAGACGATCACGCGGTCCGCTTCACTGAAAAGCTGCACCATCCGTTCCAATGGGACCGGAGTCACCGCCAAAGCCACTCGGGCTGGATCGATCTTGTACAGCAACATCATGGTTCGGTTGCCATAGATCTCGACGCCCCGTGTGCTTCAGCTGCAAAGAGGAGAACTGGACAGGTGTCCAGCAATACGGTACATTGGCCACCAACAAAAATACAACAGGCATCTGGCAGTGTCCGGCTCGTTGAGGGGGACACGGCTCCGCAGTGGTGGAGGCAAGTGAGAGGGGACCGCACCCGTATGAAAATTGTGATGACTGAATCGTCGCGATCCGTTGGAGGGCAGGAGTTGGCCGTCTTGCTGCACGCTGACGGCTTGCGTGCTCGTGGCCACGAACTCGTCTTGATAGTTGAACCTGGGAGCCCGATTCACAGGATGGCAGATCGCCAGCACCTTCCGGTGATCCCGCTCCCGATGCGTCCCGCCAACTATGGATCGGCCATCATGGACATTCGTGGCCTACTTCGCCAACACAGGCCGGATATCGTTCATGTGAACAGCTCTCGAGATAGCTGGGTGGCTTCATTGGCTGCGCGACTTGTTCGTCCAAGACCAAAGATTGTTCGAAGCCGCCACATCTCCGTCCCCCTTAACAAGAGTCTGCTCACCCGCCTGCTCTACCGGTGATTGTGTGACTATGTTGATCGTGACTGGGGGTGAGCTGACTCGTAGGGCGCTGATTGAGCGGGATGGGCTTGCGCCTCATCGCGTTCACGCATTCCCCATCGGCATCGATGTGAACCGCTTTCGGCCAGGTGTGCCTGAGCGAGACCTGAGACAGGAATTGGGCCTGCCAGCCGATCATCGATTGGTTGGCATCATCTCGTATCTTCGTGGATACAAAGGGCATCGGTACTTCGTCGAGGCGGCCGCTCACGTCCTATCACGGATCAAAAACGTCACCTTCTTGATTGTGGGTGAGGGTCCGGAAGAGCAGAATATCCGGGCTCAAATTGCGGAGCGAGGGTTGACGAGCCAGGTGCTGCTGTTGGGATTTCGCGAGGATCCTGTGGAGATGTTTCGTTCGCTCGACGTGTTCGTCCTTCCGTCCGTGGAAGCCGACACGATCCCTCAAGCGCTCATGCAGGCCTTGGCCGTCGGACTGCCGGTCATTTCTACGGCTATGGGCTCAATCCCCGACGTGGTCAAAGATGGAGAAACGGGCTTTCTTGTTGCGCCGCGGGATGCCATGTCCTTGGCGGAGCGAATGGTCTTGCTGCTAGAGGATGAATCGCTCCGGCGAAGACTTGGCTCGAATAGCCACCAGCTTGTCAAAGAGCATTATTCCCTCCAGTCGATGCTCGTTCGGCTTGAAGCTGTGTACCAACGAGTCCTCCAGCAAGCGTGAGGGCGTGGGGCTGCGGGGAACGAGGGATGCTTACGCGATGTGACGAGCATGTTCAGGTTGAATCAAAAATGAGGAAGAGATGAACAAGCGAGACGGAAAGTCTTTCCAGAATCCAACGTCACAGAAAAAGACCGGGCGCAGTGCTCAAGAAAGGCCTGCTCAATTAGAACAACGCGTCGGGGAGGCTATTCGTCGGCTTCGAGAAGGCCAGCGGATCTCTGTGCGGACACTGGCCAGCAAATGCGGGTTCTCCGCCAGTTTCATTTCACAAGTCGAACTTCATCAGGCGTCCCCATCCCTCGCCTCCCTGGAGCGTATTGCGTCGGGACTGGGTTTCACGTTAGGCCAATTCTTTCTGACCGCGGAACCCGCAGCGCCCGTCCTCCTCAGAGTCTCACAACGTCCGGTGCTCCAAAGCGAATGGTCTCGCGCAATGATCGAGTCGTTGGGCCCTCCCACTGTCGGCAGCAAGTTGGAGTCGCTGTTTATCACATTGCGTCCCGGAGGGAGCAGCGGGGCACGGTTGCACACGCGTGAGACGGAGCTCTTTGCTGTCGTCTTTGCCGGAGAAGTACTGCTGCAGTTGGAGGAGACGGCCCAGGTGCTCCGGCGAGGCGATGCCATCACGATTCCACCCGGCACGCCCCACCGCTGGGAAAACAAGGCCGCAAAGGCCGTACAACTCCTCAAGGTCATACCGCGTTTGGTGCGCTGAACAACGTGGGGCAAGGTCTATGCCGCTGTCGATTGGGAAGACGGCGCTCTGTCGGCGTAACCGTTCACAGCGAGGAAGATCATCGTGCGGGTATTGGTGACGGGAGCAACCGGGTTTGTCGGCGCACACGTGGCGCGCCTGCTGGTCGAGCAAGGACTCGACGTATCGGCGCTGGTCAGACCGACCAGCAATCTCGGTGTCTTGTCCGGCCTGCGTCTCAGGCCGATTCTCGGGAGCCTTACCGATCAATCGTCACTGGAACGCGCCGTGCGGGGAATCGATCTACTGTTTCATGTGGCCGCGGACTACCGCTTGTGGGTGCCCGATCCTCAAGCCATGCACGACGTCAATGTCGGCGGCACCCTGCGGCTCTTGGAAACGGCATGGAGAGCGGGTGTCGGACGGATCGTCTACACGTCCAGTGCCGTTACGGTGGCCTGTTCCGCGGACAGGCTCGGCACGGAAGCGGACTTCGTGTCTCCCAATGCGTGTCGGAGCACGTACCAGCGGACCAAGGTCTTGGCTGAACAAGCGGTGTGGCATCTGATCCGGGAAGGGGCACCGATCACGATCGTGAATCCGTCTACCCCGATCGGCGCCTTGGACCGGCGTCCCACGCCCACGGGCCGCCTGATTGTCGATTTCCTGAATGGCCGCCTGCCGGCGTTTCTGGACGCGGTGTTCAACTGGATCCACGTCAGGGATGTGGCCGCCGGGCATTGGCTCGCAGCGACTCGTGGCCGAATCGGCGAACGGTACCTGTTGGGGCATCAGAACCTTTCGCTGGACGGGTTCCTTCAGATCTTGGCTGAGGTCAGTGGACAGCCGGCCCCGCGCATCAGAATCCCGTATGCCGTGGCCTACGTTGCTGGAGCGTGTGGGGAAATCTGGAGTCGCATGACTGGTCGTGAACCACGTGCATCTCTAGACGGGGTCCGGATGGCCGGTTGTCCCATGCGCTACGACAGCAGCAAAGCGGTGAAGGAGTTGGGCTTGCCGCAGACCCCGATACGGATCGCGGTGAAAGAGGCCGTGCACTGGTTTCGCACTCATGGCTATGTCACCAAGGGGGTGTCGTATGAAGATAGGGCTCGTCGCTGAGGTCAAGTGGGAAGTGCGCGAGGTGTGCCGGCAGTTGAAGCTCCGGTTGCTCGACGCACGTGATGAAATCTGGGGAGCCGATCTGAACGGCCATGTGATCCGGCTGTGCCTCTCCGGGATGGTGCCCGCCGTGTCCAAGGAGCGCGTAGACCGATTCCTGGACTCCCAGAAACTGGATCTGATGATCTGCAGTGGGCTCGCGGGTGCACTCCGGCCGAATATCGCAGTGGGCGACGTAATCATTCAGTCGACAGACCCTTCGCTGGTGAATACCGCCGAATTGGCGCTGAAGGCGTGCGACATTCCGTTCCATATCGGTCCACTCGTCACCGTGGCCAACCCGGTGTTGACACCGGCGGCGCGTCGGGACTTGGCGAAAAAGAGCGGCGCGATCGCGGTGGATATGGAGAGCCAAACGATCGCGGCCCTTTGCCGGGATCGGGGGATTCCGTGTCTCGCCATGAAGGGGGTGTCCGATGGCATCGACGACGATCTCTCGCCGATCCTCGGCGGATTCGAGATCATCAATATTCCGCGCATCGCCTTACGGGTGCTGTCGCGGCCCGGCACCTGGCCCTTAGCCGCACGCTTGGCACGGCACAGTTACATAGCGGCCGATCGTCTGGGACACGGGGTGTGGGCCACACTCACCCGGCTGAGGACATCTGTCCGATCATGAGTGCCCTGACTGACCAGCAACGGGACGAGCTGCGCCAGCAGCTCTTGGCCTCGCGTCTGTCGCTGGAGGAGCGCTCACAGACGGCCGCACAGGACACGCAACCCGTGAGTCTCGATCAGCCGATCGGCCGGCTCACCCGGATGGACGCGATTCAGCAACAGCAGATGGCGCTGGGCCAACAACAGCGGGTTGAGGGAGAACTCCAACAGGTCATTGCGGCACTGCATCGGCTCGAACGAAAGGAAGATGGGTTCTGTCTTCGTTGCCACGATGCCATCCCCTATGCGCGGCTCACGATACGGCCAACGGCGACGCTCTGCTATGAGTGCCAGTGTGAACTAGAGACCCGGCCGAGGCAGTTTTGATCATGCCAGCCCAACAACCTTGTGCAGAGCAGGGTAAAGGGCGTTGCGTGTCGGTGGACCGCGCTGCTGTGCATCGGCGCGGCCACGTCACTCCTGCTGATAAGCGGTACCGTCTCGCGGTGCGTCGGTTCTATAGGTGGACTCGATGTGGAAGATAGGCAGTGGGCTCCATGAGGCGGTGTTCAACAAGCTCTCGCTGCTTCCACGTGGCCGCCTGCTTGACGTGGGGACGGATTCTGGTGAACTGCCGCGACGGCTCGCCGGGCTTGGCTTTCAAGCCTCGGCGTGCGATTGTATTCCCGTGTCGGACTGGAGGCTGGAGGACGTCGTTTCCTATCGCCCATGCGATTTGAACATCGGGTTACCCTACGAAGACGAAATGTTCGAGTACGTCGTCTGTCTTGAGGTGATCGAACATCTCGACAATCCATTCGCTCTGTGTCGGGAGTTAAGACGTGTTCTCCGGAAGGATGGGACACTCTATCTCTCCACTCCGAACATCCTCAATCTGAGGAGCCGAGTGAAATTCCTACTCAATGGGAGCTTTCTGTTCTTCGATTATCCGCCGATTGAATGGGATCGGCACAAAGGAAGGCCCAATGTCCATGTCCACCCGATTCGCTATCACGAGCTTGAATACTATCTGTGGAAGGCGGGACTCGATGTGACGGAGGTCTTTACGAATGCGCGCTCGAATAGCTGGAAGCTGGCGTTCCCGTTGATCTGGCTGATCCGCTCCTACGCCCGTCATATGACGAAGCACTCGCGTCAACACGGTCGGATTTCCCTTGCGAGGATTTACGAGCGCATCTTGTCAGACAACCTTCTGTTTGGAACTCACCTGATTGTTGAAGGTAGACGCCTCTGAGTGCGGCTCTCGCTCACACGAACAGTCCTCGAATGCTGGACCACGCTCATGGTGTCAATCTCCTCGGTTCTTGCACTCAGTAGACGATGACTCGGTCAGCCTCGCTGAACAGTTGGACCATCCGTTCCAACGGAATCGGCATCACCGCGGAGGTGACCCGCGCCGGGTCGATCTTGTACAGCAACATCATGGTCCTGTTGCCGTAAATCTCGACGCCCATCTTTTTCAGGAAGTCGAAATACCCGCCATAGTTATGGGGAACCTGCTCCAGCGGGACGCCCATCTGCTCGGAAAGGCTCTGGCGTTCCCGTTCAGGCAACGCGGCACGGTCCAAGGCTGTGCTGTCCGATCGGAAGATCCGGTTGAACCAGCCGAAGCCTTTCGTCACCGAGGTGACGGCGCTCGCATCCACCAGGATCGTCACTTTATGGCTCGCCTTGACCGCCGCCCACGCGACGTTGGGGACCGCGCAGATCTGGGCATCATCCAGAGCGAGTGACGTTTTCGTGTGGATGAGGATTCGCGTCGGCGCCGGTTGTTGCGCCTGGAGGAAGCCCGGTGTGAGCAGAGTGAGGACGGCCAAAACCACCAGATTGCTGATCGTGCGCCACATCGTGTGCGACCTCCTTGTTGAGAGATAGGTTCCTTCTACGCTGCCACGGGAAAGGACATGCTTATGCCTGCAAGTCCCGTCGCATGTCCTCGAACTCCTGTTTGCTGATCTCACCGCGGGCATACCGTTTCTTGAGGATCTCCAAGCTGGACTCCGGTCGACTGACGATCCCCTGCCCTATGAACCATCTGACGAGGTAAATTACACCCGCTATCACGAACACCCAGAACAGCACGAGAAACAGCATTCCTACGCCCATCATGGGCATCCATCCGCCGTCCATCATCTCGCTCCTCCTTGCTCCTGTCCTGTCTCTTGGCTCAATTAATACAAATGCAATAAGTCTTCTTACACCTGGTCTCAGCCCCCTCACCTACGCCTCTCCCCCCCTGCGGGGGAGCCTGCGACGAGCTCAGTCGAGCGAGGGAGGGGTGAGGAGGAACAGTCGTCACAGGAATAAAGACGTTTGCTTTAGTCTACCCCGCGCAGCAGGACAGTTTGCTGACATCCTTCTTGAAGGTGACCGCGGCCAGCTTGAGCCCTTCCACCATGGTGAGATACGGATGAAACGTCTCAGCAAGGTCCTGGAAGGTGAGCCGAAAGCGGATCGCAAGGGTGGCCTCTTGGATCACCTCGCCCGCCTCTGCGGCCAGGATATGCGCGCCCACCAGACGGCCCGTGTCTTCCTCGGCGATCAGTTTGATCAGACCTCTGGTGTTCCGAGCGGCCAACGCGCGCGGGACATGCTCAAGGGACAGCACCGCACTCTGCACACGCAGACCTTGTTCCTTAGCCTGACGTTCGGTCAGGCCCACACTGGCGATCTGAGGGTCTGTAAAGGTCACGCGAGGCAACGCGGTGAGATCATAGACCTTGCCGACCCCAC
>CAYJUP010000099.1:0-7603 GCA_964373365.1 uncultured Nitrospiraceae bacterium
GAACACGGCAATGATCAGCACCATGATGACCGCCACGTTCAACGCCACGTCAAATATGTATCGGTTGAACAGCTCGGAGGTGACCTGAGGGAGATGGGACAGCTCGGCGCTGGCGGTCAGGATCCGTCTGGTGCACGCGATGATGCCGACGGCCAGGTACGGCTCGAGGGCCAGGATCTCGGTCTGGAGGAATCGGACGACTGTCCGGGACAGCTCAAGCAGAATGATGACCAGTAGCAGGTCATTCAGCAGCCTCAAGCCGGCCGGCAGGAGTCCTGTGCGGGCTGCCGCCGTGACAAACACATACCAGCTTTGGGCGAAGATCAACATCCCCAGGACAAGCAGGCTCAAGCTGGCGGTAATGTAACCCCACCGATCCAGCCACTCCATCCAGGACAACCATTGTTTCATCGTTTCGGTCCGGTCGCGCATAGACCTCCTCCCTGAGCAACTAGCGAGCAGCGAGCAGCCAACAGCCCGGAGCTATTCGCTACTCGCTAGTTGCTTATGCCGTCCCCTGTTGTCCAGTTGCGGCCGGGGGAGTTCCGCGCATCTGTCCGAGCTTGAATTCCCTCATCGTGTTCACGGTGAGCGAATGGCCGCAGCAGACAATTTCACGGAATCCGGCTCCGCCGTCCATAATCATGACCCGGAGGCCGCAGGAGTCCGGATAGAGCTTCTTCTCGTCGAGGATCACCGCGAGTGGCAGCTCTCCCCTCTTTCGCCCCATCGGAGACCCTATCTGCGGGACGATGTCGTCCTCGGTGAGGTCATGGTCGCAGCAGACGATCTTCTCGAACCCCTCCCCGCCTCCCATGACTTTCACGACCAGCCCACAACTGCCGGGATGCCGCTTGAACTCGTCGATGATGTCGCCTTTCTTGACCGCCATGAGTGTTACCGAGGCGATAGGCGATAGGCTATGGGAAGGACCGGACGTTGGCTTTCGACTATTGCCTATCGCCTATCGCCCGCTGATTCGCGCGCTGCTTCTATCCCCCGCGTCTCGTTGACCGTCTGGAAGGCCAGCAGGCCGATCGCGAAAAAGACCGCCATCGACAGGATGGCCCAGCGCTGACTTCCGGTCCATGCCGTCACTTCGGCGTACACCATCGGTCCGATAACGGCCGCGAACTTGCCGGTGACGGAGAAGAACCCGAAAAACTCACCCTGTCGGCCGAGCGGCGTGAACTGCCCCACCAGCGTCCGGCTGGCGGACTGATTGGCCCCAAGAACGGCGCCAGCCAAAAGGCCGATCACGTAGAACTGTGCATGAGTCCGGACATACGCGGCGCCGACAGCCACCGCGATCCAGACAAGCAGCGTGAGGTTGATCGTTCGCTTGGCGCCGATTCGGTCAGCCAGGATGCCGAATCCGACGGCGCCCAGCCCCGCCGTCACCTGCGTGACCAGGAAATACATAATCAGATCGCCCGGCGAAAAGTCCAGGACTTTATTTGCGAAGATTGCGGAGGCGACGATCACCGTGTTGATGGCATCCGTATAGATCAGATAGGCGATCAGGTAGGCAAAGAGGTCTCGATAGCGACTGAGCTGCCGTGCGGTGGCGGCGAGTCTGGCGAATCCCTGCCGCCAGACCGGCTCACTCGGGCTCATGGGCTGTGGGACTGCGCGCTCACGCAGAATCAGAACGGTGGGCAACGACGCCAGGAGAAAGAAGCCAGCCGTGACCGCAAAACTGAGTCGGTAGAGCGGCAGGTTGGCTTCCGCGAATCCGCCGCTGATGAAGGGATAGGCGATGGCCAGAGACAGCAGCCCGCCGGCATAGCCGAGCCCCCATCCGTAGCCGGAGATCCGACCCATCGTCTCCACAGTGGCGATCTCAACCAGGAACGCGCTGCAGAACAGGAACCCGAGGTCGAACGCAATATTGGCGAGTCCGAAGAGGCCCAGACCCATCCAGACGTCGCCGGCCTGGACGAAGGAGAGGAGCGCCGTACAGGCGACGCACACCAGTGTGGACCCGATCAGGAAGGCCCGCTTCGCGGCCCGCGCGTCTGCGATGGCACCAAGCGGGGGAGAGAGAAACGCCACCACCAGCATGGAGACCGCGTAGCCCCAAAACCACACGCGCTCCGCGGTGCCGTCCTGGCCGAGGTGCCGAGCCACCACCTGAACGAAGTAGACACTGTAGGCGACCGTGACGATGAGGGTCGTAAATGAGGAATTGGCGAAGTCGTACATGCACCATGCCCAGACCTCTCTGGGACCGGCCGGTCGCTCGCTCACGGCGGTGGGACCGTTCACGCGGGAGCTTTCAGTCGCCGTTCGCTGGTTTGTAGGATGGTGTCCAGCAGAGCCTTGTGCGCCCGGCTTCCCACCACCTGTTTCGCTGCGGCAGGGTCCGCTGGGGTGTAGGGGTGGAGGAACCGCTCTTTGGTGTGCGCGATCCGGCGCAGTGAGGCTTCGACCCGCGCTTCGGGAATGGCGCCGTCCTTCACGGCATTGTGGAGCGCGTCCATCGCGGCTACCTGGCGGTCCCGGTTCGTGCAGATCAAGAGCATATCGGCACCGGCCTGAAAGGCGCGGATCGCGGCCTCTTCGATCCCGTAGTGGTCGATGATCGCATGCATCTCCAGATCGTCCGTGAGGGTCAAGCCCTTGAAATGCAGGTCGTCTCTGAGCAGGTCGGTGAGGATGGCGGCGGACAGCGTGGCGGGGAAATGTTCATCCAGGGCGGGATACAGGACGTGCGCGGTCATGATTGTGGCCAGGTCGTTCTCGATGGCGTGGCGGAACGGGCGAAGTTCCACCTCGCGAAGCCGCTCGATGGGCACCGTCACCACCGGGAGTTCCTTGTGAGAGTCGGTGGCCGTGTCGCCGTGACCTGGGAAATGTTTCCCGCAGGCAATTACCTTGTTGTCCTGGAGCCCCGCGATCGTGGCAAGCCCCAATTCGCAGGCCTGCATCGGGATGGCGCTGAACGCGCGATCGCCGATGACCGGGTTCTTCGGGTTCGTGCTCAGGTCTAGCACGGGGGCCAGGTTCATATTGATGCCGACCGCTCGGAGTTCAGCGGCGGTCGCCGAGGCGGCCGCGTAGGCCAGCTCGGAGGAGTCGCACTGCCCGAGCACCGCGCAGGGGGGAAAGATGGTAAAGCCGGCCGGAAGCCTGGAGACGCGCCCGCCCTCCTGGTCCACCGACATCAGCAGCGGTGTGTGAGGCGCCAGTTTCTGGAGATCGTTGGTGAGCCTGACGATCTCGGCGGGAGCTTCCAGATTGCGGGAAAACAAAATGAGACCGCCGGGCCTATAGTCGGTCATGAGTTTGGCCAAGTCCTTGGAAACCGACGTGCCCGAAAAGCCGATCATGAAGGACTGGCCGACTGTCTCGCGGAGGGTCATAGGGCAGTCACCAGGATGCTGAAAAAGGCTCCCAACTTTGTTCTCGGTCGCTCAAAATCCTCACGTACCCCAGAGAGTACGCTCCGGTTTTTCGCCTCCCTGCGGCCTCGTTGGATAGCCTTTTTGAGCATCCTACGTTTGTCATCGTCCTGCTAGTTGTCAGCTAGTTCTTAGACTCAGCTTGGTCCAGCAGATACTGGATGAGCAGGCGGGTTCCGATGCCGGTGGGACCTTTGGCGATATACGGCCGCTCACGCTCGCTCCAGTCTGTGCTGGCGATGTCGAGGTGCACCCAGGGACAGTCGCCCACGAACTTGCTGAGAAACACGGCCGCGGTGATCATTCCCCCTCCCCGCCCGCCGATGTTGCGCATGTCGGCGACGTCGCTCTTGAGCTGCTCGAAATATTCTTCCCAGAGGGGCATTTCCCAGACCCGTTCGCCGGCCTTGTTGCCTGCGTTCCGGATGCGGCTCTTGAGCGCGTCGTTGTTCCCCAGCATGCCGATGGCGAACTGCCCCAGCGCCACGCTGCACGCGCCGGTCAGCGTGGCGACGTCGATGATCGCGGCCGGCTTGTAGCGTGTGGCGTAGGCCAAGCCGTCTGCGAGAATGAGGCGCCCTTCGGCGTCGGTGTTCTGCACTTCGACCGTTTTGCCCGAGAGCGTGGTCAGGATATCGCCCGGTTTGATCGCCCGTCCACCCGGCATATTTTCGGTGGCGGGCAGGATGCCGATCAGATGCAGCGGCAGGCGCAGCCGGGAGGCGGCCCGCACGGCCGCCAGGACTTCCGCGCCCCCGGTCATGTCCGCTTTCATCTGCTCCATGTTCTCGGCCGGCTTGAGCGAAATGCCGCCGGTATCGAAGGTAATGGTCTTTCCCACAAGCACGATCGGCTTGGCGTGACGACTGTTTCGCCGCGCGTTCCCGTTCCCCCGATATTCCAGGATGATGAACTTGGGCGGCTCGTGGCTCCCGCGCGCCACGCCCAGGAACGCCCCCATGCCCAGCTTTTCTGCGTCCCGCCGCTCTAGCACCTTGACCCGCACCCCTCGTTCTTTCCCGATGCGCTTGGCCTCAGCCGCGATCCGTGCGGGCGTCATCACGTTTGAAGGGTGATTGCAGAGATCGCGCACGAAGATAGTGGCCTCAGCACAGGCGAGACCGCGCCGGAGTCCTTCCTTGATCTCTGTGACCTTCGCAGCGCGAGGTTCCACCACCGTCATGCGCTCCAGGTCTTTGAGCTCGTCTTTGTTGTCGCTCCGATACTCCGTGAACTGGTATCCCCCAAGCACCGCTCCTTCCACCGTCGCCTGGGCGAGCTCGGTGAAGGACGTCCGCGGCAGCGTGCGGCCGTGAATGGGCGTAACGAGGGACCGGGCGCCGGCCTGACGCACCCGTTTGGCGGCGGCGCCCATCGCCTGCCGCACGGTGTCCAGGCGCGCGTCCTTCTTTTTCCCAAGCCCTACCAGGAGCACGCGCTTGGCCGGGATCTTCCCCTGGGTGTGGAGCAGGACGGTCTGGGTGCTCTTGCCTTGAAACTCGCCGCTCTTGAGCAGCTCGCGGAGTCCACCGTGGAGGGCTCTGTCAACAACCGCAGCGTCGTCCTGCAGCGCGGCCTCTCCCTCATAGTGGCTCAGCACTAAGACCTCGGCCGGCTCGGTCTCAATCCGGCCTTGCTTCAATTTCACATCCATCACCTTCATTCAGTACTCCTTCTGACGTTAATCGTGAACCGTTATTCGCAAGAGCTGAAGACTTTCCGAGAGATCGCGTTTAACGAATAACGATTCACGATTAACGGCAAGAGTCACACTCCCCGCATGTCCGGGTCCCAGACATACTTATGAAGCTGGAGTTGGAAGCGAACCGGCAGCCTGTCCGCCAGAATCCATTCGGCCAGTCGGCGCGGCTCAAGCTCGCCGAAGACGGGTCCGAACAGGACGGTGCAGCGGTCCTCCAGATCGAACTTCTTAAGGATCGAGCAAGCCCAGTCGTAGTCGGCGCGATTCTTGATCACGAACTTCACTTCGTCCTTTCCGGTGACGTGACGGAGGTTATCCCAATTCATGCGCTCCGTCATGCCGCTGCCGGGACATTTCACATCCAGGATCACGTGGGCTCGTTTGTCCACCGGCGAGATATCAATGGCGCCGCTGGTCTCGATGAGGACTTCGTACCCTTCCGAGCAGAGGGCCTCAACGAGGAGCAAGGCCTCCGGTTGGTGCAGCGGCTCGCCGCCGGTGACCTCCACCAATGGGCACTGGTACGCCCGCACCCTCGCCAGCACCTCCTCCACGGTCATCTCGGCACCCCCGTGGAATGCGTACTCCGTGTCGCAATTCTTGACTGCGAACCCCTCAGCTACATAGTTCCCAGTAAAGGTCGTAAGATTGTAAACTACGCTCTCGGCACGGTCATTATTCGCGGTCACTACCTCGACAGAACGGTTCGGGGCGGAGCCAAAAAGGCCCGTCGTCTTTCGCTTGAGGGCCGGACCACAACGCGAGAAGAACTTGATAGATTCACGGATTGAACTCCCAATGCGCGCGCCACGCCCCGTAGAAACGGCTTGGAACCCTTCTTGCGAAAGGTAAGACATGAGTCGCGGAAGGTGGCGAGAAGCTCTGTCCTGAGAAAACGTGACGTAGCCGCTCCACGAGCCTTCCGCATCAAAAAATCCTCCAAGCCAGCCACGGCGAAAGTCAGAGTCGTCATTGTTCCTATGAAGATATTGCTCCAGCGAGCGGGCTTCACCATCTCGAGTGAGCCACAATGCCTCCATTCTTTCCGGCTTGCCGCTGAATCCGGTTCTGCTGTGGCGCCCCCAGCTCATGGAATAGCCCGCCTTCGCCGCGTAGTCGGAAAACACGCGAAGGGGCTCTAAGTCCGTGAGCGCAAGCCTGAAGCGTCGATACTCCTTTCCCTCCTGACGCAGCGTCCAGAAGCTGCCGTCCCCCGCAGCCATGCCAGCCATCCACCCGCGCAGGTACTCTGGGTTCTTCGCACAATGTTCAGCGTCACCAATGTACCGTATCCAGTCACCGCGTCGAAAGCTCCGCGCCTGCTTCCAGAAATTCCGATGCGTTACCTCAAGGAACTTGTGGTTCGGTGTGCAAAGGATTTCGGCTCGTTCGGTGACAAGGCGTATGAGCGATGACTTTCTGGACAGTACGTTCCGCACAACAGTAGGAGAAAGCTTCAACCGTCCACCTGGCTCGGTCTGGGTGAATCCAACTACCATGTCTCCAATGCGAACACGGCTAATGGGGAGCCAAGACCAGTCTGCCATCAGGACACGTGTAGCCCCTTCGAAACACCAACTGCACCTCAGCGGGCATCCCGTCAGTCGCACGAAGACGCAGGGTTGTCCGGCGTAGCTGGATTCGCCCTGGATGCTATGAAAGATCTCAGTGACCCGCATGACTTGAGACGTTAAACGTGAAACGTGAAACGTGAAACGTAGGTCAGAAGCGTCATGGAGACTGTGCGTCCGAGGGACCGGTTAACGTTTAACGTTGAACGATTCACGGCTTTACTCCCACTTCGCGACCGGCCAGCCTTGCCGACGGGCGATGCGCGCCATCCCTCTGATCGGATTCACGACCGTCGGATATCCTACCAGACGGAGCGCCTCAACGTCGCCTGGACTGTCCCCGTACGCGTAACTGTGCTTCAAGTCCAGTCCCTGTTGGATGGCAAAGGACTCGACCATGTCTCGCTTGCCCTCCCCGTAAGGGAGCGGAGACAGGAGTCGCCCGGTGTATCCATCCCCGGTTCGCTCGGGCCTTGCCGCGAAAACGGTCTCCACGTCCAGAACGGTTGCGAGCGGTGTGACCAGAAAGTCCAGCGAGCCGGTGGACAGCGCGAGGCAATGCCCAGCGCGTCGGTGCGCCTCCAGCGCGGCCAGACCATCCGACGAGAGCTTGTGACAGATCTCCGACCGGACGAACTCCTCTGCAAGTGGTTCAATGACCGAGGGACGCTTTCCGGCGAGGTAGAGTTTCTGCGTGCGCAACGGATGCAATGACACCGGTGGGATATGCCGAAGCAGGAACCACAGGCTGCGCGCAGCCTCGCTCCATCCTACCAGGCCACGCTTCCAAAGATAACTGAAGAAGCGGATCTCAATCGCGCAGCCAGGGATTAACGTATTGTCCACGTCAAAGAATGCCCCCACACGGACGCCGGAAGCGGTAGACGGTGTCAGTGTCTGTACAGGGGTAAGCATCAAACCTCGGG
>CAYJUP010000100.1:0-6361 GCA_964373365.1 uncultured Nitrospiraceae bacterium
TCACCGGCGAGGGGACAGCCCTTCTAGTTCACGATTCCGACTTGAACCTCCCTGGCACGCAGTAAGTCGGCATGATCTCCCCGCCGTGAAAGTGGGACTCGTGCGTCCAACGCCGCAGCACGGCGCGGCTGTCGAACGTGAGCACGTACTCGTCGCACCACAACCCCCTCGACGTCCAGCAGCAACCCGGCTCTTGTTCCCGCACCTCGTAGACCCACACCGATTCCCCCGCCGGCGTTACAGTCGTCCGCCAAGGTGGTCCAAGCCGCTGCTTCACCTCCTCTTGCGTCGCTCGATCTTGAGCCGAGCGGAGGTAGAGCGTCTCCTTCGGGACAAACAGCATGCATCCCATCATCACCAACATGAAACCCAAGAAAGGGATCTGAACGACCGGTTTCATCGTGCACCTCCCATGTGTGGTGAGAGTCATTGGTATAGTTTATTCTACACCACCTCTCGAGAGCAGAGGGGCGGTAATGGAAGAGAGGAACAGGAGTCAGGAATCTTTTGGAAGGCTATTCGATCTTATCCAGCTTGATCCTCAACTCCTTTAGCTGCTCCGGGCTGACTGGTGAGGGGGCGTCGGTCATGGGACATTGCGCCTTCTGGGTCTTCGGAAACGCGATCACGTCCCGAATCGAATCGGCTCCGCCGAGCAGCATCACGAGGCGGTCCAGCCCCAAGGCAATTCCGCCGTGCGGAGGCGCGCCGTAGTCAAGCGCCTCCAGCAGAAATCCGAACTTCGCCTTGGCTTCATCCTTCCCGATGCCAAGCAGATCAAAGAGCTTGCTCTGCATATCCCGCCGATGGATCCGGATGCTCCCGCCGCCGAGTTCGTTTCCGTTCAGGACAAGATCATAAGCCTTTGCCCGCACCTTCAATGGATCCGAATCCAATAAGGCAAGGTCTTCATCAAACGGCGCCGTAAACGGATGGTGGAGGGCCACGTGCCGCTTCACCTCTTCGTCGTACTCCAACAAAGGGAAATCAATCACCCAGAGGGGACGCCACTGGTTGTGATCGATTACGCGCAGCTCTTCACCAAGCAGCAGCCGCAGGCGACCCAGCACATCGTGCACGACCTTGGGTGTGTCAGCGACAAAGAGCAAGAGGTCTCCAGGCTTCGCATCTGGCACTGCCTTGAGCAGTTGTTTCGAGTCGAGGAACTTTGCAATTACCGATTCAAGTTGGCCGTCCGAGTTGATCTTGACCCAGGCCAGTCCCTTAGCCCCGAAACTTTTTGCTGTCTCTCCCAAGGCATCGATGTGAGTGCGGGGAATCGTAGCCCCGCCCCCGACGATGAGAGCCTTCACGATTCCGCTCTTCGCAACCGCCTCTCGGAAGACCTTGAATTGAGTCTGAGCCGCAAATGCACTCAGATCGTGTAGCAGCATGCCGAAACGCAAGTCGGGCTTGTCCGTCCCGTAGCGGCCGACCGCTTCCTGATACGTCATCCGGGGAAACGGAGTGTGAAGCTGAATCCCTACGGTTTCTCGAAACACGGAGGCGATCATCATTTCAACGATTGAGAGCACCTGCTCCCGATCCACGAAGGACAGCTCCATGTCGATCTGCGTGAACTCCGGCTGCCGGTCAAAGCGAAGATCCTCGTCTCGGAAACACCGCGCGATTTGATAATAGCGATCCACGCCGCTCATCATGAGGATCTGCTTAAACAGCTGTGGAGACTGGGGAAGCGCAAAAAAGCTGCCCGGGTTCACGCGGCTGGGGACCAGGTAATCACGAGCGCCTTCCGGCGTGCTCTTGGTGAGCATGGGAGTTTCGATCTCGAGAAAACCCTGCCCATTGAGAAAAGACCGGGCCTCCTGGGTCACCTGATGCCGCAACTGCAACAGACGCTGCATCTTCGGTCGGCGAAGATCGAGATAGCGGTACTTCAACCGCAGCGCCTCAGTCACCTCAGCCTCGTCTTCGGTCAGGAATGGCGGCGTTCGCGCCTCGTTGAGGATTTCCACCGCTTCCGCCAACACCTCGATGCCGCCGGTCACCAAATCGGGGTTGGATGCGCCTTCGGGCCTCACGGAAACCTTCCCCTTTACAGCAACCACAAATTCGCTTCGCAAGGCGTGGGCCTGTTCGTGTGCAACAGGGTTGGTTTCCGAATTGAAGACAACCTGTGTGATCCCCTGCCGATCTCGAAGATCAATGAAGAGGACACTCCCATGATCCCGCCTGCCATGAACCCACCCGTTCAGGACTACAGCCTGGCCTGCATGGACCTTGGTTAATTCTCCACACCGATGTGTCCGCATCATCATGACGCGCGTCTCCGAAAGTGTGGGCGAGGGGCATGAGGCGATGGGCTATGGGCGCGATGGGACGAAGAGATCGCATTCCCGTGCTTCCCATTGCCCATAGCCCCTGGCCTATTGCCTGCCGTTCGGGAGTGAACGATAGCGCGCAGCGCATTCGCCTCCCGATCCGTCAAGTACCGATAGCGCCCGGGCGGAAGATCACCCAACGTGAGCGGACCGAACCGGACACGCTTCAGTCTCAGCACCGGATGACCAACGGCTTCCAGCATGCGCTTCACCTGATGTTTCCGTCCTTCATAGATCGTGATCTCCAGCCACGAGTTTTCTTTCGCCTTGCCGACTTTTTGAACGTCTGCCACCCCGGTTCGGCCGTCCTGTAAGACAACGCCTCGTTGGAGAGTCGCGATCTCTTCGTCGCTGAGGATCCCTTTCACTTTAATCAGATAGGTTTTGGGAACATGGTGACGCGGGTGCAGGAGAGCCTGTGCGAGCACTCCATGATTCGTCAGCAGCATGAGCCCCTCGCCGTCAACATCGAGCCTGCCCACCGGGAATACTCGGATGCTCACGCCCGTTAGCAAGTCTGTGATGGTCGGTCTGCCCGCGGGGTCGCTCAGCGTCGAGACATACCCGACGGGCTTGTTCAGCATCAGAAAGGCACGAGGCGGCATCGGCTTGAGATGACGGCCATCCACCTTCACATGATCCCGTTGTGGATCGACCCGAGTGCCCTGCTCGCGCACCACCTGACCGTTCACGGTGACCCGGCCCTCAGCAATCATCGCCTCCGCCTTCCGGCGGGACGAAAGGCCCGATCCCGCAATGACCTTTTGCAGCCTTACCTTGCGGTCAGGCGAGAGGCGAGAGGCAATGGGCAATGGGTCAGAAGGGTCCGTCCCGATTCGCTCTCTCATTCTTATCTTCCCTATTGCCTCTTGCCTCGTGCCCATAGCCCGTTCTATTCCCACTCGATCGTGCTCGGCGGCTTCGAGCTGACGTCATAGACCACCCGGTTCACCCCCTTGACTTCGTTGATGACCCGATTGGCGATCGTACCCAGCAGATCAGACGGCAGCCTGGCCCAGTCGGCCGTCATGCCGTCCAGACTGGTCACCGCTCTGATCGCGACCACGTGCTCATACGTCCGCTGATCTCCCATCACGCCCACGGTTCGAACCGGGAGCAACACCGCAAACGCCTGCCAGAGTTCCCGGTAGAGGCCGGAGTTCCTGATTTCCTCCTCCACGATCGCCTCCGCCGCTCGGAGCATTTCCAGCCGCTCCCGCGTCACGGCGCCGAGAACGCGAATGGCCAGGCCGGGGCCGGGGAATGGCTGCCGCCAGATGATGTCATCCGGCAGGCCCAACTCTTTTCCCAGCATCCGGACTTCGTCTTTGAACAGCTCTCGCAGAGGTTCAATCAGGCGGAGCCTCATCCTGGTCGGGAGCCCGCCCACGTTGTGATGCGTTTTGATGGTTGCGGAGGGCCCCTTGAAGCTGACGCTCTCAATGACGTCCGGGTACAAGGTCCCTTGCACCAGAAAGCTCACCTTTCCAATGCGGCGTGATTCAGCCTCAAAGTTCTTGATGAAGAGACGCCCGATGATCTTCCGCTTCCGTTCCGGATCGGTGACCGCTCGCAAGGCTTTGAGAAACTCGGCCGAACAGTCAAGAAACTTCAGATTCAGCTTGAGGTGGGATGCGAAGGCCTTTTGGACCTGTGCTCCTTCCTCGCGACGCAGCAAGCCATTGTCGATAAACACACAGGTCAATTGATTCCCGACTGCGCGGTGGGCCAGGACGGCCGCGACGGAGGAGTCGACTCCGCCGCTCAACGCGCAAATGACCTTGCCCCCTCCGACTTCCTCACGAATTCGACTGACGGCGGTGTCTACGTAGGAACTCATCGTCCAAGTGGGCCGACAACCGCAGATGTCGTACACGAAATTCTGCAGGATTCGAAATCCTCCGGTTGTATGCGCCACTTCCGGATGGAACTGCAAGCAGTAGATCCGGCGTCCGCCCCCGTCCGCCTTCATGGCTGCAATCGGCGAGTTCGACGTGTGGGCGATCGAGCGGAACCCCTTCGGCATCCGCTCGATCCGGTCCCCGTGCGACATCCAGACCGGACAGGATGCTCCCGACGTCACCCCTTTCAGTAGATCGGACGCATCATCAATCGCCAGGTCGGAACGGCCATATTCCCTCCGAGCCGCCCTGGCCACCTCTCCGTCCAGCAGATGCGTGATCAGTTGCATGCCATAGCAAATACCGAGGATCGGCAGGCCCTGCTCAAACAGCTTCTCCGGCACAAGGGGGGCTTTCCGGTCATAGACGCTGGCGGGCCCTCCGGACAGGATAATCCCCTTCGGGCGGTAGGCCTGAATGGTGGCCAGCGGGGCGGAATACGGGAGAATCTGTGAGTAGACGTGAGCTTCGCGGATACGACGAGCGATGAGCTGCGTGTACTGGGACCCGAAGTCGAGTATCAGGATCCTGTCATGCCAAAATTCCATGGGAACCGTTATTCGTTAACCGTGCAACGTTAAACGTGAAAAACGGGAAGGACGTCGGATGGCCCAGTGATCCGTTTGCGGTTAACGAATAACGTATAACGTCCTATTCCCAATCCGTGCGGTAGTTCGGCGCCTCTTTGGTGATGATCACATCATGGACGTGACCTTCCCGGAGGCCGGCCAGCGTCTGTCGAATGAATGTCGCGTTCTTCTGTAGTTCGGGAATCGTTCGGCACCCGCAATAGCCCATGCCGGACTTCACGCCGCCCACCAGCTGATAGACGACGCCGGCAAGGGTCCCCTTGTATGGAACTCGGCCCTCGATCCCCTCAGGAACCAGTTTGGACTCCGGCCGGCCGGCCTGGGAGTAGCGGTCCTTCCCGCCTTTTTCCATGGCGCCGAGCGAGCCCATCCCTCGATAGACTTTATACGTTCGCCCTTGGAACAGAACCGTTTCACCGGGGGATTCTTCCGTTCCGGCAAGAAGGCCGCCGACCATCACCGAGGACGCGCCTGCAGCCAAGGCCTTGGTAATGTCTCCGGAGTATTTGATGCCGCCGTCCGCGATGATCGGGATTCCACTGCCGGTGAGGGCGGACGCGCAGTCGGTGATCGCCGTCAACTGGGGCATGCCCGCTCCCGACACCACTCGCGTCGTGCAGATGGAACCGGGGCCCACCCCCACCTTCACCGCATCCGCCCCGGCTTTCGCCAAGTCCTTCGCCGCCGCAGCGGTCCCGACATTGCCCGCGACCACCTCCATACTGGGGTACTTCTGCTTGATGAACTTCACCGTGTCCAGGACGCTGCGCGCATGACCGTGGGCGGTGTCAACGACCACCACATCCACACCGGCCTTCGCCAGCAGCGCCACTCGCTGGTCGGCATCCGCCCCGACCCCGACGGCCGCCCCCACCCGCAGGCGCCCGTGCCTATCCTTACAGGCATGGGGATATTTGATTCGCTTCTCGATGTCCTTGATCGTGATCAAGCCTTTGAGCTCGAACCGCTTATTGACCACCGGGAGCTTTTCGATCCGGCATTCGTGCAGGATCTCGCGCGCTTTCTCCAGGCTGGTGCCTTCGGGGGCGGTCACCAGTTTTTCTCTGGTCATGACCTGGGACACTTTCAGGTCCATCCGGCTTTCAAACCGCAGATCCCGATTCGTCAGAATGCCGACCAGCTTTCCTTGCTTCGTCACCGGAATCCCGGAAATTCTGTACTTCGACATGAGTTGGTGCGCATCCCGAATCGTCTGGTCCGGTGAAATAGTGATGGGGTCAATAATCATCCCGCTCTCTGACTTCTTGACCTTATCCACTTCCACCGCCTGATCGGCCGGTGAGAGCACTCGATGAATGACGCCGAGGCCGCCCTCACGGGCCAACGCAATGGCCAACCGCGCCTCGGTCACCGTATCCATCGCCGCGCTGACGATCGGAATATTGATCGCAATGTTGCGCGAGACGCGCGTTTGAGTGTCCACCTCGCTGGGCAGCACTTCCGATTTGGCCGGCACCAAGACCACATCGTCGAAAGTCAGGCCGACTCGCACTTCCTTATCCAGCAT
>CAYJUP010000100.1:6461-7529 GCA_964373365.1 uncultured Nitrospiraceae bacterium
TCCGCTGTCTTGTCGGTCAGCGCCGCGGCAGCCTCGGCCTCTTCCTGGAGACGCTCGCCGCCTTCATCGGACGGCAGGAACTGCTGCACGCGCGTATTGCCGCTATCTACCACAAACACGCTGCCCCGCGCATCCAGGCCGATCCCGTACGGAAAATTGAACTGCCCGTCTCCATTGCCGAACCCGCCCCATTGCGTGATGAAATTCCCCTCACGGTCGAACTTTTGGACGCGCTGGTTGCCGGTGTCCGAGACGTAGACATCCCCGTTGCCATCCACCGCAATGCCCCAGGGCGACCGGAGCTGTCCCGCTTCGTGGGCCTGCGCACTGCTGGCGTGGCCGGCCTCGGTCGCTCCACCCCACTTCGTAAGCAACTGCGGCAGCACGTTGGTGCTGGTGTCGAACTTCTGGATGCGGTGGTTCCCCATGTCGACGACATAGACGGCCCCGTCGGCCGGATCGACCGCAATGCCTCGAGCAAAATAGAATTGTCCGTCGTTGCTGCCGAAGCTGCCCCACTGCATGATGAACTCCCCGTTCTTGTCGAACTTCTGCACCCTGAAATTCGCGCTGTCAACCACGTAGATGTACCCCCGCACCCGATCGACCGCGATCCCCCACGGCGAGCTGAACTGGCCTTCCCCGTTCCCACGCGAGCCAAACTTCATGAGGTAATTCCCCAGCCTGCCGTCGAACTTCTGAACCCGATGGTTGTTCGTGTCCACCACGTACACGTCGCCTTTTGCGTCGCACGCAATCGCAGTCGGGTTATGGAAATTGGCGTTCGCCGTGCCGAAATTTCCCCACAGAATGATGAAGGTCCCGTTGTTGTCGAACTTCTGGACGCGGTTGTTGCCGTTGTCCACGATAAAGAGAGACCCTTGCTGATCAACGGCCAATCCGTACATCGGGGCCATGAACTCGCCACCGTGCAGCAGCGAGGCCCCGCGACCGGGCTTGCCCCACTTCGAGACGCACAGGTAGCCGGACGTATTGACCAGGATGGTCGCGCTGGCCGGGACCGAGACGTTGTTGCCGACGTCTTTGAACCAGACATACATCGTCTTG
>CAYJUP010000101.1:0-7489 GCA_964373365.1 uncultured Nitrospiraceae bacterium
CGGTCGTCCTGGTGCTCATCCCCTTGACGCTGGCCGGGGGCGAAGTGCTGCACGACTTTTCGCTGGCCCTGCTGTGGGGGGTGATCATCGGAACGTACTCCTCGGTGTTTGTCGCCAGCCCGTTTCTGGTGATCTGGCCGGGTGGTGAGGGGCGGCTGCTCAAACGCGGCTGAGAAGACAGGCCCTGACGGTGTGGCATCTATCACAAGGTCTCGGCCAAGTATCTGCCCCTCTACCTCGATGAGTTTGCCTTCCGCTTCAATCATCGCAAGACCTTCAACATGATGGATCGGGTGCTTGCGACGTGTAGCTGAGAAGCGGCCTTCTGACCTGCGTAAACTGCCTCATCGCAGACGCCCGAAACAACTGCGCCTTTTCTAAAGTTTTACTCGCTGAGCTTTGTTGCAGGTGACGCATGAAACCTCGTACAGCCCTAAAAATATCGTCAGCCTCTTCTTGGGTATATTTTTCTCCAACGTGCATCGCCGGATTTCGCCACGCATCTTTTACGGCATATCCCTTGGCGACAACCTCAGCGTAGAAGTCTGTCCATTCGTCACGCGGATGCAACTCCTCTGCCTCGGATTTAATCTTCTTTAGCATCGCATCCCAGCTTCTATTGGCAGTTAAATCAATCCCGAGTTTTTTGGCCACAACTCTGAGACCGCCCTCCATCACTCGCATCAAATGGAATACGCAAGCTGTCCATCTGTCTAATGCTAAGCATTTGCCAGCTTCTCTTACATCAAACCATATAGAGTGAAATTTGCTTTCAACGTCGGCTCCGAATAATTCTTTCGCTTCAAAATATTTTATGTTCTCAGGATCAATGTGCAGGAAAGTCCTGGTGCTCATTTCCTCTCTCATCCGATCACGTATGCCTTGGAATATTTCCTTGATGAAAGCGTATGTGCAAGTGTCTAGCGTCACCCTATAGCGTGAGTCGCGTATATAGACCAATGCGACTGTGAGATTAATCCGTTCGCACTCGCGTTGAACCATATCAAGAAGATCTAAATAGGTTTGTCTGTTGCCGGACAATGGAATATTCAGATTCGGTGCCCGCGCCAAATCGTTTTCTACGTCAGTAAAGATTTTGGTAAGGTGCAGAACCGGCTCGGCGTAGAAGTACCGCATATCCCACAGGCTCACTAGGGCGTAGGGATTCTCTTGCCAGGGGCATTTTGCACCCATTTGGCTTTCAGTCAAGCCAGATTCCACGAAAGTATGTGGTTTTAGAGGTAACATGCTCTACCTACTTTGTCATCGGGATAAGCCCGCACGGTGTTACCTCTTCTTGACATTCAGAGGACGCTGAATGAAAATAAACAGTTAGAGCGATCGATAATGTTACCAAAATGAAACTCTGGGGTCGGTCACACAGCCTCCAGCGCAAGATCATCACGGCCATCGTGATGGTCGGCCTCCTTCCCCTCACGCTGTCCCTCATGCTCACCTATATCGAAGAACGCCGCGCTCTCCGCGAGACCGTAGGGGCCAACTTCAAGGAGATTGCGGTCGAATCGGCCCGCAGGATTGAAATACAGGTCATCAGTGGGATCAACGAGGCGCGGCAGCTCGCCACCACCCCGTTTGTCCTGACGGCCGTGACGGAGGCGAATCGCAGCTACGTCGGAAAGAAAGAGAAGAATATCCAGTCTATGATCGGGGACTGGCAGCAACGTTGGCGCGAGCGGGAACGTCAACATGAATTTCCGCTGTTCATCAATCGCATCGTCACCAATTACCTGCTCCGATGGCATGACATCCGTAAATCTGATTATGTCGCGATCTTGGTGACGGACAACCGAGGGGCGCTGGTGGTCAGTTCTATTCCACAAGTGGAATATTACTATGGGAAGAGTGCCTGGTGGCAGGCTGTCTTTAACCAGGGGCGTGGACAGGTCTTCGTCAGCGATGTGTACTTCGATCCTTCCTTTGGGACCCACGTGTTGAATGTGTCGGTCCCGATCCTGAATGATGAGCAACACGCCGCCGTCGGGGCTGTGAGCGTGCTGTTGAGACGCGATTCGTTGTTTCAATCGATTTCGGATGTCACGATTGGCGCAACCGGACATGCCATGTTGATGAGTTCGGATGGCACTCCCCTGATCTGCCCCGTCCTCGCTCCTGAGGAACATTCGGTCGGCCCAGACCTTGTCAGTGTGGTCACCCGTCCGCACGCGGGATGGGATGTAGCCTCCGATGATTCCCACGGCGGGCGCAACTCGATCGTGGGATTTGCCCCCGTCCGCTTGGGGGACAATCTTTCGCCGGACAGCCTGGGGGGGAAGCGATGGTTGACCTTCGTCCGTCAGAACCCTGGCGAGACCTATGCGCCGCTCAATCAGTTGCTCATCAAGGTCGCCGCCTACGGCGCTCTGGTCTTCGCGGTGCTCTGGGGCACCGGTGTCGTGGTCGCCAGACGAATCGCCCGGCCAATCCGCATGCTCCATGAAGGGACCCAACACATCGGCACCGGGAACCTTGATCACCAACTGGTCGTGGAAACCGGGGATGAGATCGAACAACTCGCCGAGGCCTTCAATCGAATGGCCGCCAATCTGAGGCAGTCGTTCGGTCAGCTTGAGCAGCGGATGGGCGAAATTCGCAGACTGGAGGAGCGCTATCGCGATCTGATCGAAAACTCGCCGGAAATGATCCACCAGCTCAATAAGGCTGGCCAGTTTATGCATGTCAACAAGACCGAGCTGGAAAAGCTGGGGTACTCACGTGAAGAAATGCTGGGGATGCACCTCTGGGACATCGTTCCCAAGGGACGGGAGCCTGAAGTCCTGGCCTATCTGGAGCGCTTGGTGTCCCAGGGGCGCAGCACCATCGAGACAGTCTTTCTCGCCCGGGACGGTCAGCCCATTGAGGTCGAGATCCACTCGACCGCTCTCCTGGATCCCGAAGGAGGGGGACTGCTTCATTCACGCGCATTCGTGCGAGATATCAGTCAACGCAAGTTGCTGGAGCAAAAGGTTCAACGCTATACGACGCAGTTGGAGCAGGAGGTGGCGGAACAGACGCAGCAACTCTCCGTGTCCCAGAAGCGCTACAAGGCGCTGTTTGATCTGGCGGCCGATTCGGTGTTCATGGTCGATCCGGATGGCCGCATCGCCGCGGTCAATAAGCGCGAGGAGCAGGCGCTCGGCTATGCCGAGGCTCAGGTCGTGGGGCGGAAATTCCTCGAGTTTGTGTTCCCCAGGTATCAGGAAGTGACAAACGGTCTGCTCGAAAAAATTGTGCGGGGGGAGAGCCAAGTGCCCACCCAGGAAATTGAGGTGTTGAACCACCACGGCGTGCCAATGCCCGTCGAGATGGATCTGATTCGAATCGAAGACGGCATGACGGTGTCCGTGATGGTGCAACTTCACGATATTGCAGAGCGTAAGCGCTTGGGGCACCAGCTTCAGGAATACAGCGAGGAGCTGGAGGCCAAGGTGCGGGAGCGGACTCGCGAGATTGAGGAGACGAAACAATACCTCGAGAATCTGCTGGAGAACGCCAATGATGTCATCTACACCTTGGATACGGAACAGCGCTTCACCTATGTCAACAGCAAGGTTGAAACCTGGGGCTATCGCAAGGAAGATCTCATCGGACGGCCGTATCTGTCCTTGCTCTCGAAGCGGCACCGCGGGCGTCGGTTGAAGAGCACGCTGGATATCGGTGCCAAGCAGGTCTACGAAGTCGAAGTGATGAGTCCAACGGGAGAAGCCAGAGCGGTGATGGTCAGCGTGTCACCACTCTGTGATCCGGAGGGACGCATTCAGGGCGTGCTGGGGATCGCCCGGGACATTACGGATACGAAGAAACTGGAGCAGCAGATTCGAAACTCCGAGAAACTGGCCTCCGTCGGAAAGCTGGCGGCGGGCGTGGCGCACTAGATCAATAACCCTCTGGGTGGAATCCTGAATTGCCTCTACAATCTTCGCAAAGGTACGCTGAGCCCGGCCAGACAGGAAGAGTATATCGCCTCCATGGAGGACGGTCTGCGGCGTGTCCAGAAGATCGTCCGTCAGTTGCTGGACTTCTCCCAGCAACATGACCCCCAATTCTCGTCGACCGACATCAATGCGGTCGTCGAGCGGGTGTTAGTGCTCACGAATCATGCCTTCGTCGAGAACCATATCAGATTGGAAAAGCAACTCCGTCTGGGTCTGCCGTCGTTGATGGTGGATCGACATATGATCGAGCAAGTGCTGGTGAACCTGATCCTGAACGCGGTGCAGGCGATCAGAGGGGGCGGGGTGATCACAATTCGCACACGGGTCGTTGCGGAAACGTGCGCCGTCGATGTGGAGGATACGGGCTGCGGCATCCCGCCGAACGTCTTGCCCCGCATTTTTGATCCCTTCTTTACGACGAAAGGCACCGGGGAAGGGACCGGACTGGGGTTGTCCGTGAGCCTTGGGATTGTCGAGCGGCATGGCGGCCAGATCCTTGTGGAAAGCGAGGTGGGCAAAGGGACGGTCTTTACCGTCCGTCTGCCGCTCACCCGGGACCGGCAAATGGTCGGGAGGATGCCGTGAAGCCACCGTCGGTCCTGATCATCGATGACGAACCGCTGATGCGACTCTCGATGCTGGATGCCCTCAAAGCGGTTGGCTACGAGGTTCACGCAGCGTCGACGGGGCATGAAGGTCTCGCGATGCTGAATCAAGAGACGTTTGAGATCGTCATCACCGATCTCCGCTTGCCGGGATCGGACGGCCTTGACCTATTGCAGGTGTGCAAGCAGCGTGCATCGCGGACTGAAGTCATCGTGATCACCGCTCACGGATCGGTCGAGACCGCTGTGGAAGCGATGAGACGGGGCGCCTATGACTACATCACGAAGCCGTTTTCGATGGAAGAGTTGCTGTTGATTGTGGACCGGGTCACGAAGGTGCTGACGCTTCGACAAGAGAATCTGCAGTTGCGGGAAGAACTGGAGGGCAAGTTCAGTTTTGAAGGGATTCTCGGGAAAAATGACCGCATGCGGGAGGTCTTGGAAAAGATCAAGCTGGTCTCAGCCACGGACTCAACCGTCTTGATCGTCGGAGAGAGCGGGACGGGCAAGGAGTTGGTGGCGAATGCCATTCACCGCAACAGCCCCCGCCGGGACGACGCACTCGTCAAGGTTAGTTGCGCGGCTCTTCCGGAAACGCTGCTGGAGGCTGAACTCTTTGGTCATGAAAAGGGGGCCTTCACGGGGGCGCTCCGGCAGCGGCGGGGTCGCTTTGAGTTGGCCCACAAAGGAACGTTGTTCTTGGACGAAATCGGCGAGATCTCCCCGGTCGTCCAGGTCAAACTGCTTCGGGTCCTCCAAGAACGGCAATTCGAACGTGTCGGCGGGAACGAAACCATCGAGGCGGATGTCCGACTGGTGTGCGCGACGCAGAAGGATTTGAAAAAGGAGGTACAACAGGGACGGTTCCGAGAGGACTTGTACTATCGGCTGAACGTGGTACAAGTCATGCTGCCATCCCTGCGGGAGCGCAAGGAAGATGTGTTGGTGATCGCCGAACACGTGCTTCGGACTCGTTGTGCTCGGACGAACAAGGCGTTAAAGGCGTTCTCACAAGGCGCTCAGGAGCTCTTGCTCCGCTACTCGTTCCCCGGCAATGTCAGAGAACTGGAGAATATGGTTGAGCGCGCGGTGGCGCTGGGGCGGCCGAACGAAGAGGTGCAGGCCTGGGGCCTGTGCGGATTTCCTTCGTGTCCGTACCTCGGCGGGACGCCTCAGGACGCGTGCGGGTTTTGCAGCGAAGGCCTCACCGGCAGGAAGGGTCGAGGGGGGACAGTCGATTCGCTCGCGGTCGCGCGGGAACAGTTTGAACGACAGTACATCCTCTCCGCTCTTGGTCGGGTTCAGGGAAGCAGAACCGAGGCCTCCAAGATTCTCGGATTATCCAGAAAAGCGTTGTGGGAGAAATGCAAGCGATACGGAATTCCCCCCGGGAAGAACGGGCAGGACGAAGAGTAAGCTTACCCCTCGGGTGCGGTCCCCCCCTCCCACAGCTTGACGGTTCGGTCCCAGGATGCGCTGGCAAGTTGAAGGCCGTCCGGAGAAAAAACCACGCAGCGCACCGCGCCGGTGTGGCCCTTCAGGGTTCTGAAATGGCGTCCCGTGGCAAGGTCCCACAGCTTGATCGTGTGATCATCGCTGGCGCTCACCAGCACCTTGCCATCCGGAGAAACGGCCAACGAACGCACCCACCCCGTGTGTCCTTTCAGTGTCCGGATCTCGTTGGCGAGTGGCATCTCGAAGAACTTGATCGTGGCATCGCGGCTGCCCGTGATCAGGATCTTGCCGTCTGGCGTGAACGTCATGGCACCGATCCAGTACTCCATCGGTTTCTGGAAGCCGCCCTCATCCTCGACGAAAAACCCTCGGAATTCGGTGGTGTCATCGTCGATGACTTCCCGCCAATGTCCGTCGTGAAGCACCGTCTCCTCGCCACTCGGCAGGACCTCCCAGATTTTGATCTTTCCAATGTCGCTTCCGCTCGCGAGGTGAATGCCGTCCGGAGAGAACGCCACACATGGCGTCCAATGGTGATCGTATTGATCTTTCCCGAGCAGCGTCATCAATTCAGTTCCGGTAGTGACTTCCCAGATCTTGATGTCTTTGTTGTGGCTCCCGCGGGCCAGCATCAGGCCGTCCGGCGAAAGCGAGAGGCTGGTGATGTTATGGTCATAGCGTGTAAACAGCAGCTTCGTGGGCTCACCTGTTTTCGGATTCCACATCCGAATGGTGCGGTCTTCGCTTCCGGTGGCGAGCGTCTGCCCGTCGGGCGTGAACACGATCGCCCGGATGTCGTGGGTGTGACCACGCAGCGATTTGAGCATGCGGCCCGTTTCTATGTCCCAGAGGCGGACGAATCGATCCACCCCCGCGCTCGCGAGCGTGAGCCCGTCCGGTGCAAAGGCGACGGCCCACACCCCGTGCGTATGGCCTCGGAAGGTCTTGATTTCTCTGGCGCCGGCCTTCCAGTAGTCGAGAAAGTCAATGCTGGCTGGAGAAGTTCCGTCCTCGGGTGCGAGGCCGGATGGGACACCTGCGGCAGACCGGGAAGGGAACGGCTCGTCCATGACTCGGGATTCGCCTCACTGCTTCTGAGTCGGGGCGGGGTCTGCCCCGGGGCGATTGAAAACCCGCCTGTCGGCGACTATAATGACACTCTCGACCTGTTGGGATCATAAGAGAAGCCAAGGAAGCAAGTCAAGCCGATGGAAATCAGATTTCAGCCCGCCCTGCTGCAGGAAGTCATCGATTCCTTCGTGGAGAAGACTGAACGGGAGGGCGACCCCACCTACTATAAGGAATTCCACGAATTGGCCGACCCGATCTATGAGAAATTTTCCTTGGACGATCGTGAATCAGAGTTCAAAAAGCTGTATCAGTATCTCTTTGGAATCTGGGGATTTTCCGACATCATCCGCAATGCGTTCGACGAGTTTCCCCCTCTGAGAGACAAAATCGGCATTGTCCTGATCT
>CAYJUP010000102.1:0-7477 GCA_964373365.1 uncultured Nitrospiraceae bacterium
CGGCCCCTGATTGTGTGGAATCTCCTCTTGCTGCGGCAGCATGGCATTACGGAGGCGATCATCAACCTCCACCACCTTGGGCATCTGATCGAAAAGGAGGTGGGGGATGGCTCACGGTTCGGCATGCGTCTCGCGTATTCTCGCGAACCGGTTATCTTGGGGACCGGCGGCGGCATCAAACAGGCGGAGGCCTTCTTTGGCGGAGACCCGTTTCTGGTTCTGAACGGGGATACGCTGCTCGAGCTGGACCTTGGGGATGTCGTCGGATTCCATGCCCGGCGTGGCGCGCTGGCCACGATGGTGGTCCGGGAAGACCCTGAGGTTGACCGCTGGGGAGTGGTCGAGGTGGACGACCAGCAGCGCGTGCTCTCCATCAATGGCCGTGGCCGGGCTGAGGCGGACTCGTCCGTGAGGCGCGCGCGGCGAATGTTCGCGGGCGTGCATGTCATGGACTCCCGGTTGCTGAGGCATGTGCCGCTGGGGCGGGAGTCTTCGATTATTGAGGCGTACGTCGGGGAGATCGCTCGCGGAGAACGTGTTCTCGGCTACGGCATGGAGGGCTACTGGTCGGATGTGGGAACTCCCGATCGCTTCGCGCAGGCACAGCGAGATGCCGAAGCCGGGCTCATCAACTTGGACGGGCGGATGCGTCCTTTGCATTGAAGTCGCGGGTCCGTGGCTGCGGGTTGGTCTGCTTCGGATCTTTCCCGTGGCTTGGAGTTTCGGCGAGGCGGTCGGCTGGCGGGTCTATTTATGGACCACCATGAGACGGGTTCTTCGGAGCGACATAAATGAGAGTTGGTCATCAGTCGGCACGTGAGGGCCCTGCTTCTCCCCGTAGGCCTTGAAAAACTGCTTCACCGCGCCAAGGGCCTCCTCCTTTTGTCCTGTCCGTTCCAAAAGCTCGGTCAGCCGGAGGTAGGCGGGCACGAGCAAGGCAAGGTCTCGGTCCTTTTGGGCATGGTCCACCACATGGCGATAGTGGGCGATGGCCACGTCCGGACTGCTCTCTTCGGCGCGCATCGCTTCTAATATGGCCAGCGAGACTTGGTCGTCTTTGGCTGCGGTCTTCCGCGCCTGCGCCCCGTCCACCAGGTTTTTCATCTCCTGTCTTGACAACCGGACTCTCCCGGAGTGCTTGTAGAGCTCCGCTTGAATGCGCGCCGCCTCCGGCCAGGCCCCGTAGAGACCCACCATCAGGCATCGGCAGCCGGCGGGATTGGTGCACGTTCTGGTCGTAGGTCTGAATTTCTTCGCCGCGACCACGTTCGGGAGAAACGCCATGCCGTTTGCCTCCCGGCAGGCAAGGCAGGCGATCGAGTCCTCCGGCGTCGTGTTAACGAACAGCCGGATTCCCGACCGACTGAAGACATCCACGGTTTGGATACGGCCGGCCCGAACCTGGATGGCATAGAGTTGCCAGACGACGAGTAAACCCAGGATGGCAAGGAGATAGGGAACAACCTCGGGGATGGTGATAGTCAGCATATCTACGTTGGATCCCCCTGAATAGTTCCGGCCTTTTTGTACCACGACTTTTTGAGAAATGAAAGCAAGAAGGCTGTTTCCGGCCTTGCTATAATGGCCGCAGTTCCGGCCTCTTTTTGAGGTCATATTCGCACGGGAGAAACGTTGTCGCTGGGCCGGCGCCGTGTCGCTCTCACTCAGCGGCTATCTTGGCATGACGTTCGCGTCCCGGTCCGGCGGTGCGCTGGCCGAATATGCCGGCATCTGGTACCTGGGCGCCGCAAGCAGCGCGGTCGGGGCGCTGGCTGGCTGGGTGGCGCACCGTCGGATGCAAGGGGAACTCCGTGGTGTTCCCTTGCTTATCCCGGACAAGCGGTGAGCCTTGCTTGGTCGTGTGTCAATTGACCGGCGGGGCGAATCGCTTCAAGCGCAACGCGTTGCCCACGACGCTCACGGACGAGAGGCCCATGGCGGCCGCGGCCCAGATCGGGTTCAGGTACCCCAAGGCCGCCGCCGGGATCAGCAGGATATTGTAAACAAAGGCCGCAAAGAGATTCTGCTTGATGTTGCGTGTCGTGGCGCGCGAGAGGGCAATGGCCGTCACGACCCCCCGGAGGTCGCCCCGCATGAGCGTGACGTCGGCGGTCTCCATCGCCACATCGGTCCCGGTCCCGATCGCGATCCCGATATCGGCCTGAGCCAGGGCCGGGGCGTCGTTGATGCCGTCCCCCACCATCGCCACGACCTTCCCTTCCTTCTGGAGCCGCCTGACCTCGCGCGCTTTCTGGTCCGGGAGAATCTCCGCCATCACGCGATCGATCTTTGCCTGCTCGGCGATCGCCCGCGCGGTGCGCAGGTTATCGCCGGTCAGCATGATCACCTCCAGACCCAGCCGGTGCAAGGAGTTCACCGCCTCGCGGGCATGTTCCTTGAGCGTATCGGTGACGGCGATGAGGCCGATGAGGTGGCCTGAAGGGTTCCGATTGACGCCGGACGGAGCATTCCCACGCACCGCCACATACATCGGTGTCAGGCCGGCATTCGCAAGTTGGTCGGCAGTCTTTTCGGCTTCAGGCCCCACCACAATGCCCTCGGCTTCCATCAGGCGAAGGTTGCCCAGGTACACGGCGAGTGACTCAGATGGCCCACCGACCTTTGCGCGGACGCCGTGTCCGGGAACGGCCGCGAACTCCTCCGCGTCCTCCAGCTTGAGACCCTGTTGGTGCGCGTAGCGCACGATGGCCTCGCCGACGGGGTGCTCCGACCACCGTTCGGCGGACGCCGCGATCGCCGCCACCTGCCTCGCAGTCCAGCCCTCCGCGAGCTGCACGACCGCCCCGACGGACGGCTCTCCTCGCGTCAGTGTCCCGGTCTTGTCCAGCACGACCGTCGTCAGTTGATACGCGCGCTCCAGGGCGTCCCCGCCTCGAATCAGGACTCCGTGCTCTGCGCCTTTGCCGATGCCGACCATGATGGAGGTGGGTGTGGCCAGCCCCAGCGCGCAGGGGCATGCGATGATCAGGACCGCCACAAAATTGATGAGCGCATGCGTCAGGGCCGGTTGCGGTCCGAGGATCATCCAGAGCGCGAAGGTTAGCCCCGCGATCCCGATCACGGACGGGACGAAATAGGCCGCGATCCGGTCCGCGAGCTTGGCGAGCGGCGGTTTCGCCGCCTGTGCTTCCTCCACGATGCGGATGATCCGGGCCAACGCTGTGTCCCGACCGACCTTGGTGGCCTCGAACCGCAGGCTGCCGGTCCGATTCAGAGTCGCGCCGATCACAAGGTCGCCGGGCTGCTTGTCCACTGGCAGGCTTTCGCCTGTGATCATGGACTCGTCCAGCGCCGAGGTTCCGTGTCGCACGATGCCGTCTACCGGCACCTTCTCCCCCGGCCGCACGATGACCAGATCGCCGATCCGTACCTCTTCGATCGGGATGCCCTGCTCGTGACCGTCCCGGATGACCCGCGCCTGCTTGGCCTGAAGCCCCGCCAGTTTCCTGATCGCCTCTGAGGCGCGCCCCTTCGCCCGTGTCTCCAACACGCGTCCGAACAGGATCAGGGTGATGATCGCCGCCGAAGTATCGAAATAGACAGCCGGAGTCCGGCCGCGCGCCGCGAAGAGTTCCGGGGCCAGCGTGGCCACCACGCTGTACAGGAAGGCAGCCGACGTCCCCACCGCGATCAGGGTGTTCATGTCGGTGGACCCGTGACGGGCCACCGCGAGCGTCCCCTTGTAGAACTGCCAGCCTGCCCAAAATTGAATGGGCGTGGTTAGCAGGAGTTGTAACCAGAAGGACATCGATCGCGTCACGGGCAACCCAAGATGCGCTGACATGCCCAGGACCATCACAGGCGCGGTCAGGGCGGCGGCGACCCAGAACCGCATCAGGAGATTCTGATAGGCAGCCTGCTTGCGTTCGTCTTTCAATGCGGCGGTCTCGGTTTCGGACGTGGCCGGCCCGGTTGGATAAACCGGCGTGTAGCCGAGGCTGCGGATGGTCTCTTGGATCGCGGCCGGGCCCGTGACCCTGGGCAAATATTCGACCGTGGCCCTCTCGGTGGCCAGGTTGACCGACGCGCGGACGACGCCTTCAACCGCTTGTAACCCCTGTTCGATCTTGGCCACGCATGACGCGCAGGACATCCCTTCGATCGGGATGGTGAGGCACTCGGGCTGGGCGGTGGACGCGCCCATGGTCCGGGCCGGGGTGGCTGGAGCGGACCTCGCGGGTTTGGACCGCTGCGGCATGAGCGTGATGGTTTGCATGGGCGGGGGGCTCATGGCACGCCTACCGCGGGGACCGTTCCGAAGGACCGCCTCCGGATCGGCTTCGAACGTCCGCTTGCAGCCAGGAGCGCAGAAGTAGTAGGTCCGGCCGCCGTGCTCTGCGGTCGCGACCGGCCGGGCCTCATCGACTGTCATACCGCAGACGGGGTCAATCGCCATTCTTTTCTCCGGCAGTAAGTGTTGGGACGTTAGATCCGTTGAGTCCGTTCAGTCCGTTAACGGACCCAACATTCTTATCCTATCAGCATCGGCCAGCTGAAAATCAACTGGGCGGGGGCTCGGTTGAGATGTTCTTCTGTCGGATGAGTCGCGCCAGATAGGTCCGCTGGAGTTTCAGACGCTCGGCCGCCTTGGTCTGGCTTCCGTTCGCGCTCCGAAGCGCCCGCAGGATGATGGTGCGGCTGTGCTGCGCCATCGACTCATGGTAGGGCAGGTCCTGATAGCCGGCCGCTTGGCCCTCATCCGATGAGGGGCGTGCATCCTGCGCCGAGAGCGCAAGCTGGTCCGGTCCGATCGCCTCATGCGGGCCGAGCACCACCGCGCGGGCGACCGTGTTATCCAGCTCGCGGATGTTCCCCGGCCAGGAGTAACGGCTCATCGCCGCGATCGCGTCGGCGGTCAGCCGCATCTGCGGCTTCTTGGCGTCCTGCGCGTGTCGCTTGAGGAAAAATTCCGCCAGTTGCGGGATATCCTCCTGGCGTTCCCGAAGCGGCGGGAGAGCGAGGCTGACGACATTAAGGCGGAAGTAGAGGTCCTCCCGGAAGCTCCCGGCCTTGACGATCTGCTTCAGGTCCTTGTTCGTCGCGGCGATCACGCGGATGTTGACTCGGACCAGGCGGGATCCTCCGACTCGGTTGAACTCGTGGTCTTGCAAGATGCGCAGCAACTTGGCCTGCAGGGCCGGCGCCATGTCTCCGATCTCATCCAGAAAAATGGTGCCCCCGTCCGCCATTTCGACCTTGCCTTTTTGGAGGCGGTCGGCGCCCGTGAACGCGCCTTTCTCGTGCCCGAACAGCTCGTTCTCAAGCAATGTGTCGGTCAGCGCCACGCAGTTGATGACAACAAACGGCATCGTGCGCCGCGGGCTCCACTGGTGGATGGAGCGCGCAAAGAGCTCCTTGCCAGTTCCGCTCTCCCCCAGCAGGAGCACGCTGGCGTCGGAGTTAGCCGCCCGTTTCGCGAGCTCGATCACCGCCTTCGTCTTGGAGCTTGTGCCGATGATATTGGCGTACCGCGTCTCCACCTCGGTACGGAGACATTCCACCTGCCGCTTGAGGGACTCTCGCTCCAACGCCTTTCGAATCACGATCGAGAGGTGGTCCACATCGAAGGGCTTGGTCAGGAAATCGTAGGCGCCCTCCTTCATCGCTTCGACCGCTTTGGCGATGGTGCCGTGCGCGGTCATCACGATGATCGGCAGATCCTGGCCGTCCGGTCCGGCTTGCCGGCTCTGTGCGAGCCGCTTGAGGACGTCCAGACCCGACAGTCTGGGCATTTCGAGGTCCAACAGCATCACTCCGGGCGTTTCGCGTTCGAGCGTCTCCAGCGCGCGGACGCCGTCGCTCGCCGTGACGGTCTCATAGCCGAGCGACTCTAGCCGATCCTGGAGCACGGTCATAATATCCGGATCATCATCAACCACGAGAATCTTGGCCTTCATTGCGTCAACTCCAGGTTATGGGCGATAGGCGAGGGGCTATGGCATGAAGATCGCGTCATCTTCTCCCTAAGCCCATCGCCTATAGCCTCTCGCCTTCTTCGAAGACGTTCATCACCAATCCGGTGAGGGGTTTCGGATAGAAATAGGTGGATTTATGCGGCATCCGCTCGCCGGACGCCGCGACCGCACGAACCTCGCCGACCTTGGGGGGGTTGAGAAGCAGCGCCGCTTCGGCGGCTCCACGGCGAACAAGGTCCAATGCCTCGTCGTCGTCCTTCGTGTACAGGATCGCGTCTTCATCGGACTTCGATGCGAGCAGTTTGCTGAAAACCTGGCTTTGTAGAATCGAGACGTCCAGCCGGTCCCGCGCGGAAGCGCCGGTCGGCAAGCAATGGGTCGGTCGGAGAGCAAGCAGCACATACGCGCGGAGACCTCGCAAGGCAAGGCCGAAGACCTGACCGGTTTCTCCTCGCGCCCGAAGGGTCTGGATAAACCGCCTGCGCGTCTCGGTCTCGGCGCGATCCTGGAAAGGGACTTCCTCGAACTCAAACGCCTCGCGCAGGAGGTCTTTGAGCCTGGCGAGCGGGGGCACCGGCGTTCTGAGCACGCGATGGGTGGGCAGCACGGTGAGTTCCGGGTCTTCGAGGTTTGAAAATATCATGAGGACGGCGTCGTAAGGCTGAAGGTCGCCGGACGACGGAAGACCGGCCTGTTGGCGTCTCTGGCTCCGGTAGGTGAGGGCGGTCTCGTAGCGGTGGTGTCCGTCTGCGATGAACAGTGGCGTGCGCTTCATTGCGGTGGTGATCTCGCCCAGAATCGCGCGGTCCGTCATGGCCCAGAGGCGTTGACGGAAGCCGGAGTCGTCGAGAAAATCGACGCGCGGTTTGTCCGCATTCACTGACTTCTCGAGGAGCTGGACGACTCTCCCCTCGGGATCGGAGAACAGGGAAAAGATCGGGCTGAAATTGGCGCGGCAACTTTCGAGCAGCTTTAGCCGGTCAGCCTTGGCCGCCGACCTGGTGTTCTCGTGCGGAAAAATGCGGCCCGTTCCGAACTCCTCCAACTCAACGGTGGCCAGAAAGCCTTTTAGGACCCTGGTGGCGGAGCCGGGCTGATCCGAAGGAGCGAGGTACTCGATCGTGTACGGATAGATCGCCGGTTCGGGATCGCGCCGCAGGATCCCTTTGGCCAACCAGTCGTGCAGCGAGGACGCGGCGCGGGTGTACCGGTTCTGCGACGGTCCGTCGTCCGGCTGGTCCAGCCCCAGTTCGAGCCGGATGACGTTGTTCAGGTGGCGGGCATGCAGCGCCCTCTGGAACTCCGCGTCGATCACGTCGTAAGGGGGCGCCACCACCTGGGCCAAGTCATGGATCATCGCCGGATTGTAGAGGACGCCTTTGAACGGAATCAGAGTGGCCATTGCAGCTCCCGTTACTCGTTAAACGTGAATCGTTAACCGTTAACTCGAAGTTGCGGTCATCATAATACGCACCCAGTTTCGCGTTTAACGTTTAACGAATAAGGTTCAAACAAGGAAATTTGGTTGAAAGCTCGAGGTA
>CAYJUP010000103.1:0-7432 GCA_964373365.1 uncultured Nitrospiraceae bacterium
GCCTTGACCAATTCCTGAATACTCCGTTGCATGTCCGGATCATCAGTGATTGGTCGGGTCACGGCTGCCTCGCAGGCACGGGCCGGGGCCACCCCCTGTCGGATCAGCTCGCCGGCATAGATCAGGAGCCGGGTGCTGACTCCCTCTTCCAGCCCGTGGTTCCGGAGGTTCCGAACTTTTTCACCCAGCTTCACTAATCGCTGGGCCATTTCTTTATCGACGCGTGCTTCATGCTCGATGACCCGAGCCTCGATCTCGCGCGGGGGGTACGTGAACTCGATCGCCATGAACCGTTGCTTGGTGCTCTGCTTGAGGTCCTTGAGCACGCTCTGATAGCCGGGGTTGTACGAGATCACCAGCATGAACTCGTCCACCGCCTCGATCACCTGGCCCTTCTTTTCGATCGGCAGGATGCGTCGATCGTCGCTCAGCGGATGAATGATGACGGTGGTGTCTTTCCGTGCCTCGACAATCTCATCCAGATACACGATCCCGCCGTGCTTGACGCCCAGCGTCAGCGGCCCGTCCACCCAGACCGTTTCTTCTCCCTTCAGGAGATAGCGCCCGACAAGATCAGAGGCCGTCAGATCTTCGTGGCACGCCACGGTGATGAGCGGGCGTCCCAGACGGTAGGCCATGTGCTGCACGAAGCGGGTTTTCCCGCACCCGGTCGGCCCTTTCAGCATCACCGGCATCCGGCTCTTGGCGGCGATCGTGAAGAGGCCGACCTCGCCGTTTACCTCGGCGTAATACGGCTCCTCCCGGAGCCGAAACCGGTCAATCTCCAGTTCCCGCCCCTTGGCTGGCATCCGGTCCGCTGATTTGCTCATGGAGTTCTCTCCACTCGCCCTTGCGCGACATTGACATCGCGAAGCGGCATTATAAGCCGCAGCCCACCTCACTCACAAGCCATGATTCCATCCTGGTTCGGGCTGAGTGGCGATATAGTTTGGAACCAATCGGACGGGGTGATACGCCTTCTTTGAGCGAGCGAGGCTGGGGAGTCCCGAATCATCCATGGTGTTGATGAACTCGTAGCCTCGACCACCCGCCTCTCGGCAGAACTCCCGAAAAATGAACTGAGCCAGCCCTGGAATGTGGCGATCCGCCACCTCAAGCAGCACACAGAAAACGGACGGCGAGCGTTCGTAGCCGAATGTATAGGCCCTGATGGCTCCGTCCACCCAGACCACTCGCCCCACCAGCCCAAGCGCACGGTGATGCGTCAACGCTTCCCGATGGGCGGATTCCGAGTCTTTGAGCATCTGTCGCCCGATCGCATCTAGATTTCGGTCCTCTTGCTGAGCGGCCCACGTGCGGTACAGCGCCAGGCAGGCTTCTCGATGAAGATCCTGGTATGGCTCATACCGATACCGTGAGTCGCGTACAAAGCGGCTACAGGCCGCGCGTTGGGACTTGTACCGATCGCCCGCCAGATTGACCAGATCACGGGTTCGGTACAGGTAGTCCGAGTCCTTTGGCGCGACACGATATCCCAGCGCCTCGAGCGCGGACTGGAGTTCTTCGGGCACATTCTCGATCCGGGTGACCGCCGACCCCCCGTTCTTCGCCCGCATGAACGCGAACGCCTCCGCGAAAACCTGTGAGCTCGGTTCCGATATGGGAGCGGGGCCGAGCGGCGGGAGCGGCATGAAGATCCCATCAGCATGTTCGGCGAATAGGCACAGATGTCCGTCGATTTCAGTCCACCAGTACGAGAACAACGCCCGCCAGATGAAGTGGGGCGCGAAGGCATGGGTGGCCAGAGGGGTCTCGATCGAGGCCAGCGCCTGTTCAAAGCGAGACCGGTCGTCTAGGGTGAGTAGTGATGGGTGACGGGTGATGAAAGGAGAGGAGGGAGTTCCCATGACGCATGACTCATCACGCATCACCTTCAGTCGGTCAGTCAGACGCGGCAGCGGCCACAGGATCGCCACATCTTCCTGAAACGGGCCAATCAACCCCGGGTTCCGGGCGAAGGTTCCCATCGTGTCGTCCCGTTCAAGCAGTGCTGTGACCCGGTCTGCATAGGTCTTGATGTCAGGTGGCAGGCTGTTCTTCATGAACGGGCACTTGGAGTCCCACCCCAGCACCACTTGGCTCCGGTCGGCGTTCCACATCACTGCCAAGGGATAAACTTGGCAGTCCAACGGCCGTCCGTCATAGATCCGGCAGTGCGAGGTGGCAGGATCAAAGGCCGGGCAGAGGTAGCCGTCGCCGACAGGATTCGGCACCACGCTGACCTGACAGCCATTGGGATTAGGGAAAAGGACAGGGTCGATCCCACGGGCGATCGCCCGGCGAATCTCGTCTGACGTGAAGTACGGCCGGAGGAAGCTGTCACGCTCGGGGAACCGGCAGCACACATCGCAACTCAGGCAGACCCGGCTGGGCACCAGTTGGGGCAGCGGGGTGATCCGAATCAGCTCGGAGCGGCCTGCATGAAGCTCGGATCCCATGGTGAATCATGATACGCTGGCCCGGCATGCTAGGCAAGAAACCCCAATATCTGCGCGGCGCATCGTGGTTACACTCATTTCCTACGGTCCGCTCGCTCGTCATCGCTCACCGCGGCGCGTCCGGCCTCGCCCCCGAAAATACGTCCTTGGCGGTGGCCACCGCCATCGCCCTGGGCGCCGACATGGTCGAGGTGGATGCGCAGCTCAGCCGTGACGGCCACCTGATCATCTTTCACGACCGAACCTTGGGTCGGACCGCCCGCTTTTCAACCCGCGTGTCCCGCAAGGCACCGAGATCAACCAGCATCGGAGCCCTTACCCTGGACGAGATCAGAACGCTGGACGCTGGGTCGTGGCGCGGCCGGGCCTTTGCCGGACTGGGCGTGCCGACCCTGCCGGACATCCTCGCCCAGTGCATAGGGCGAATTGCCCTCAACCTGGAAATTAAGTTGCGCGCCTCGCATGCTTCCGACGAGCGGCACGTGATCGTGGCTCAGCTCGTCGAGGCATTGAGGGCCTATCCGGCTTCGGCCCCCGTCCTGATCTCCTCCTCGAACGTGATGGTCCTGGAGCTCGTCCGCGCGCAGGCGCCGGCAGCCCGGCTGGGCGTGCTCATCAAGTCCAATTCCGGCTCCAACGCCAGCACCGTGGCCACCGCGCTGCGCATAGCCGACCGACTCGACGCCTTTTCCCTCCACCTGCCTTGCGCAATGGTCCGCCCACCCCTCGTCAATACCATTCACCGGAGAGGGTTCCGCCTGTTCGCGTACACCGCCAACGGGATTGCCTCCATGCGGAGGCTGATTGCTGTCGGTGTTGACGGGATCTTCACGGACCACCCTGAACGCTTGATCACTCTCCTTCGTAGAGAGTCAAATCGCCCCTAACCGACAGAACGAGTCGCTCCCGACAGCTCTTTGATGCTCTCTTGTATGGATGCGAGGGGCCGTGTTACGATCACCGCCATCTGCGACCAGAGCAACGAGAAACCGCCCTGGGGCGGGCTGTTGCCCGCATGGCCCAGGTCATACGGGGTGTCGCGGGCTGAGCACAGCGGGCTTGGTCATATACACGTCTTGAGGGAGGACCGTTGGCACTCGCGCGCGACCTGACACACCGGGCCAAGACCGACGCTCCCCTGCGTCGGTGTTCGTTCATCCACGAAGCCTTGGTTCGGGACGGGCTTCACGACCGCCCCATGACCGGGAAAACGGACGATTCCGCCGGCGTCTCGGCGTTCACAACCCGGTGGCGGATCGCTCCCAGTCCTTTCCCCCTGTCCACCGATGAGGTGGCCTTCTTTCGTTCGTTGGGAAACCGGCTGCTGGCCTTTTATCGGGCCCTCAATCGCCTCTACCTGGAAAGCGTTCGCGGTACGCAGCCAGCCTGGGTGTCCGGCTACCTGGACCAAGGAAAACCGGAATCGCTGGTCACGTACAGCCGGATGAAGCGGTTTCGTGACCTGCTGCCCGCCGTGATCCGTCCGGACATGATCCCGACGGAAGACGGTATGGTGATCACTGAACTGGATTCCGTGCCGGGCGGCATCGGGCTGACCGGCGCACTGGCCAGAGCGTATAGCGATCTTGAGAAGAGCAAATGGCAAATGGCGTATGGCAAGACAGCAGAAAAAAGCTCCGAAGCCTCGGCTATAAGCCATAAGCTATCCGCTATTAGCTCTGAGCATTTCGACATCGTCGGCGGCGCCGATGGAATCGTCCAAGGCTTCGCTCAGATGCTGCGTCATCAACTGGGCGACCGACAAGGATGCGTCGCGATTGTCCTGTCCGATGAAGCACACGATTACCGTCCCGAGATGGCGTGGCTAGCAGCTCGGCTCCGGGAGAACGGGCTCGAGACCTATTGCGTGGACCCCCGGGATGTTCGCTTCACCGAGGACACCTTGCTGGTCACCGGTCAAACCGGTGACCAGCCGGTGTCGCTGGTCTATCGGTTCTTCGAGCTGTTCGACCTCAGGAACGTCCCCAAATCAGAACTCATCATGTACAGCGCCAAAAAGGAGCGGACGATTGTCACGCCCCCGTTCAAACCGGCGCTGGAAGAGAAGCTGGCCTTCGCGCTGCTTCACCATCCGATCCTGGCCCCGTTCTGGCGTCGGGAACTGGGTGACGAGACGTGCGGCATGCTCGCCGGCCTGATGCCGCGTACCTGGGTCCTGGACCCGCGTCCGCTGCCGCCCTCCGCCGTGATTCCCAATCTGCGCGTCGCAGACCGCGCCGTGGCCGACTGGCGGGATCTGGCCGAAGCCTCGCAAAAAGACCGCCGGTTTGTCGTGAAGCCCTCCGGATTTTCGGAACTGGCCTGGGGCAGCCGGGGCGTGTCGGTGGGACATGACCTCTCCCAGTCGGAGTGGGCCGCTGCGCTGGATGCCGCGCTGGCCTCGTTCCCAACCACCCCGTATATCCTCCAGGAGTTCCACAAGGGGCGGCAGTTTGAGCTGTCCTATTATGATGAGCGCGCCGACGACGTCATCCCGATGTCCGGGCGCGCGCGGTTGTCGCCGTACTATTTTGTCACCGGCGAGCGCGCGGAACTGGCTGGGGTGCTGGCGACGGTGTGCCCGCTGGACAAGAAGATGATCCACGGCATGCGGGACGCCATCATGGTCCCGTGCGCGGTTCAGAACGCCCGTGATGCGTAACGGGTAATGCGTGATCGGTGAAGGCATGACAATGAACATCGTGCTTCCAACCCATCACTCATCACGCATCACTTATAACGAGTGATCCTTGGGATTGACGCTCTATCACGTGAACTGGTGTCCCGAATGCGCCGTTGTCCGCGACAAGCTCGCGGAGCTGGACGTCCCGTACGATGATGTGGTGGTGCCGGACTTTCGACCGTTCCGGAAACAGGTCTACGAAGTCTCAGGGCAATATTACGTGCCGGTTCTGAAGGACGGTGACACGGTTCTGACCCAGACGCGGGAGATCTTGGCGCATCTGGACATCCACTACGCAGCGAATAGCAAATAGCTGATCGCGAATAGCTCCGAGCTGCCCTTCGACGGGCTCAGGGCCCCGAGCCTCATCGAGGGGTTCGCTGCTTGCTACCAGCTATTCGCTACACGAAGGAGGAACCGAGACGAATGGAAGCATGGAAGCGGATACTGGCTGAAAGCGTGGTGAAGCCGAAAGACCTCGCCGACCACCTGGGCGTCGATCCCAAAGAGATCGAGGCCATCGTTGGTGACTACCCCATGCGCATCACCCCGACGGTCATGGCCACGATCAAGGAGAAGGGCGACGCGATCTGGAAGCAGGTGGTCCCGGATCCGGCCGAGATGGAGGACTTCGACGCGTCGGACGACCCGCTGGAGGAAGACCTGATGAGTCCGGTGCCGCACCTTGTGCACCGATATCCGGACCGGGTGCTGCTGATGGTGACCAACCAGTGCCCGATTTATTGTCGGTTCTGCACCCGCAAGCGGCTGGTGGGCAAACCCAGCTTTCTCAAAAAGGGCGAGCTGGATCGCGCCATCGCGTACCTGAAAGAACATACGGAGGTCCGGGATGTGATCCTGTCGGGAGGCGACCCGTTGCTGCTGCCCGACCACCTGCTGGAACGCATTCTCAAGGCCTTGCGGACGATCCCGCACCTGGAGCTCATCCGAATCGGGTCTCGCGTCCCGGGTAGCCTGCCTCAGCGCATCACCCCCAAGCTCTGCGAAATCGTCAAGAAGTACCACCCGATCTACATGAACCTGCATTTCAACCATCCGGACGAACTGACACCGGAGGTGAAGGCCGCGTGCGGCATGCTGGCGGATGCCGGCATTCCGCTGGGCGCCCAGACCGTCTTGCTCAAAGGCGTCAACGATGACCCTGACATCATGAAGCGTCTGATGCACCAGTTGTTGCTGGCTCGGGTGAAACCATACTACCTCTACCAAGCGGACCTGACGAAAGGCACCAACCATTTCCGCACCACGGTGGAGACGGGGATGAACATCATCCGCTCGCTGCAGGGCCATACCAGCGGGATGGCGATTCCCCACTTTGTCATCGACGCGCCCGGCGGGGGCGGCAAGATCCCGATCTTGCCGGCGGATTACATGGTGCACTTGGACGAAGACATCGCGGTGCTGAAGAACTATGAGAACAAAATATTCCACTATCCCCAGCCCCCGAAAAGCAACGGGCGGGAGCTGCCGATGGTCGGCGCCCACCCCGCCCTGACCGCCTGCGGTGACGGAGGACTGGAAGACCTGTGACGCGCGGCGCCCGCCTGCACGGCATCCTGCCGTACCAGCAACTGAAACGACTCATCGCCGATCGGGTGATCCGCTCGGAGGTCCCGATCGGGGAACGACAGATTCAGCCGGCCAGCCTCGATCTGCGCTTGGGCACGAAAGCCTATCGCCTGTTGAGCAGCTTCTTACCTGAACGGTCTGAGATCAGAAGCAAGCTGGACGTCCTGGATTTTTACCAGTCCGATCTCGTGATGTACGAGATGGATCTGACCGCCGGCGCGATCCTTGAAAAGGGCCACGTCTACCTCGTGCCGCTGCTGGAGAGCTTGCGCCTGCCGAAGAGCCTCCGCGCCCGGGCTAACCCGAAAAGCTCGACCGGCCGGCTGGACGTGTTCACCCGCGTCATCACGGACCTCAACGCCAGCTTCGACGAGATCCGGGCCGGCTATGCCGGCCCGCTGTACCTGGAAGTCGTGCCCCGGTCGTTCGCGATCAAGGTCGGGACCGGTCTCTCGTTGAACCAGCTCCGGCTGGTCCGCGGCCCGGCGACGGTCTCCGATTCCGGGATTCGGGCGCTACACAGGACCGAGCCCCTGCTCTACCACAACGTGCACGAAGAGACACCGGTGCCGCTCCGTGAACTGCGGACCGACCGGGGCCTGTTCCTACGGGTCGATCTGCAAGGCGCCGAACGGGGCAAGGAGATGGTGGTGGGGTATCGGGCCAAGAAAAACAGCCACGTCATCGATCTATCCAAGAT
>CAYJUP010000104.1:0-1973 GCA_964373365.1 uncultured Nitrospiraceae bacterium
TCAACCAGACGGTCACGATGGGGATCGTCAGCGCCGTGGGGCGGGCCAGTATGGGCATCGCGGAGTACGAAGATTTCATCCAGACGGACGCGGCCATCAATCCCGGTAACTCCGGCGGCGCGCTGGTCAACGCGCGAGGGGAACTCGTCGGGATCAACACGGCGATCTTTAGCCAGAGCGGGGGCAATATGGGGATCGGCTTCGCGGTCCCCAGCAACATGGCTCGCTCGATCCTGGATCAGCTCGTCCGGAGCGGAAAGGTGGTCCGGGGCTGGCTCGGCGTGTCGATCCAGGAACTCTCCCCTGAGTTGGCGTCGCAGTTCGGCGTGCAAGATCCCAAAGGCGTGCTGGTCAGCGATGTGTTGGATGAGAGCCCGGCAAAGCGTGCGGGGCTCGAGCGTGGCGATGTGATCGTGGAGTTCGACGGCAAGCCGGTCGAGAACCCGACACAGCTCCGGAACACCGTGGCACAGACAATGGTCGGAAAGAAAGCGACCGTAAAATTCATCCGAGACAAGCGTCTTCGGAATGCGGAGGTGACGATTGCGGAACAGCCGAAGACCGTCGCACAAGCGGGGAGCGAGGAACCCGGCGACTCAGCGACCCCGGCAGGCCTCCTGTCCGACATCGAGGTGCGCGAGCTGAACGCGGACCTTGCCAGCCGCCTGGGGCTCGCGGGGAGCGAGCGAGGGGTGGCCATCGTACGGGTTCGCTCGGGCAGTGTAGCCGAGGAGGCTGGCCTTAGGGAAGGCGATGTGATCCTGGAGGTGAACCGGAAACCCGTGACCAACCGTTCGATGTACGAACGGGTGGCCTCCAAACTTGGCAAGGACAAGGCGGTGCTGCTGTTGGTTAAGCGCCAAGGCCGCACCATCTTTGTCACGCTGAAGCCATAATCATCTACGTTTACCTGAGCCTCAGTGCTATAATGAGCAACCGAAAGGGGGTATACGTATGGTACGACGAACCATATTCGTCCTCCTGTGCGCCCTGGCGGGGGCGGGTCTCTTCTTGCGAGGAGAAGAACCCAACAGCCCTCTCCTGACCATGGGTTTTGCCATCGGGGCGACCACGGGGGGACTCATTCTGTTCGGGGAATATGTGCTTCAGCGAGCATCGTTCGGCGTCATCGTCGGGGGAACAGCCGGCCTCGCAGTCGGCCTCATCTTAACCGGTCTTATTGAATGGGTCGGCAGCGTCATCTTTGATGTGGAGACGGTTCTCTTTCACATCGGCGGGCTCCTGTTTCTCCTCGGTCTGCCTTACCTGGGGCTCGTGCTGGGTGCACGGTTTGGGAAGGAGGAGATCTTCGGACCGGACAAGCACGTTGGGCAGGCGGGGGAAGCCGGCAATACTAAGATTCTTGATACCAGCGTGATTATTGACGGGCGCGTGGCGGACCTGTGTGAGACCGGATTCCTGGAAGGCACGTTCCTGGTCCCCCAGTTTATCCTGCACGAGCTTCAGCATATCGCCGACTCATCTGATACGCTCAAACGCGCGCGCGGCCGGCGAGGGCTGGACATCCTCAACAAGATCCGGAAGATGGTGGATATCGACGTACGCATCGTGGACGACGACTTTCCGCACGTGAAGGACGTGGATTCCAAGATCGTGGTCATGGCCAAGAAAGTCGGCGCCAAGGTGATCACCAACGATCTGAATCTGAACAAGGTTGCGGAGCTCCAAGGGGTGCGGGTGTTGAACATCAACGAGTTGTGCAACGCCCTCAGACCAGTGGTGCTGCCAGGCGAGACGATCCGCGTGTTTGTCCTCAAGGAAGGCAAGGAGGCCGGGCAAGGCGTCGCCTACCTCGATGACGGGACAATGATCGTGGTGGACAACGCCAAGCGCTGCATCGGGCGAAATGTGGATGTGGTGGTTACCAGCGTGCTGCAGACGACTGCCGGGCGGATGATTTTCACGCGGCTGAAGGAAGAGACCGAAAAGGAGGAGTTCCAGGTCGCGCGTGG
>CAYJUP010000104.1:2073-5690 GCA_964373365.1 uncultured Nitrospiraceae bacterium
ACCGTACCGTTGCCCTCGTTCCTGCTGCCGGACGGGGGCTCCGCATGGGAAGTGACACCCCGAAGCAGTTCCGGACGTTGGGAGGCCTGCCCGTTCTCGTTCATTCCCTCCGGGTGCTGGAGGCCGCGGACTCCGTCGACGACGTCATCCTCGCCGTGCCAGAGGCCGACCGCGAGTTCTGCCTGCGGGAGATCGTCACCCGCCACGGATTGACCAAGGTCAGAAAAGTTGTGGCTGGGGGAGACCGGCGCCAAGACTCTGTGCGCCATGGGCTCTCCGCAGTGGACGGCAAGCCGGATATCGTGCTGGTGCATGACGCCGTGAGGCCGTTCCTCACGCGGGAGATGGTCGAAGGGGTGATCGAGCAGGCGGCAAAGCACGGGGCTGCGGTGGTCGCGATTCCGATGCGGGATACGGTCAAGCAGGTCGGGGCGGACAGGTTGATCGAATGCACGGTGGACCGGCGCAGCCTCTGGCTCGCTCAAACTCCCCAGGCATTTCGGTTTGCGCTCTTGCGGGAGGCCCACCGGAAGGCCGAACTGGAAGGCATTCACGCGACCGACGACGCGCAACTCGTGGAGCGGCTCGGTCATCCTGTCGCGGTCGTGGATGGCAGCATGGAGAACATCAAGATCACGAGACCGGAAGATCTCGTGATCGGCGAAGCCATCCTGGCTGCTCGTGCAAGACGTTAAACGTGAAACGTTATTCGTGAACCGCAAAGATGAGCATTTCCCATTTGCGTTTAACGATTAACGTTTAACGAATAACGAAAGAAAAACGCATGCGAATCGGCATAGGTTACGACATTCATCCGTTAGGGAGAGGCAGGAAACTCATTCTCGGTGGAGTGGAGATTCCGTATGCGCAAGGGTTGGTGGGGCATTCGGATGCCGACGCGTTGGTGCACGCGGTATGCGACGCCCTACTTGGCGCGATGGGAGAAGGCGACCTGGGGAAGCATTATCCCAGTTCCGACCCGCGGTTCAAGAATATCTCAAGCCTCAGGCTGCTGGAGGACATCGCCGGGTTGCTGGGCAAGAAAGGGTTTCGCCTGGTCAACCTGGACACGGTCATCATCGCGCAGGCGCCTCGTCTCAGCCCTTACCTCGCCGACATGCAGGCCCGGATCGCGGAAGTCCTCAAGGTGGAGCGGGAGGTCGTGAACATCAAGGTCAAAAGCGGAGAAGGCTTGGATGCCATCGGGAGGGAAGAGGCCATTGCCGCTCAGGCGGTCTGTTTGATTGAACCAGTCGGAAAGTCGTAATGTCCGAAAGTCGTCAAGTCTGCAGAGGAACCCGTTGGCAGAGATCGAGCGATTTGAGGAGATCAAAGCCTGGCAGATGGCAGAGGAGTTGGTTGCTGTGGTCTATCGGATGAGTGGGAATGGTGAATTCGGGAAGGATTTTGGTCTCCGGGATCAGATCAGAAGAGCATCAGTGCCAGTCATGTCCAATATCGCAGAAGGATTTGAGAGAGGATCGGACAAAGACTTCCAGCGGTTTCTGTATATGGCAAAGGGTTCAGCGGGAGAAGTTCGCAGTCAACTCTTTGTGGCGTTAGAATTGGGATATCTCACTGCCGAGGAATTTGCCGACCGTAGAACAATGGCAGAGGAAGTGTCAAAAGCAGTCTCTGGATTCATAAGCTATTTAGCTACTGAAGGGTCTAAGTAGTAGTTTCCGACTCCATGACTTTAAGACGTTACGACTTTATGACTTTCTAGACGTATGCTTAAGACGATTAAACAGGATCTGCAGGTCGTGTTCGAGCGGGACCCGGCCGCGACCAGCAAGGTGGAGGTGATCCTGACCTACGCAGGCCTGCATGCGTTGCTCGCCCATCGCGTGTCGCACTGGCTCTGGTCCCACGGGGTGCCGTTTATTCCACGGGCCGTCTCGCATCTTGCCCGCTGGCTGACGGGCATCGAGATCCATCCGGGCGCCAAGATCGGAACCGGGTTCTTCATCGACCATGGGATGGGTGTCGTGATCGGCGAAACGACGGAGATCGGCGATTACGTGACGCTCTTCCAGGGCGTTACCCTTGGTGGAACCGGGAAGGAGCGGGGCAAGCGCCACCCGACGTTGGGCAATCACGTGGTGGTAGGAGCCGGGGCCAAGATTCTGGGGGGCATCAGGATCGGTGACAACGTCAAGATCGGCGCCAACTCGGTGGTGCTAAAGTCGGTGCCGGCCAATTCCACCGTGATCGGCGTGCCCGCGCGGGTCATCAAAGCGGAATGGGGGCGGTTACCAGAAGCGACCATGGACCACATCAACATGCCCGACCCCATCGCCGACCGCTTCGAAGCCCTCGAACGTGAACTGATTGAGCTGCGGAAGGCGCTGGAGAATCGGCAAAGTAATTCTTAACGGCCAGCTTTCTGAGCGCTGAGCCAGAGCCGGGAGACTCTCTCCGCTCGCAGCCGCTTTAGGACGTCCCGGGAGGAACCATGACCGATGCGGAACTTCCTCAAGAGATCCTGGCGGAACTGACTTGGCTTCGCCAGCGCTGCAGTGAGCTGCAACGGGCCGAGGCAGAGCGGCCGGCAATGGAGGCAGCGCTGCAGCTCAAGACCGCCCAGTTAGAGGCGATCAATGCCACCATCCTTGCGTTTCTTGGGAGCGGCAAATGGAGCGAGGCAAGCGCTCGCCTGCTCCGGGTCGCCCTGGATCAAACCGCGAGTAAGTACGGATTCATTGGCGTCCTGCTTGATGGGCCAGTGCTACGCATCCTTGCCCATGAAGGGATAGTTTGGGACAACACGATGAACCGCGAGTTCTATGACAAAGCCGTTCGGACGTATCAAGAGCTTGGCTATCTAGAACTCACGAATCTGGAGAATCTGTTCGGGAGGGTCGTCACGACCGGAAAAGTAGTGCTCTCGAATGACCCACGCACCGATACTCGATCTGGGGAACTGCTTCCGGCACATCCGCCCCTTCGTCATTTTCTCGGAGTCCCCATCCTGGAGCAAACCAAGGTGGTCGGCATGATTGGTGTAGCCAATCGCCCGGGGGGCTACACAGAAGTCCAGCAGCGTGACGTCGAGTTTCTGACTCAGGTCGCCAGCGTCCTATACGACGGCTATCTCCGCCACCAACGGGAAGCTCAATTGGAGCGGCAGCTCCGGCAATCCGTGAAAATGGAGGCCATCGGGCGGCTGGCGGGCGGGGTGGCCCATGACTTCAATAACATGCTGGCCGTCATTACGGGATACAGTGAGGTTCTCATGGAGGGCCTGAAGCCCGATCACCCTCTATACTCGACTGTTGAGCAAATAAAGCGGGCGGGCGAGCGGGCGGCCGAATTGACTGACCAATTGTTAGCCTTCAGCCGGCAGCAGATCCAGCAGACGAAAGTGCTGAATCTGAATCTCGATGTGCAGAATATCGAAAAGATGTTCAAACGACTGATCGGAGAAAACATTCAGCTGGCTACAAGATTCGCCCCTGATCTAAGTCTGGTGAAAGCCGATCCTGGGCAGATTGGCCAAGTCCTTATGAACCTCGTCGTGAATGCGCGAGACGCGATGCCCCAGGGGGGACAGCTGTTCATCGAGACAGCCAACGTCGACATCGATCCAGCCTTCGCCGCCCGTCATGCAGGCTTGA
>CAYJUP010000104.1:5790-7428 GCA_964373365.1 uncultured Nitrospiraceae bacterium
AAGACTACGAGCCGCGGGAAGGAAACGATCCTGTTGGTCGAGGATGAAGAGATTGTCCGGACCATGATCGTTACCCTTTTGTCACGCCACGGCTACCAGATTCTGGAAACGAGTAACGGGGAAGACGCGCTTCGCGCGAGTGACCGGTATGATGGCCATATCCATTTGCTCCTGACAGACGTGATCATGCCTGGCGAGAACGGATATGCGGTGGCCTCCAAGCTGCGAGCCCGGCGTCCGGAGTTGAAGGTCCTCTTCATGTCAGGACATACGGACAGTGCCATTGTTCAGAAGATCCTGAGTGATCCGCGCAACGTCTTTCTACGCAAGCCATTTACCCCAAGCGCACTTGGACAAAAGGTGCGAGAAGTGTTAGAAGGAGCACAGTCGCAATAGTCATCTTGGGAGGAATTGTGACTACGTCGGTGCGTGAACGGTCGCACGTGCCGGATAATGGTCAAGACTGAAATCAATGGCCGAGTGAGTTCAATTGCGATCAAACGACCAGAGGGTCGACCTGATGAGCAGTTCCTCTCCATCGAGAGAACACACCTACAACGTACAAGGCTTCATCCTTGTCGTTGATGACGAGTCTATCGTGCGAGAGATGCTCTCGAGCATCCTCACCAAGCAGGGGTATACTGTGCTTCTCGCAGGGACCGGCCAGGAAGCGCTTCAGCTCTGCGAGCAACACGCAGGCGCGATCCGGCTCCTGATTACCGACATGCTCATGCCGGGGATGAACGGCCTTGAACTGGTTATGAAGGTTCATGCCCAATGGCCCCAGCTTAGAGTGTTGTATCTTTCAGGTAGCCGCGTGGTCGGAGAGGGCTTCGAGAGGGAGCCAGACCTCCCATTCTTGACCAAGCCTTTTCCCAGGGCCGAGTTGATCGCTAAAGTTCGGGAACTCCTTGAAGGAACCCCTGGGGCGGGTTAGTAGTCCACCCGCACCAGATAGAGTCCATGCGCGGGGGCGGTCACGCCAGCCGAGCGACGATCTCTAGTCTCCAAAACCTCCTTTATACTCTTGGGCGGTCGCTTCCCAAGACCCACCTCGACCAGCGTCCCCACAATCGCACGCACCATCTGCTTGAGGAACCGATCTGCCTGCGCTTCGAACCGGATTAAGGCCTGTTCCTGACTGATCTCGAGCCGTCGGAGGTCACAGATCGGATTCTCCTCGTCGGTCGGTGACCCCTGGAATGACGAAAAATCATAACGGCCCACGAGCAGGCTCGCCGCTTGGCGCATCGCGTCCACGTCCAGCCGTCCGCGGACGTGCCATGCACGGGTTCGCTCCAGAGCTGACCGTTCCACCCGGTTTAGGACCCGGTATTCATAGAGTTTCCCGCGAGCTGAATAACGGGCATGGAAGTCATCGGCGACGCGCTCGGCCGACCGCACGCTGATGTCCGGTGGCAACAGACCATTCAGCGCGCGCACCCACTGCTCCGGCGACATGGCCTTATCCGATCGGAAGCTGACCACCTGTCCCAAGGCGTGAGCCCTGGCGTCGGTCCGGCCGGCGCCGGTCACCGGGATATCGGTCTGTGTGATGCTTCGGATGGCGGTTTCGACAGCGGCCTGAACCGTCGGCCGGTCCGGCTGACGCTGCCAGCCGGCGTAGGCGGTGCCGTC
>CAYJUP010000105.1:0-3788 GCA_964373365.1 uncultured Nitrospiraceae bacterium
GAGCAGGCTCACGGTGATCTGCGGGATCAGGACTCGCTGCGCCGCGCCCTATCCGGTTGCACGCAGCTCTACCACGTGGCGGCCCACTACGCCCTCTGGGCCACGGACCCCTCGGTCTTCTATGAGGTGAACGTCACCGGTACCCTCATGTTGCTGGAGACCGCCCGTAAGCTCGGCACCGAGCGGATCGTGTACACCAGCACGATCGGCGCGATCGGGCTTCCGGCCGGCGGCGGACCAGGAACGGAGGAGACGCCGATCTCGCTGTCACAGATGGCGGGTGATTACAAACGCTCCAAGTACCTGGCCGAGCAGGAGGTCCTCAAGCTGGCGCGCGCCGGCCTACCGGTTGTCATCGTGAACCCCAGTGCGCCGGTCGGCGAGCGGGACATCAAACCCACCCCCACCGGCCAAATGATTGTGGACTTTATGAAAGGGCGCATGTGGGCCTACCTGGATACCGGGATGAACCTGATCGATGTGGACGATGTGGCGGTCGGCCATCTCCGCGCCATGGAGCGGGGCCGCGTCGGCGAGCGGTACATCCTGGGCAACCGGAACCTGTCCCTTCGGGAAATCTTCGACATGTTGAGCGAACTGACCGGCGTCAAGGCGCCCCGCATCAAGCTACCGTGGCAGGCGGTCTTGCCGCTCGCACACGTGAACTGCTGGATCGCCGATCATGTGACCCATCAGCCTCCCAGGATCCCACTGGAAGGGGTGCGGATGGCCAAGTACCGGATGCACTACGATTGCAGCAAGGCGCTCCGGGAGCTTGCGCTCCCGCAGACCCCGGTCGAGACGGCGCTGGAGAAGGCGGTCAAGTGGTTCCGCGACCACGGCTACTCCTGAAGATCGTGACGGGTGATGAGTGATGGGTGACGCGGGCAGAAAATCCGAACCGTTATTTGGCTCGTCACGTGTCACACGTCACGCGTCACTCTGACCATGGACGTCTTCGAACTGCTGATCAAGACCATCGTGCTCCGGCCCTACGTCTTCCTGTTTCTGGCCGTCTCCCTGTTCTCCGCTCAACGGCTGCTGGGGTGGCGCCGGGCCGGACTCTTCTTTTCGACCACCTGGATCACCGCATTCGTCTGCGAGTTTTCCTCCACCCGCACCGGGATTCCGTTCGGATGGTACCACTACACCGGCGCAACGGTGGGGCAGGAGCTCTACCTCTCAAACGTGCCGTTCATGGACTCGCTGTCCTTCACGTTCCTCCTGTATGCCAGCTACTGTCTGTCCCTCTTTTTTCTCCTCCCGGTGAACAACGCGAGGCAGCACGTTGCGTCAGTCCCGCGGCTGGAGCTGGTGTTCGATTCGACTGTCCGTACGTCCTGGCCGGTGCTGTGGCTGGCCGCGCTCTTCTTCGCCTTCATTGATATCGTCATCGACCCTGTCGCGCTCCGCGGGGACCGCTGGTTCCTGGGTCGGATCTACTCCTATCCCGATCCCGGCATCCATTTCGGCGTCCCGGTGGCCAATTACGTCGGCTGGGCCGTGGTGGGCCTGCTGGCCCTGTCGGTGTATTTCCTGCTGGATCACCGGCTCGCTCCCCATAGCTTTCGCGCTGGCCAGGCTGCGGTTGGCAAGGTCTTGTTGGGTTGCGCGCTCTACTACGGCGTGCTGGTCTTCAGCCTGGCGATCACGTTCTGGATCGGCGAACCGTTGCTGGGCATGACCGGCGTGCTCATCTATCTCCCGATTACGGCGCTGTTCCTCCTCAGACTGTTAGGCCGATTCCCCGCCGACACACACACTCCCACGGAGGGCTCCGGACCGCCGGGACCGCGATAACCTGTTGTCGCCTGCCGAGCGCTTGGCGATCTTGCCCCAGAGTCTGTATACTGAGCCCGCGCGGCAGGGGCCAAACAGTTCGTATCCTCAGGAGGAACGGCATGGCCGAACAGCCGAATCTGGTGAAAAGCATCATCAAGAAAGGTGTGATCGGAGCCGTCATCGGGGCCATCCTGGTCGGCGTGGGCAACGCGCTGGCGTTCCCGCCCGTGTTTCAAATGATGTTCTTCATCTATGCGATGCTGGGCGCTGCGGTGTTCATTCTGCTGGATGCGCCTGCGGTCAAGCCTCTCGACGGGATGAAAGCCCTGGTCGCCCTGGTGGTGTTCTACGCACTGCTCTCCGCCGTCTATATCGTCGGGGCGTCGTTACTCCCGCAGTACGACCCGCAAGACGAGAAGGGCAAGATTGAAAAACTGCTGAAGGCGAAACGTGAAAAGGCCGGCCACGAGCTCCAAAACCTGGACGAGCTGATCAAGCAGGCGGAGGCGCTGGAGACAAAAGCCCAAGCCCTGGCGGCTCGTCTGAACCGTCTGGCGCCGGCCGCTACACCCGAAGCCGGTCTGGTTGCGGAAGCAGCAAAGCCCGCCACAGGAGGCCTAAGCCTCGTGGCGCGCGGCATGGAGGTCTACGACCTGCACGAGTGCTACAACTGCCACAAAGTCGGCGGAAAGGGCAGCGTCAAGAAACGAGGCCCCATGCTGGACAACATCGGGAATCTCTTGACCATTGAGGACTTCAAAAAGAAGATTTTCGATCCCACGTATCTGTACGCCGAGGGATTCGAAAAAGAGCACAAGAAAGGCCAGATGCCGGACAAGTACAAGGACCTGATGAGCGACGAGGAACTCGGGGCGCTGGCCGCGTACCTCAGCACCCTCAAGAATCCGGCGGTCGAAACGCCCAAACCCGTGTTCGTGAAAACCAAAGTGGAGCACGGCTTCATTGTGTACGGCTACATCCGGGACGGCAACGGAAAGCCGGTCCCGGGCGTCGAGGTCCAGGCCAAGCCGATGAAGGAGCACGCGCACGCGGGCAGCACGAAGACAAACCAAGAAGGCTACTATGAGATCTTCCTCCACCTCCACAATGAGGACACCGGCACCAAGATTACGGTGTCGGCCAGAGGGGCTCAGAAAGACGTCATGGCGACCTACGATCCCGACGACAAGGTGACCAAGCGTCAGGCGGCCGTGGACCTGGCCGTTCCGGCAGGGTAGGACGTGAGGCGTGAACCGTTATTCGTTCAACGCGGGGACCCGGAGCGGAGTCTTGCGGATAACGTTTCACGGTTCACGTGTAACGTCTCCTGCGTTTAACGATTCACGTGTAACGAATAACGAACGATGAAAGGGTTGCTGATTCGTTTCGTCGTCACCGCCACCGCCGTGCTTCTGGCCGGGGAGATCGTCCCCGGGATCGAGGTGGAGAGTCCCTCGGCCGGCATCGCCGCCGTGATCCTGCTGGCGTTGCTCAACGCGCTGGTGCGTCCCGTCCTCTACCTGTTGTCGCTCCCCTTTATCATCCTCACGCTGGGCCTATTCATGGTCATCATCAACGCGCTCCTGCTCGAGTTGGTGTCATTCCTGGTCAAAGGCTTTCATCTCGCCGGTTTCTGGCCGGCGGTCTGGGGTGCTGTGCTGATCAGCGTGGTGAGCAGTATCCTGAACCTGTGGATCTCGGAAGAAGGTCGGGTGGAGATCGTCATCCACCGTCCAAAGCCTCCCCGTATCGTGAATTAAGTCAATTGCAATGGCCTGCCCGCATTGCTACAATGCCGTCCGGTCACAAGGTCAGGCAAGGGGTAATGAGGAAAGGCAATAGGCGAGAGGCTAGTGGCTATGGGTAAGACATTCCGGCCTATAGCCCATTGCCACGTGCCCATAGCCTTCCACCCATAGCCCCTAGCCTCGTGCCTCCAGCCAAGTTTTCGGGGGATGTCGACATGGGACAGGCCGCCGAGCAGCCCCGCACCGCCAAGCAGACGT
>CAYJUP010000105.1:3888-7411 GCA_964373365.1 uncultured Nitrospiraceae bacterium
GAGAGAGCGGCATTGTTCGACGGCACCGTGATCCTGAGCCGTCCGTTCGTCGCCCAAGAGCCGATCCCCACGGCGGCGCCATCCGGCGCGGAGCCGTTCGCGCAGCCACCTTCCTACTCCACTCCGGAGACGCAGGAACGGATCGCCGCCTTGTTAAGCGAGTCGGCGAAGGCCCTGCCGTTCGATCGTGCCTGGGTCACCTGCTACGATCCAGTCGCCGGGGTCGTGGAAGTCCTGGGGATCGCAGGGGAGCAAAAAGGGGAGCACAAGAAGGATCTCAAACCCGGTCAACGTCTGGCCCTTGATGCCTCGGCCTCCGGGTGGGCCGTTCGCCACCGGAAGCCGCGCGTGGATCACGATTTGGCTTCGACCCAGGGGCGCTTCCAAGACCACAAGCATTTATACAGGGACCGGTTCCGCTCATCCATGGTGGTCCCGTTTTTTGTGCGGGGGCAGGTGGGAGGGACGGTGACGCTGTCCTCCAAGACACCGATGCAATACACTCTTCCTGATGCGAGAGCCCTGGAGCCTTTGATCGTCAAATTGGAGGAACTCCTGCATGAACCCTCTTCACCCCAGACGGTCAGGGCCGCAGAAGGGGCGCCGGGGGAGGCACCGTCTCCGCCGGTGCAGCAAGCTCCCTCGGAGCCCATGATCAGAAAACAGGAGCGGCAGGCCGCCCTCGGGGAATTCAGCGCATTTCTGGCTACGGAAGTTCGTGAGCCCTTGGCCTCCATCCGGGCGCAGTTGGAAGAGGTCACGGGCGAGGGGGTTCTTGATTTCGACCCTCAGACGCGCGTCGAGAACGCCATGCGCGATCTGATCAGAATCGAGGCCATCCTGAACGAGATCTTGGACTTTGCCAAGCCGCTCGAATTGAACCGACGCGTGTGCCGCGTCCCCGACATCATCGAACATACGCTGACCGTGGTCGCCACCGAACTGGAAATGAACCGCATTCGGGTGACGAAGGATTACGGCGCCAATCTCGGCCCGGTGCGATGCGACGAGGCCAAGATGCAGCAGGTCTTCCTGAGCATCTTCAAAAACTCGCTGGAGGCCATGACGCCCGGCGGGAACCTCCACATCGAAGCGAGCCAGCACCGAGGAGGCCGGGGCTATGTCCAGATCACCATCAAGAACGACGGCGTTCCCATCCCGACCGAACACGTGGGCAAGGTCTTCGAGCCCTACTTCACCACCAAGCGGACCGGCACCGGCTTAGGGCTGGCCACGGTCAAGAAGATCGTGGAAGAGCATCAAGGACAGATCTCGATCGCCAGCGGCCCCGGCCAGGGGACAGCCGTGATTATCAGGCTGCCGATCTCTGCTCCTCGGGGCGGGCCCTACCGACGCCGTGGAAGAGGACACCGGCCACGGCGCCCTCGCTGATCAGCCTTGGCTTTTGAGGCGAGAGGTGAGTGGCCATAGGCAATCTCATCCGGCCCATAGCCCATTACCCCATGCCTCTCGGCCAGCACTTGACAGGGTTACATGAAGGTCGTTAAGATACGCCCCGCTGTGTGGCCATTTATTGACGATCTGCTGATCCTCTTCTCACACTCATACAAGGAGTAAGCGCTATGAAAACTCTTATCGGCACTGTTGCAGCGGTGATAGCCGTGGGTTTCTCGCTGTCCCTCGCTCTCGCGAATCCGGCTTTGCTGCCGAAGCATGAGGGCTATCCAATGAAGAACGACGGGAGCCCCGTCAACGGACAAGCTACGGCCAATGATTCTGGCAAGACGAACCAGACGGGGGAGAAAGCCTTGCTGGATGCAGCGGACACTGACAAGCACTTGGTCCAGCATCTCTCGGATGAGAATAATCAGAGGCTCATGAAGAAGGAGGGCGCGGGCCAGCTCCCGAAGGTACAGGGTCCTCAAATCAAGATCGAGCCGCCCGTGACTTCAGCTACCAAGATTGGGACCGATCGGCTCATTAAATAACACGAGACGCGGTTGAAGCAGCAAAGGGGAGGTCATCGCGAGATGGCTTCCCCTTCGTGTTTCTGAGATCAACGCGAAAACCCTGCTGAGGGGACTTGTGACGAGGGTTGGGGACGAGGCGGGGTAATGTCGGCTCAGGAGAGTGTCTTCAGCCGCTCCGTCAATCTCAGGTTCTCCGAATAATCCACGGGGCAATCAATCACGGCGGGCCGGCCGCAACTGAACGCCTCCGTCAAAATCGGGGCCAACTCGGACGGTCCGGTCACCCGGAACCCGGCAGCCCCGAAACTCTGCGCGTAGGTGACGAAGTCCGGATTCCCAAAATCAACGGACGAGGTTCGCCCAAACCGAAGCATCTGTTTCCAACGGATCACCCCATAGCCGTCGTCCCGCCACACCAGCACCACCACCGGTAATCGAAGGCGAACGGCCGTCTCAAGTTCCTGTGAATTCATCAGGAATCCGCCGTCGCCGGTGACCGCCACCACCCGCCGTTCCGGAAGGAGCAGTTTGGCCGCCACGGCGCCGGGAAGCCCGATCCCCATCGAGGCGAAGCCGTTAGAGATGATGCAGGTGTTGGGGGCCAGACACGGAAACATCCTGGCCATCCAGAGCTTATGAGCGCCCACATCGCAGATCACAACGTCATCGGTCGAGAGCGCCGCCCGCAGATCACGAATCACGTGCTGCGGGCGCATCGGCCAGCTCGGCCGTTCGGCCGCCTCTGCTTCAAAACCGGCCACGATCGTGTCACGGCAACGCCGGGCCCACTGCTGATCGAATGGTAACAGGCCGGCTCCAATCTGGCCCAGAGACAGCGCGAGATCGCCCAGCACGCCGACCTCGACGATGTAGTGTGCGTCCACCTCGGCCGGCGACATATCCACATGGACGACGCGCTTGTCCCGATTCGGGTTCCAGAAGCAGGGGGCATACTCGACAAAATCATAGCCCACCGCAATGACGACGTCGGCCTGCTCAAAGACGACCGACGAATAGTCCCGCATCTGCAATCCAATGGTGTAGAGGGACAACGGATCACGATCCGGCACGATCCCCTTGCCCATGAAGGTATGAACCACGGGAATATTCAATCTCTTGGCAAACTGCCGGACCGCTTCATGGGCCCGCCCTCGGATCACGCCATTGCCAGCTAAAATGATCGGCCGGCGGGAACCGGCGATGACCTGGACCGCTCGCTCCACTTGAGTGGTCAGCGGTTCGGGGGTGAACGGCGCTTGGACACGGAGCGGCTCCTTCGAGGCGTCTGACGTGACCTCCCCTGCCGCAACGTCCTCCGGCAGCTCCAAATGGATCGCCCCCGGTTTTTCGGTCTGAGCCACCTTGAAGGCCTTCCGGACCACTTCCGGAATGATGTGAGGCATGGTGATCTCGGCGTTCCATTTCGTGACCACCTTGAACATCGACAGGGTGTCAATGTACTGGTGCGACTCCTTGTGCCTTCGATCCAGCGAGGCTTGCGCGGTGATGGCCACAAGCGGCGCCCGGTCGAGATTGGCATCAGCCACTCCGGTTAAGAGATTTGTCGCCCCGGGCCCCAGCGTGGACAGGCA
>CAYJUP010000106.1:0-7408 GCA_964373365.1 uncultured Nitrospiraceae bacterium
GCTTGGTGACGGTCGAAGCCCTAGCCTGTGGGACGCCGGTCCTGGGTACGCCGGTCGGGGCGATCCCGGAAGTGCTCGCTCGCGTGGATCCTGTGCTCCTTGCTGATGGGACCGACAGCGAGGCCCTGGCCGTCGGGATCCGCCGCATCCTGGGTCGGTTCCGTGATCAGCCAGGCGAGCAAGAGCGACTGTCCCTTAAGGGACGCGCCCTGGTCGAGATGGACTACAACTGGGATCGGCACAGCGAACAGCTCGAGGCGGTGCTACAGGCAGCTTGCACAACCTTCTCGTCCGCCCGGGGCAGTGCGTGACATGGAGCCTTGGAAAGTCATCCATGTGATCACTCGGCTGGATCGAGGAGGGTCGGCGCAGAATACCTTGCTGACCGCTCTGGGGCACGATCGGGCTCGCTTCGACCCGTGCGTGGTCACGGGCGTGCCGGGTCGCTGGGAGGCTCAGGGTGGCATCAGGGCGGCCGAAGAGAATCACCGGCGTCTCGCAGCCGCAGGCGTACGTGGTCAGGTGGTGCCGACACTGACACGCGACATCACTCCGATCAAAGACCTCCGAAGCCTGCGTCAGCTCACCGCACTGTTCCGACGGGAACGACCGGCGATCGTTCACACGCACACGTCTAAAGCCGGCGCCGTGGGCCGACTGGCCGCCTGGCTCGCGGGGGTGCGTACGATCGTGCACACCCCCCACGGCCACGTCTTCTACGGGCATTTCGGGCGTCGCACGTCCTGGATGTTTTTGCAGACCGAGCGGCTGCTGGCGACACGCACGACCCGCTTGATTGCGCTGACGGAAGCGGAACGGGACGAGTGGCTCGCGCGCGGAGTCGGCCGCCCAGACCGCTTCGCGGTGGTGCCCAGCGGGATCGACCTGGAGCAATTCAGGCGCGTCGCCGGCGTGATCGGTCGGCGTCCGGCGGGGTTCGACTGTCCGCCGGATGCCCTCGTGGTCGGCTCGGTGGGGTGGCTCACCCCGATCAAGGGGCATCGCTTTTTCATTGAAGCCGTCGCCAAACTGAAACCTTTGCATGCGAGATTGCACGCCGTGATCGTGGGGAGCGGCGAATTGCACGCCGAGCTGGCGGCGTTGGCGGCGAAGCTGGGCGTGGGAACCTCAGTTCGGTTCTTAGGGGAACGACACGATGTGCCGGACTGCTTGGGAGCCATGGACCTGTTTGTCATTCCTTCATTGAACGAAGGCATGTGTCGGGCTCTCGTCGAAGCGATGGCGGCCGGGCGGCCGGTGATCGCAACTCGAGTGGGCGGGATCCCGGCGATCGTGAAAGACCGCCAGAACGGCCTCCTGGTGCCATCTGGAGACCCCGCCGCGCTGGCGTCAGCGATGGCCGAATTGCTTTCCCGTCCCGACTGGGCCAAGGAGCTTGCCGCCAGTGCCAGCCAGAGCATTGGGGCCCGATTTGGAATCCCGGCAATGGTCCATGCCGTAGAGGCGGTGTACGAAGAGGCCGTACGCGAAACAGGCGTGACATGATTCAAACATCCTGCCTCAAATCGCTCTTGACCGTGCTGGCCCTGGGTCTCACCTCCTCTGTCTTCGGCGCCGTCGAGGGAGGAACCGGACTCCGCCCGTTGGTTGCGGCGTTTCACGTGCACAGCTCGGTCAGCACCGGCGGCCTGAGCCTGGATCAGTTGGCCGAGCAGGCCGAGACGCTTGGGCTCGAGGCGGTGATACTGTCCGATAATTTCGTCCTGCACTATGAGTACGGGGTGTTGCCGCTGCGCGGCGTGTTCCGGCGAACGGTCAACTTGTCGTCGGTCCTCGATCACGGAGTGGAGCAATACCTGGCCGAAGTCGCCGACGTCCAAGCGCGCCATCCTCACGTGTTGTTGGTTCCTGGGATCGAAGTGGCTCCACATTACTATTGGACCGGATCCCTGCTGGACCGTAATCTGACGCTGCACAACTCCCAAAAGAATTTATTGGTGCTCGGACTCTCGGGGGCGGAGGATTACGCCGCCTTGCCGGTCACCGGCAATCCCGCCTCCTATCGCTACAGATGGGACAGCGCGCTGAATCTGACGCCCGGGTTGCTGTTTGTTCCGGCCGCCTGGCTCTGGCGGCGGCGAACCTATCGCACGACGCGCGTGGGGGTGGTCCCGTATAAGATCGCCACACAGTACCGGGCATCGGCCCTGATGGTGGCTGGGCTCGCGCTGCTCCTGCTCCTGAATGCGATACCGATCAGCCAGCCGGTCTTCAGCATCTATGATGACGGGCTGGGCTACCGGCCCTATCAGGCGGTCATTGATACAGTCACGGCCCGTGGTGGAGTGGCGGTCTGGTCTCTGCCGGAGGCGCGTGACTTCAGCGTGCATTCATTCGGCCCACTGGGAAAGGTGACCATTAAGACCGACCCGTATCCCGAAGCCTTGATACTCACCACCGGATATACCGGTTTCGGCGGTGTGTACGAAGATACGCGCCCGGCCACGCAACCGGGCGGGATTTGGGACCAGGTGATTGATCTGTACCTGAACGGGCAGCGAGCCAGCCCTCCCTTTGCGTCCGGGGAAGTTGCGTTTCACGGGCCTGGCCATGACACCAAATCGCTGGACCGCGTGCTCACAGTGCTCTGGGTCCGCGAACGGACTCTCGCCGGGCTGACCGAGGCGATGCGGGCTGGCCGAATGTACGGAGTCGAGCAATACCGAAAAGAGTTCGGGTTGCGGCTGGACGCCTTCCGCGTGGAGTGCCAGGGTGGAACCAGATGGGCAGGACCCGGTGAGACGTTGGATCCGCAGGGTGCGCGAGACCGTTCCGTGCATTTGGCAGTCTCGGCAACCGACCACAAGGCCCATCCGATCTCGGTGACCATCATCCGGTCCGGACAGGTCGTGGCGCGCCTCGCCGGAGAAACCCCATTTGAACATCGGTATGTGGACGACCAGGTCTCACCGGAAGAGCGAATCGCGTACCGATTAGAAATCCGGGGAGACGGCGAGATTCTGAGCAACCCGATCTTTGTCCGACCAGTCCGGACGGGATGAGAAGGTGGTTCTGGTTTGTTTCGTGTGTGTGGTTCAACCAGATAAGCCAGACAAACCGAAACACCAACTAACGCAATGATGAGAGTCACCATTCACCAGCCTCAGTTTCTCCCATGGCTGGGGTATCTCGACAAGATTGATCAGGCCGATCTCTTCGTCGTGCTCGATATCGTGCAGTTCAAAAAAAACGAGTGGCAGAACCGGAACCGGATTCGGACGGCCCAGGGCTGGCAATGGATCACCGTGCCGGTTCTGCACAAATTTGGGCAGCGGATCAACGAGACTCCGATCAACCAGCGCGTGGATTGGCAGACCAAACACCTGCGGGCGATGGAAATGCATTACGGACGAGCCGCTTATTGCGATCGATTCCTGGAGGGGTTTCGAGAGATCTATCGGCGCCCCTGGGAGCGGCTGACGGAGCTGAATCTAGCCGTACTCCGATGGTTGCTGGATGCCATCAGCATCAAAACCCCGCTGCGATCCGCTTCGGAGATGACTCTCCGGAACGACCCCACCGATCGCCTGATCGACATCTGTCGCACAGTCGGCGCAACGCATTATCTGGCCGGGGCCGGCGCGGCGGCCTACATGGATAGGCCCCGCTTTGAAGCCTCGAGCGTGAAGCTCGAGATCCAAGACTTCCGGCATCCCGTCTACGCCCAATGCTACGAACCGTTCATCCCGGGAATGGCCGCCATTGACTTGCTTTTCACTTACGGGGATGATGCTCTTCAGCGCCTTCGTGACGCACGACCAAGACATAACGATTAGCGGGTCAGGGTGAATGCAGGAGGTGACGATGCGAGCAGTCGACTCGAAGCGGCTCCGTGTGCTGGCGTTGGGAGCCCACCCCGATGACATCGAGGCCGGGTGCGGGGGCACCCTGATCAAGTACGCCCGTAACGGCCACCGGATCTTTCTGATGGTGCTGACCGCAGGAGAGCAGGGGGCGGCACGCGGGATTCGTACACGCGAGCAGCAGCAGGCGGTCAAGAATCTGAAGGCGGAGAAGATCTACTGGGGCGGCTATCCGGACACGAAATTGCCGATGGATCAGCGCCTGATCCAGAAAATCGAACGGGTCGTGCGCAAAGTGGATCCTCACTTCATCTTTGTCCATTTTCATGATGACACGCACCAGGATCATCGGCACCTCGCATCGTGCACGATGACCGCCACCCGCTACACCAAGAACGTGATGTTCTACGAAGGCCCCACCACGCAAAACTTCTCCCCCACAGTTTTTGTGGACATTGATACGGTGCTGGAAGACAAGATTCAGGCGCTGCGGGCGCATACGTCGCAAGTCAAGAAGACCAACATTGAAGGGTTGACCATCCTGGACATAATCCGGTCCTCCGCACATTTTCGTGGGATTCAGGGACGGGTCAAGAACGCGGAAGGATTCGTCCCTCTGCGGTTGTTCATCAACATCGGGCAGTGACAGCGTCCTTGCACAGCATCCCGCATTCCAGACCCACGCTTGGCAGCGAGGACGTCCAAGCGCTGGTGGCGGTCGCGCGGTCCGGGCAGCTCGCGCAGGGTGCCCGCGTGGCTGAGTTTGAACGGGGACTGGCGGCGTATCTGGGACTGCACGGCGGTGTGGCGGTCGGCTCCGGGACGGTCGCCTTAGAGCTGGCGCTGTTGGCCCTGGGGGTCGGTCCTAGAGACGAAGTGATCCTCCCGAGCTATGTCTGCGCCGCACTCTGGCTGGCGACGGTGCGGGTCGGCGCGCAGCCACGGATTGTGGATGTCGAGTTGGACACCTACGCCATCGATCCGGGTGAGACCGAGAAGGCGGTCTCGCCTCGCACACGCGCGATCATTGTCCCGCACGCGTTCGGGCTTCCGGCTGATCTGTCGAAGCTGCAGGCGCTCGGGGTCCCCCTGATTGAGGACTGCGCGCAAACGCTGGGGGCGACGGAGGGTGGGCGGCCGGTCGGCAGCGTGGGGAAGATGGCGGTCTGTTCCTTCTATGCCACGAAGCTCTTGTGCACGGGCGAAGGCGGCATGGTGCTGTCGAACGATCCGGTGATCCTCGAAACGGGCCGAGCCTTGCGAGATTACGATGAGAAGCCGACACTGGAAACGGCCGCCTTTAACCGTAAAATGACGGACCTGCAGGCCGCCTTAGGACTGAGCCAGTTGGCGCAGTTCCGATCATTTCTGGAGCGGCGAGCGGCCATTGCCGCGTACTACCATGACGCGCTCCGTCAAACCGGCCTCGTGCTTCCCGCAATCCCACCGGGTCGCTCGCATATCTTCTACCGGTATGTCGTCAGACTGCCTCGGTCGCGCCGGTTGCATCAGCCGCTCGAGGAGTTGCTGACGCGATTGGAACGCCGCGGAGTCCAATGCCGGCGGCCGGTCTTCCGTCCGCTGCACCGCTATCTCGGTCTGGACGGATATCCAAACAGCGAGGAGGCCCTGGAGACCGCGTTGTCCATTCCGATCTACCCCTCCCTGACGGATGACGAGATGACCCGCACCGCCCACACGCTCTGCGAGGAGCTGAGATGACGACGATGGACCGCCAAGAGGCGCGATGGCTCACCCCGGCCGTCTGGGGCGGCCTGATCGGGGTTTTCGCCTTGCTCGCACCTCAGGTGCGCGACCTGTTCGTGAACCAGGGGGCGCGGTGGCTCTATATCCTGCTGTTCTCCTTCACCACCGCTTGCGCCCTGACGCCGGTGATGATTCGGCTGGGAATCCGATGGGGCCTTGTGGATCACCCGACCGAGCGCAAGATACACCGCAAACCGATCCCGCGTGTCGGTGGACTGGCGGTGTATCTGGGTTTCGTCGGGTCGGTGTTGGTCAACTCGATCCTGGAGGAGTGGATGGTGGCGATCCTGTTTGCCGGGTCGATACTCTTGGTGGTCGGCATCGTGGACGATGCCCGGGAGCTGCCCGCCTGGTTCAAGTTGGCGGCACAAGTGGCCGGGGCCGGGCTGGTCATTTATTCCGGCAAAGTGCTCTCGCTCTTTCCGGCCGGACCGGTCGGGGGGATCGTCAATGTGCTGTTGACGCTGCTCTGGATCGTGGGGATCACGAACGCGTTCAATTTTTTCGACGGGATGGACGGGCTGGCGACGGGCCTGGCCGTGCTGCTGGCTTTCTTCATGGGCATGGTGGCGTATCAGACGAACCAACCGGGCCTTGGCTGGCTGGCGGCGGCCATCATCGGAGCCAGCCTGGGGTTTTTCCCATACAACTTCAGGGTGAACAAGCCGGCTCATATCTTTCTGGGCGACGGCGGCTCCACCTTCCTCGGGTTCACCCTGGCCTGCCTGGCGGTCAAGGGCGACTGGGCTGACAATAATCCGATTGTGTCGTTCAGCAACCCGCTTCTGATTTTCGGCGTGCTCATCTACGACATGATTCATATCACGGTGGAGCGGGTGGTGACCGGGAAGGTCAGGACGGTCAAAGACTGGATCGACTACGTCGGGAAGGACCATCTGCACCATAGATTGGAGCGGGCGCTGGGCAGCCGGCGGGCCACGGTGGCCACGATCTTTACGCTGACCATCTGTCTTGGACTGGCAGCGATGGTGCTCCGCAAGGCCAATACGGCGGAAGCGCTCATGCTGCTGCTCCAAGCAGCCCTGATCGTGATCATCGTCACTTTCCTGGAGTATCGGGGCCGACCTGGGTATCGGCGAGGAATCAAAGAACGATCCACCGACGTGGAAGCGACCGATCGCTAAGAGGAGCCATCTCATGGTTCCGACGGTCGAATGGAAAGACGGGGCGGTCCGGCTGCTGGATCAGAGCCGACTGCCTGAGAAAGTCGAGTTCCTGGACTGCCGCGACTATCAGACGGTGGCGCGGGCGATCCTTGAACTGCGGGTGCGCGGGGCGCCTGCGATCGGCGTGACCGCCGCGATGGGCATCGCCCTGGGCGCCCAGTCGCTACCAATGACCGGCTACGACGAGTTTGCCAAGGCCGTGACGAGAATCTGCGAATATCTCGCGGCCACCCGTCCGACCGCAGTCAACCTGTTCTGGGCGATCGACCGGATGAAGCGGACGCTGGCCGGACTGCGCGGGCAGCCGGTGGCCGAGATCAAGCGCCGCCTCGTGGAGGAATCTCAGCGGATACTGGATGAGGACGTTGCGATGAACAAGGCGATGGGCCAGCATGGAGCCGCCTTGGTGAGAGACGGACAGACGATTTTAACCCACTGCAACGCGGGCGCGCTGGCCACGGCTGGGTATGGCACGGCCCTCGGAGTGGTCCGCGCGGCCTGGGAACAGGGCAAGAAGATCCGCGTGCTCGCCGACGAAACGCGTCCTGTGCTGCAGGGCGCCCGCCTGACCGTTTGGGAACTGATGCAGGATAAGATCCCGGTCACGTTGATCACCGACAGCATGGCCGG
>CAYJUP010000107.1:0-7255 GCA_964373365.1 uncultured Nitrospiraceae bacterium
CCTCCATCGATGACCAGCGTGTTCAATGCGCGTGCCCTCACAGTCGCAAGTAGCCGTCATAATGGGTTGAGGTGTCTTGAACATTGCGTGTGTCGCAAGCCCAGATAGGCCTGTATGGCAAAACCATCCCGAGGGATAAGAGAGCGGTCATGCGAGTGATCATTACCGGTCGCCACGTTGAGATCACCGATGCGCTGAGACGCTATATTGAAACCAGAATGAAGCGCCTGGAACGGTATGGTGTCACGCTCGGCGATGTTCAGGTCGTGGTCGGGGTTGAGAAATATCGGCACACAGCCGAAGTGATTCTGACCCTCAATGGAGTGGCGATCCAGGGGAGGGCATCCACAAATGAAATGTATGCATCGATTGACCGGTTGCTGGACAAGATCAGCTGCCAGGTTCGGAAGCGCAAAGAGAAACGCATCAACCATAAGTCTCGCGCTGTAGAGCGTCGATCTATGCGTACACGAAACGAGGCTGAAGGAAAGCCTTTGGGCATCAAAACTATTCGCGTGCCGCTCCACACCCTCACTGTCGCCGAGGCGATCGGTCGTCTCGGTAAACAGCCCTCGGCCCTGTTTGTCTTCGTGAACGCGGCCTTTGATCGGTTACAGGTGATACGGCGTTTAGACCATGGGGGCGTCGAACTCATCGACCCGCAACCCGTGTAGTCCTGAAACATATGGTGCAAGCGCTCCGTCTGGTCATCATCAGCGGGCTCTCCGGATCTGGGAAGACTCACGCGATCAAATGTTTTGAAGATCTGGGGTTTTTTTGCGTTGACAATCTACCTCCCGCATTGATTCCAAAATTTGCCGAACTTTGCATGCAACAAGGCGGAGAGGTAAGGAACGTCGCTCTCGGAATCGATATCCGCGAGCGCGGGTTCTTTGCCGACTTGTTCGCTAACGTCGATCGTGTGAAATCTCTGGGTGTTCCTGTGGAGCTGCTTTTTCTGGAGGCCAGAGACGAAGTCCTTGTCCGGCGCTTTTCGGAGTCTCGACGCCCTCACCCTCTTCTTCCACACTCGCCGGTTTTGGATGGGGTTCAGCTCGAGCGGGAACGACTGCTGGAGCTGAAACGCCGCGCGGATCGGATTCTCGATACATCAGATCTCACGGTTCACGAACTCAAGGACCTCTTAGCACGCCACTATCTGCAACATGGCGAGGAACATCGCCTGACCATCTCGCTGCTGACGTTCGGGTTCAAGTTCGGAGTCCCGTACGATACTGACATGTTGTTTGATGTGCGCTTTTTGCGGAATCCAAATTTTGTCGAAGACCTGAAGCTTCTGACCGGTGAGGATCCACGGGTACAGTCCTACGTCCTAGATGATCATGACGCCATGTCATTTCTCGGGCACCTTGATGCCATGTTCAAGTTTCTGATCCCGTGCTTCGAACGAGAGCGGCGTAGTTACCTCACGATCGCCATAGGCTGTACGGGAGGGCGTCACCGCTCGGTGGCGATCGCGTCTCGGTTGCGGGACAGCTTTACCGGATTGGGGCACCGAGTTTCACTTCGGCACCGAGACCTCCACAAGTCATGACAATTCCTCACAGAAATAGCCTTCGCGTACATGGATTTGGTGCCGCCGTTCTCCCCTGGTTGCGATAAGAATACCCCATATTCATCGTTTGCTTGACAGGCATAATATATTGACTATACTCATTCGAGTAAACGGCGTGGAATCTTCTGTTTCTGGTCTTTGGCCGGCAGTGAAGAGCGTGCGAGCTAATTCCGTGCGAGCTACTTCTAAGAAGCGATACAAAACACGCGAAGTGTGCAAGCTGTTCGATGTTTCTCGTGCCACCCTGTTTCGGTGGGAGCGCGAAGGAATGATTTCAGGACCCAGGCGTGATTGGCGAAACTGGCGGATGTACACGGTTCAGAACATCAAAGAAATCAAGCGCATCATCCAAACGCGCAATGAGTCTCCCTAGCCGAGGTCGAGGATGAAATTGTTGCCAATCGCGCAGTTGCTGGCTCTGGACATTGGGTCGCTGATTGGATCCAAACAGGAATTGCTGGGTCTGGATATCGGATCCAGCGCCATCAAGCTGGTGCAGATGAAGCAGGCCAGAGGCCGATACCTCTTAGAGAAATTTGGGAGTAAGCCTTTGGAGCCCGAGGTCATTGTGGACGGAACGGTGATGGACTCAGGACGAGTTGTAAGCGCAATCAAGGAACTCATCCGAGAGCAAAATGTCAAACTCAAGAATGTGGCGATGTCAATATCGGGGCACTCGGTGATCGTGAAGAAAATTAACTTGCCTCCGATGCCGGAAGATGAGCTTGAGGGTCAGGTAAAGCTGGCAGCAGAGCAGTACATTCCCTTTGATATCAATGAGGTCAATATTGATTTCCATATTCTGAATCCGAATGAACAGTCGGAAGATGGACAACCTCAAATGTCCGTGTTGTTGGTAGCGGCGAAAAAGGACAAGGTCAATGAATTGACGGAGCTCGTGAAAGGAGCAGGACTTACGCCCGTCATCTTGGATGTGGACGCCTTTGCCATTGAAAACATGTACGGGATCAATTACACGGCGAATCCGGAGGAAATTGCGACCCTGGTCAATATCGGCGCCAGTGTGATGAATGTCAATATCGTGAAAGGTGGCACCTCCGTCTTAACTCGCGATATCTCCATTGGAGGCAATCGCTACACCGAGGCTATTCAGAGAGAAATGGGCGTATCATACGAGGAAGCCGAAGCCGCCAAGAAAGGTGAGCGACGTGAGGGCCTCGACGCGGAAGCTGTTGCCAGCGTGATCGATGGTGTGCACGCAGAGGTCTTGTCAGAAGTCGCAAGATCCGTCGACTATTTTAAGTCCACGTACCCGGACGATGAGATCAACAAAGTGCTCCTCTGTGGAGGCTGCGCGAAACTGGAAGGCCTGGTGCAGCAATTGAGTGACCGAATGGGTGTCGCGGTCGCCGTCGCCAACCCGTTCAACCAGGTGGATACCACGATGTGCGATGTCAATCCAGAGACACTGGCCGACTTGGCCCACTTGGCCGCGGTCGGCGTCGGGTTGGCGATGAGAAGGATTGGTGATCGATGATCCGGATCAACCTTCTCCCTGGGCCACGGGCCAAAGCCGTTAAACAGCAATTAGACGTCCGCGCTGAGCTTGCCGGAGGTCTCGGTCTGATCGTCCTGACGATTGTGATGTGCGTGTACTATTCAGGCGTGCTGGATTATGAGATCGAGGCCAAACAACTCGACAAACAGGGCAAGGAAAAGCAGCTGGTTGTCCTGAGGGAAAAAGTCAAACAGGTCGACGAGTTCGAGAAGAGAAAGAAACTCCTCGAGGATAAAAACCGTATCATCGAGCAACTGGAAAAGTCGCGAGCTGGCCCGGTCCGAGTGCTGGATCACGTGAGTCAGAGCCTGGAACCCCTCAAGGTTTGGCTGGTGAGATTGAATGTGAAGGGCAATGACGTGGAACTTGAGGGCCGGGCTCTGACCAACGACGACGTGGTTGAGTTTGTGAACAACCTCCGAAGGACCAATTTCTTCACCAACATTCAACTGTTAGAATCGCGTGCCGGGACTGAGGGTAAGTTCAATCTGTATCAGTTCAAGATCAACTTTGCATTAAAGGGCTAGCATGGAGCTTCCGAAGATCAATCTTGAATCGTTCCGTGCCGTTCCGGTCCTCCAGAAGATTCTTTTGCTTGGCATGATCATGGGGGGCATCGGGGCGGGATTTTATAACTTCGTCGTCATACCTAAGAATGATCTCATCGCAAGTCTTCAGGCGGAGATCGGCAAGCTCGACAGCGAGATTCAGACACTCACCATCAAGGTGAAGCATCTGGATGAACTGATCGCGGCGAACAAGCAGCTCGAGATTGAGCTGGCGAAAAAGAAAGAGCGGCTGCCACCCCAGGAGGAAGCGGTCATGCTGCTCAAACAACTGTCCGACCTGGGGGTACGGCTCGGTCTGGACATCAAGCTGTGGAAGCCAGGAAGCCAAGCGGAGGATCCCTCGAAATTGTTCGTCAGGATGCCGGTCAGCGTTGAAGTGGCGGGTGGCTACCACACGGCGGCTCTGTTCTTTGACCGAATCAACAAGCTCCCGCGGATCATTAACGTGTCAGATTTGCGTATGGGCGCGTCCAAGATTGAACGGAGTCGTGTGGTGATCCAGACATTATTCGAGTTGACCGCGTTTGTGGCATCTCCAGAACCCAATGCGCCCGAGCCTGCGGCGAAGGCGAAATAGCTGCTGCAACCAACGACCTACGCAACGGCTCGTGCTCGGGAGGTGTGGTGAATCGTCGGCGCTGGTGGATGGAAAACCGGGTGTGGTTCGCAGTGGCTGTGGTGGGGACACTCAGCTGCACGGCGGGGATGTCTCCAGGGCTCGCTTTTGAGCCCGTGCGGCTGGCCCAGGTCAGCACTGCGAAGCCTGTCGTGTCAACAGGAGGTGCAAACAGTGCGGGACCCACTGCTGCGGCGCCGATCGCGGGGAGCCCGCCCGGCAGCGCCGCGTCGGTCCCTGCGCCAACGGCTCCAGAAGTCGGAACGTTTGGCTATTCATACGATCCTTCGGGGAGGCGAGATCCCTTCGCGGCGGTCATTTTGCAGGGCCAGACGCCAGGAGAGGAAGACCTCAATCTCCCCCCGCTCCAGCGTGTGGGCATCACCGAGCTCAGTCTGATGGGGATTGTGTGGGGAGGGTTCGGCTACAATGCAATGGTGCAGACGCCGGACGGAAAAGGCTATACGGTTCGTGTCGGAACGCGTATCGGGCCGAACAATGGTGTGGTGAGTGGGATCACGGAGAACTCCGTCATCGTCCAGGAACGATTTACCGACGTATACGGGAAACAGCAGGTGCGGGAATACGTGAAGCGCCTGCATGAGAAAGAGAGCTCAGAATGAGCGCAAGACAAATGAACGCCAGTGCGGTCGCGTTAATTGTTATCCTGCAGGGGTTCCTCTCCTGCGTGCACCTTCCTTCTGAGAGCACCAACTCGATCCAGGAGGCGACGCCTCTGGAACGCCTAAGCGTCACCGACTTTGGCGACCGGCTTCGAGTGGAGGTGGACGGCGGGCGTCCGGTGGTCTACTCCATGTCCACCAGCGTGGCGCCAGTCAGCGTGACGGTCGACTTGCCCGGTCTCTCCAAAGGCAAAGATCTCAAACGTCTGGATATTAATAAGCCTCCGGTGCTCCAAGTGGTCCCGACAGATGTGTCGAAGCCCAGGGTGGGGATGCAACTGGTCTTTACGTTGACCACGGCGGTGAAGCCTGAAATTCGAGTTGAAGGGACGCGTCTCTTCATCGACTTTCCCAAAGCTCCGGCGGGAAGCGAGATCGTGCGTGACGCTCACGAGGAAAGTCCGGCGCCACCGGCTTCAAGTTTGCAGGAGCTGTCCGTCGCGGCACCACCGCGTCCGCAGAGCGCGGGCACGCCTGCCACGACGATGACCAAGGTTGAGGTCCAGCGAGGCGAGGGGGAAGCGACCGTGGTGATCTTTGGGGACGGCGAATTCAGCTATGACGTCAAGCCGTTCAATCGAGACCGCCTCATCGTGGACCTGGCGAACGTGGCCTCTCCACTCCATCTCCAGGTGTTGCCCGTCGATCACCCCCTTCTCAAGCAGATCAGAATCGGCCACCACTCCCAGAAGGTTCGGTTGGTGTTTGACTTGCCACAACCGGCTATCTATTCGGTAGAACCTGGGACGAACCATCTGGCCGTCAAACTGACCGCGTCGCCCGAGCCTGACCAATCGGGTGGGCCGGCGAAGCAACCTGAAGCGAGAGAGACTGATCCGGACACCAAACGTGTCCGTGTCGCGGCAGCCGGCCGTGTGCCGTTTCCGGAGCGGCTTGCCAGCATCGAATCCAGACCCCGTCTAGCACAAATGGCGCCTGAGGCCAAAGGGAGCGCTGAACCGGAAGAGATGGTACAGCCCCGCTATGTGGGGCGCAGGATCTCGCTGGATTTCCAGGCGGCGGACATCAGCAATGTCCTCAGATTGATCGCCGACGTCAGCGGGTTCAATATCGTTGTGGGTGAGGCGGTCAAGGCCAAGGTGACGCTGAAGCTCGTCAGCGTTCCCTGGGATCAGGCATTGGACATGATGCTGAAAATGAACAATCTGGGCATGATCCGAGAAGGAAACATTGTCTGGATCGACACGCTTACCAATATCGCCCGGCAGCAGGATGAAGAGGCGAAGGCCAAGGAATCCAAGAGCAAGGCTGAGGATCTGGTCACACGTATCCTCTACGTACAAAACGTCGCGGCTTCGGAGATTCAGGCAACCCTCCGACAATACCTGAGTCCGCGCGGACAGATCCAGGTCAATCAGAACAGCAACGCCCTGGTGATTCAAGACACGGAGTCCAGGATCACTGGGTTCACGCAACTCGTACGCGAACTGGATTTGGAGGTTCCCCAGGTCCAGATCGAGGCCCGGATCGTCCAGGCCGATACGTCCTACTCGCGGGCCCTTGGGGTTCAGTGGGGTGTCCAAAACATCAACAACCTGGAGAATGGGCGGGCGGCGAGCTTCAGGGGCGGTAACGTCGGGGCGTTCGGCGCGCAGACATCGGATTTTCTGGTCAACCTGCCCGCCGCGGTGTCCGGCTTGACAGCGGTCCCGGCCGCCGGCTTTAGCTGGGGCCGGTTGGCGCCGGGCGGGGTCCAGCTCGATATGCGCCTGTCGGCTGGCGAGTTGCTGGGATTGACCAAGGTCATTGCCGCTCCCAAGCTCACCACGCTCGACAAGCGAGAGGCCAAGATCTCACAGGGCGAGTCCATCCCGTTCCAGACCACGTCTCTGCAAGGGACGCAGACCACGTTCGTCGACGCCAATCTCGAGCTTCAGGTCACACCCCAGATCACCTCCCGAGATCCGAGGGAGACCGGCAAGCAAGTGTTGTTAAAAATCAGGGCCACGAGAAACGCCGTGGGTGCCCGGAGCAACCCGGCCGGACCGAGCATCGACAAGCGAGAAGCGAACACGCAGGTCCTGGTCCGCGATGGCGAGACCATGGTGATTGGCGGGATCTTCGTGGATAGCCAGATCAACACGGTGGCCGGCGTTCCTTACCTGTCCCGCATTCCTGTGCTGGGCTGGTTGTTCAAGACCAAGTCCGAGACCATCGCGAGGCAGGAGCTGTTGATCTTCCTGACGCCCACCATTGTGAAGAGCTGAGACCTTGGGCTGCGACCATGCTGCGGTATCTGAATGGGGGCGAATCGCACGGTAAGTATCTCCT